>NZ_JBFAKS010000002.1:0-168000 GCF_040655855.1 Kribbella sp. NPDC050281 | reverse complement strand
ACAGTACCTGCTGTCGGATCGCCGGGGTTGCCGTCAGCATTTGCCGTGGCGTTGCCTGGGTTGGCGTGAGCAGCTGCCGTGGTGCCTGTGTCTGTGCCAGCAGTTGTCGTGTGGCTGCCTGAGTTGCCCTTGGCGTTTGGTGTGTGGGGGCCTTGGGCGCCGTCGGTGGCTGGTGTGGTGGGGGCGGGGGTGGAGGGCCTGCGGGGATGGGGTGGGCTGGTGTCGTAGGCGGTGGCTGCGATGGTGAGGGTGGTGGTGAGGGCGTCGGCCTGGCGCTTGTCGCGTGGGCGGGGGTCGAGCCGGCCGTCGACCGTCTTGTGGGGGCGGGCGCCGGCGTGGATGAGGGATCTGAGGAGTTCGGCGTTCTCGTTGGCCAGGTAGCCGCGGAACTTCACTCCGTTGGGGGCGGTGAAGAGAGTCAGGCTCTCGCGGTCGTACGCCTTCCGTTCGTCGGGCTCGGGGCCGTCGGTGTCGAGTACGTCGCGGATCCGCTGGCCGGCTTTGCGGAGTTCGCCGGGAGACAGGTGGCGGGCGAGGTTGACCAGTTGCTGCTCGGCGACGGCGACGTCCTCGGCGGGGACAGTGCTCGGGACTCGCTCCAGCGCGGAGACGATCGCGTCCGCCTGGGCGGGTCGCAGGTACACATCAGTCGCCCTGTCCCGGTCGTCGGTCTCATCGTCGTGTAGGCCCGGCTCGTCTGTCTGAGTTGGGGCATCCGGCCGAGTTGGATCTGTGGGCTGGCTGGCATCGACGGATTGGTCTGGATCGACGGATTGGCCGGGATCGACGGGGTGGTCTGGATCGACGGGGTGGTCGGGTGCGGGGAGGGCTGCCTCTACCTCGGCGTACTTGGACAGGGCTAGGGCGAGGCGTACGTCGCGGCGCGCCTCGGGGCGGTCGATGCGGTAGCGGAAGGCCAGCAACTGGGCGGTGTCGTGGGCGCCGATCTCCTGGGCGTATCCGATGTCGTCCAGGCCGGAGATCACGTGGAGACGGTAGGTCTCCAGGCGGGCGAGCTCGGCATGCAGCGCGTCGAGGGTGGCGAGTCTCTCCGCGCCACTCATCGACCACACCGGTCGCTCACCCAGTAGTTCCATGCCACAGACTCTAGACACCGCCACCGACAGTTTCTGAAGCTCAGAAGCCCTTGTTTTCAAGAGATTGTGTTATCCACAGGTCAAGTACATTCCGTGCACAGCTGCCCGAGCCTGTGGATGTTGCCTGGTGCAACAACTGCGGCAAGTAGGGCCGTGCACAACGGTCAGCTGCGCCGAGATCGAGCTGCCGGATCTGGAGGCGGCGGACTGGCGTACGGCGGCCTCGGAGCCGGCGGTCGGCCTACACGGGATGTTGACATGGCACCCCCGTGGTTCGGGCAGGCCTTCGGGAGCTACTTGCTGAACGGACGGGGAAGTCGAGATACGACGACCGGACCCTCACCGTCTAGGACAAAGCAGGGTTCGCGGTGGACGGGATCGCGAGCAGGCGATGCAGGGAATCCTGACGAAAGCGCACTAGATCGCCGCGGACTTTCCCCACCTGCGAGCCCGGTTGGACAGGCCGACTACCTCGCCGGACCCGACAGCACCTTCGAGTTCGGCCTGCAGTCGGTCCCGAGGCGCGCTTGATCAGTCCTTGATTTCGCAGAGGATGGCCCCGGCGGTGACGGTTGCGCCGACCTCGGCGGTGAGGCCGGTGACTGTGCCGGATTTGTGGGCGTTGAGGGGTTGTTCCATCTTCATTGCCTCGAGGACGACGATCAGGTCGCCTTCGGCCACCGTCGCGCCTTCCTCTACGGCGATCTTGACGATGGTGCCTTGCATCGGCGAGGTCAGCGAGTCGCCGGAGGCGGCCGAGGCCTTGCCCGAGCCACCCGCCCGACGGGCAGGCTTCTTCTTAACGCCAGCGCCAGCGCCAGCGCCACCGCCAGCCGCGACCGCGGACGCGCCGAGTCCAGCGGGCAGCACGACCTCGAGGCGCTTTCCGCCGACCTCGACGGTCACCTTCTCGCGTTCGGCGGGTTCCGGGATCTCGGCGGTGGGTCCGTCGTACGGCGTGAGTTGGTTGTCGTACTCGGTCTCGATCCAGCGGGTGTGGACCTTGAAGCCGTCGTCGCCGACGAAGGCCGGGTCGGACACCACGGCGGAGTGGAACGGGATGACCGTCGGCATTCCCTCGACGACGAACTCGCGGAGCGCGCGCCGCGACCGCTCCAGCGCCTGGGTCCGGTCCCGGCCGGTGACGATCAGCTTCGCGACCAGCGAGTCGAACGCGCCCGGCACGGTCTCGCCCTGGTCGTAGCCGCCGTCGAGCCGGATGCCCGGGCCGGACGGCGCGTGCCAGCGGGTCAGCGTGCCCGGTGCGGGCAGGAAGCCGCGTCCGCCGTCCTCGGCGTTGATCCGGAACTCGATCGAGTGTCCGGACACGACGGGATCGTCGTACCCGAGCTCCTCGCCGTCGGCGATCCGGAACATCTCCCGGACCAGGTCGAGGCCGGTGACCTCTTCGCTGACCGGGTGCTCGACCTGCAGGCGGGTGTTCACCTCGAGGAACGAGATCAGCCCGTCCTGACCGACCAGGAACTCGCAGGTACCGGCGCCGACATACCCGGCTTCACGCAGGATCGCCTTGGAGGACGTGTACAGCGTCTCCAGTTGCGATGAGGTCAGGAAAGGCGCAGGCGCTTCCTCGACCAGCTTCTGGTACCGGCGCTGCAGCGAGCAGTCTCGCGTGGAGACGACCACAACGTTGCCGTGGGCATCGGCCAGGCACTGGGTCTCGACGTGCCGCGGCTTGTCCAGGTACCGCTCGACGAAGCACTCACCCCGGCCGAACGCGCTCACAGCCTCGCGAGTCGCGGACTCGAACAGCTCGGGAATCTCCTCCAGCGTCCGCGCGACCTTCATCCCGCGGCCGCCACCGCCGTACGCCGCCTTGATCGCGATCGGCAGCCCGTACTCCTCGGCGAAGGCCACCACCTCGTCAGCCCCACCGACCGGGTCCGGCGTACCGGGAACCTGTGGTGCGCCGACCTTCTCGGCGATGTGCCGCGCCTTGACCTTGTCGCCGAGGGAGTCGATCGCCGACGGCGGCGGACCGATCCAGATCAGTCCGGCATCCAGAACGGCCTGCGCGAAGGATGCGTTCTCGGCCAGGAAGCCGTAGCCGGGGTGGACGGCGTCGGCGCCGGACCGGGCCGCGACGTCGAGGATCTTGGTGATGTTCAGGTAGGAGTCGGCCGGTGTCGACCCGTCCAGCGCGTACGCCTCGTCGGCGAGCCGGACGAACAGGGCGTCGCGGTCCTGGTCGGCGTACAGGGCGACGCTCCCGAGCCCCGCGTCGGCGGCGGCCCGGACGACCCGGACGGCGATCTCGCCACGGTTGGCGATCAGCACCTTGGTGATCTTCTTGCTGTCGGACACAGGTGACTCCCTTCGGCCAGCCTGAGTCTAGGGTCAAGCGGGCCTCCAGCGGGGAGGGCGTTCCTCACATCCCGGCTACATCACAGCGGGCGGCCGCTCGAAGCAGGACTCCAGCACGACGATGGTCTGCGTGCTGGTGACGCCGTCCACCTGGTGGAGAGCGCGCAGGGTCGCCTGCAGGTCCTCGGTGGTCGCCGTGCGCACCTTCACCAGGACGGACGCCGGGCCGGCGATGATGTGCGCCTCCTGGACCGCCGGGATCTCCTCCAGCGCGCGGAGTGTGGGCTCGTCGCCCATCCAGGCGTCCGCGTCCAGCAGGACGAACGCCAGTACGCCCTGCCCGACGGCGGCCGGGTCGACCTCGACCGCGGTCCGCCGGATCACGCCGGCCGCCTTCAGCTTCCGGACCCGCTCGTGCGTGGCCCCGGCCGACATCCCGACCACCTGGCCGAGCGTGGCGTACGACTGGGTCGCGTCCAGCTGGAGCTCGGTGAGCAGCTTGCGGTCGGTTTCATCTATGGTCATTGTCACCCTTTACCAAACCTCATCCTGTGATCTAGAACTGTAGCAGGATGACATTCGACAAAGGAGGAACATGACCATCACGCTGTCCGCCGCACCGACCCGGATCCGGGCCGAGCTCGAGGTGCTCGACGAGCGGTTCGGCAAGATCGCGGGGGACGAGTACGTCGAGTGCCTGTACGACGGCGGCCGCTGGCTGGAGGGTCCGGCGTACTCACCGGCCTGGCGCTGCCTGATCTTCAGCGACATCCCCAACGACCGGCTGCTGCGCTGGGACGAGGTCTCCGGCGACGTGAGCGTCTTCCGCCAGCCGTCGGGGTACGTCAACGGCAACACGATCGACCGCGAGGGCCGCCTGGTCAGCTGTTCCCAGGGCGAGCGCCAGGTCGTCCGGACCGAGTACGACGGGACGCGGACGGTGCTGGCGTCACACCTGGACGGGAGGCAGCTGAACAGCCCGAACGACGTGGTCGTCAGGCGGGACGGCTCGATCTGGTTCACCGACCCGCCGTACGGGATCACGTCGAACTACGAGGGTCACGCGGCAGGGCAGGAGATCGACGGCTGCCATGTCTACCGGATCGCCCCGGACGGCGCGCTGAGCGTGGTCGCGGACGACTTCATCCGGCCGAACGGGCTGGCGTTCTCGCTCGACGAGTCCCAGTTGTACGTCGTCGACACCCCGGGCAAGCACATCCGCCGCTTCGAGGTGGACGGCGGCAAGCTGATCGGCGGCGAGGTCTTCGCGCCCTGCGAGGCCGGCATGTTCGACGGCATCCGGCTGGACGACGCGGGTCGGGTCTGGGCCGCGACGCACGAGGGTGTGCACTGCTTCGACCCCGACGGCACGCTGATCGGCAAGCTCCTGCTGCCTGACGTCGTCTCCAACCTGACGTTCGGCGGACCGAAGGGCAACCGGCTGTTCATCACCGCGACGAACGCGGTCTGGTCTTGGCTGCTGACCGCATCCGGCGCACCGCAACCATGGGCGGCCCCGAGGGAATAGTCTTTCCGGCTGACGCACAGTCGAGCCCTTGGAGAGTGCTGATGACCATCCTCGAGCCGTTGGCCGGAACCGCGCCGGCCGTCTGGGAATCGCTGGACGACCGGTTCGCCGGCATCCGTGGGGACAAGTTGCTCGAGCGGTTGTGGACCGGGGGCCGGTGGGTGGAGGGACCGGTGTACTCGCCGGCCGGCCGCTATCTGCTCTGGAGTGACATCCCGAACGACCGCATCCTGCGCTGGGACGAGACGTCGTACCAGGTGTCGGTGTTCCGGCAGCCGGCCGGGAACACCAACGGGCACACGCTCGACACCGAGGGCCGCCTCGTCAGCTGCGAGCACGGGAACCGGCGGGTCACCCGGACCGCGCACCACGGCGCGATCACGGTGCTGGCCTCGGAGTACGACGGGAAGCGGCTGAACAGCCCGAACGACGTCGTGGTGAAGCGGGACGGCTCGGTCTGGTTCACCGACCCGGCGTACGGGATCGACAGCGACTACGAGGGCTACAAGGGCCAGATCGAGACCGGCGGCTGTCACGTCTACCGGGTGTCGACCGACGGCGTGCTGACCCGGGTCGCCGACGACTTCAACCGCCCGAACGGGCTGGTCTTCTCGCTGGACGAATCGTTGCTCTACATCACCGATTCGGAGGAGGGGACGATCCGCGTTTTCACCGTCGAGGGCGACAAGCTGTCCGGCGGCGCACTGTTCGCCGAGTGCGGCAACGGGATCTTCGACGGCATCCGCCTCGACACCCAGGGCCGCATCTGGGCCTCGGCGGCGGACGGTGTGCACGTCTACCACCCGGACGGCACGCTGCTCGGCAAGCTCCTCGTCCCCGAGACGGTGTCCAACCTCACCTTCGGCGGCGCGAAGCGCAACCGCCTTTTCGTGACCGCGACCACCTCGGTCTACTCGATCTTCACCACCGTCAACGGAGCACCGCAGCCGTACCAGCGCTGATCTCCCTCGGCGGAGGGAGACGGTTGGTTCTCGGGATGGATCCCCGGCCGCTGTCCGGATGGAAACGTCTTCTCGGTGGCCCGCACGCGGCGAGCCGACAGAGGAGGGGTTCGCGTGGGAAGCCGGGGATTCGTACGGCGGTTGGCCGTCGGGGTAGCGGCGTTGATGGCGACCGCCGGCGCCGTGCCGTCGGCGGTTGCTGCTGGCAACGACCATGGCGGTACGACGGGCGTCATGCGGGTGGTCGGCGCGGGTGGCGGCACGCTCGGGCCGGAGTGGGGTCCTGACTTCGCCGGCGATCCGGTCAGGTTCGAGATCGACGGGCGGGCCACCGACCCGCTGCATCCGTCCGGAACCTTCCACGTCGTACACCGCAAGCCGGACGGGAAGTTGCTCGCGGAGTTCAGCGGCCCGATCACCAGTCTGAAGGCGGTCGACGAGGTGGCGGTGGTCACCGGTGTGATCGACGCGGCCGACAACCCGGGCCTGCCGCTGGAGATGGTCGGGAAGAACGTCTCGATGACCGTGTACGACGGTGGCCGGCAGGACCGGATCAGCTGGATCTGGGGCTTCTTCGGCGCGCCGGTGAGCCTGTTGCAGGGCACCGCGCCGACGTTCCCGCTGACCGAAGGCGGCTTCCAGGTCCACGGCGCCCGGCAGGCACCGGCGGCGAGCGGTACGACGGTCGCGCAGGCCGCCGACAGCGGGACCATGGTCGCCGCGCTGCTCGGTGATTCCACGCTGCGGTTCAAGCTCGCGGCTCGGGTCCCGGCCGGCGGCAACCCGACGGAGGTTCAGGGGGACTTCCATTTCGCGGATCGGCGTGGGTCCGGGGTGGACGTCGAGGGCCGGATCGACTGCCTGGTCGCCGGCGGACCCGTTGCGGTCGCGACCGGCGTGGTGACCGCGTCGAACGACCCGGCGAAGGTCGGCAAGCCGGTCTCGTTCTCACTGAAGGACGGCCGGATCGACCGCCTGGGCTGGATCTGGGGCTTCACCACCGACGCTCCGCAGATCGTCGACTGCCAGTCGGTCGTGCCGTCGTACGCGCCGCGCTGGGGCAGTCTTGTGGTCCGGTAATTGCCAGGAGAATGCACCGGACAAGCAGTAGCGTGACTGCGGTGTGGGTTCAGGACGACGTACGGACGAAGGATCAGGTGTGGCGGGCAACGGCCTTTCTGATCGTGATCGCGAATCTCGTGCTTGCGGTGGTCGAGATCGTCCACTACGCCGGAGCGAACGCCAGTTGCCCGACGGACGTCACGGCGTACCTGGAGTGCAGTCACCGCACTCTCGACGTCATGGACGACTCGTACACCTGGATGATGATCGCCTCGATCCCGTTGCTGCTGGGCGTGTTCCTGCCGCTGCGACCGAATGCGACGCCGTTGCGGATCGCCTGTGTCGCGGTCCTCGCGCTGTCCTTCGTCGTCCGGCTGATCCTGATGCTCACGCACTGACCACGCACCCCGAGGAGGAGTTGTGACCACACCGATCGACCAGGTTCCTGTGCACCTTCGGGAGATCGCGGAGGTTGTCGTCGCCGAGGCCGCGGCCGACGAGCGGCTGCTGGCCGTCGTCGCCGGCGGATCGATCGCGACCGGGACGAGTGACGAGTACTCGGACCTGGATCTGGTGCTCGTCTGCACTCCGGAGGGGCATGCGGCAGTCCTGGCCGACGCCCAGACCTTCGCCGGGCGGCTCGGCCCGCTGCTGACGAGCTTCACCGGCGAACACGTCGGCGAGCGGCGGCTGCTGATCGCGCTCTACGGGCCGCCCCTGCTGCACGTCGATCTGAAGTTCGTCACGCAGGAGGATCTGCGTGAACGAGTGGAGGACGGCCTGGTGCTCTGGCAGCGGGACGACACCGTCGATCTGACTCCGGGTGGCCCGGCCAGGTGGCCGCAGCGGGACCCGCAGTGGATCGAGGACCGGTTCTGGGGCTGGGTCCACTACGTCGGGGTGAAGATCGCCCGCGGTGAACTCTTCGAGGCCGCCGACAGCCTGAGTGCGATCCGTGGCCTCGCGATCGCGCCGCTCGCCGTTCGCGGTCGCACCGCGAAGCCCTCCGGCGTACGGCGGCTGGAGACCCTGGTGCCGGAGTTGGTGCCGGACTTCCGCCAGACCGTGGCCACGGTGGACCGGGACGACTGCCTGCGGGCGTTGAAGGCGTCGGTCGACCTGTACCGGAAGGTCCGTGACAGCAGTGGCGTCGTGGTCGAACGCCGTACCGAGGCCGAGCGGGTCGTCGCGGAGTCCCTGACCGACTTCAAGTGACCCCGGGGTACGGCGTACCCCGGGGTCCCAGGGTCAGAAGTTGTTCTTGATCTGGTCGATGACGGTGAACACGGCGAGGAACCCGAACGCCAGGAAGGCGAAGACCATCACCAGCGTGCGGACCAGGTTGATCCGGATGGCCTGCGGCAGGGCGCGCGAGTTCATGTACCACAGCAGGCCGGAGTACACGAACATCATCGTGCCCGCGGTGCAGGCGGAGATGACCAGCAGCACCAGCGGCTGGTCCAGGCCGGCCAGCAGCACGGCGATGCCGAAGGCAACCAGTCCCCAGACCAGCCAGAAGTACAGCTTGGACTCGCTGACCGCCGAGGAGCGCAGATAGCGGGCCTTGATCATGTCCGCAGCCAGCCGCGACGTGTAGTCGACGATGCCTGCCGCGGCCGCGAACAGCGCGAACGCGCCGATCGCCCAGAACAGGTAGCCGAACCAGTCGCCGACCAGGGACTGCAGCGTGGTGCCCTCGATCTTCAGGAAGCTGATGTTGTTCTTGACATTCTCGTTGCCGAACAGCGTCGCGTGCGCGAGCATCGAGGTGAACACGATCGTGACGATCGTGATGGCCACGAACGTCGCGAGCTGCTCGATGTTGGCGAACTTCCACCAGCGCCTCCAGCGGGCCATGTTCGCCTCGTCGGGCTCGAACACATAGCCGTTCGCGGTCGGGTCGGCCTCGGTCTCGCCGGTGATCGGCGAGGTCAGCCGCGGCACATGCACGCCCATGCCGAAACCCTTGTCCCGGATCCAGTTGCTCTGCACCAGGTTCTGGCCACCGCCGGCTCCGGCGTACGCGATCGCACCCATGATCAGGGCGAAACCGAGCTGGTCGGCCGGGAACTCCGGGTGGGTGACCGCGTCGCCGAGCGCGTGGTAGGTCTTCGCCCGGATCGCGAAGGCCAGCGCCAGGATCACCAGCAGGGCGACGGCGAGGATCTTGACCAGGATCAGCCGCTCCAGCATGACGTAGACGACCGGCGCGAGGGTCAGGATCACGCCGATGACGAGCAGGATGCCGATCGCGATCCAGCGCGGATCGCCGGCACCGAACAGGTACGTCAGCATCGCGGCCGAGCTGGTCGCCCAGCCGGGCCACATGTTCGCGAAGTACGTCATGATCGCGAAGAACAGGCCCCAGTGCTTGCCGTAGCGGTTGAAGCCGGTCAACGCTGTCTCACCAGTGGCCAGCGTGTACCGCTCGATCTCCATGTTCAGGAACCACTGGACGATCACGCCGACGACGGCGCCCCAGAGGAACACCAGGCCGACCTGACTGGAGATGTACGGCCAGAGGATGAACTCACCGGACGCCAGGCCGACACCCGCGCCGACCATGCCGGGGCCGACGATCTTCCAGGTCTGGCTGGGTGGTTCGGGTAGGTCACGGACCTGCGGTGCGGGCAGGTTCTTGGTGGGCAGTGCGAATCTGCCGTGGTCAGTCGCTCTCGTGTCTGCCATGGGCTCCTCACTTCCTCGACCCCCTGCTCGCGAGGTTAACGAAGTCGGTAGTTACAGGCGACCCGACACAGCCACGGCTCAAGAGGACTTGAGGATCTCCAGCGCCTTGCCGATCCGGCGGGCGCGGGTCTCCGGCTTCTTCGCGTCATTGATCGCGTTCACGTGCTCGCGGCGGTGGCTGTAACTCAGCGCGTCGAACGCCTTCCGCAGCCCGGCCTCCTCGAGCGCCGCGGCGAGATCCGCCGGCACCTCCACTGTCCGCTCGGCCGCATCCCGCGTCAGCGTGACGGTGACCGGGTCACCGGCGCCCTTGCCGAGCTCGGTGCGGATGCTCTTCAGGATGCCGAGCGCCATGCAGCCGCCCATCGACGCGATCGAGCCGCGGTACGCGACGCCGTCGAACGTCGCGTGCACCGGGATCCGCCCGCCGCCACCGAGTCCGGCGATCACCTCGCCCGGCACCTCCACCCAGGCGCCGCCCCCGTCGTTCACCACGATCGTGCCCTCGAACGTCTCCATAGCTCGCACCTTAGTGCCGCAGGGCACTAGGACGAGAGCTTGCTGGGCCACCAGACCCGCTTGCCGATGTCGTAGGCCAGCGACGGCACCAGCAGCGAGCGGACCACGGTGGTGTCCAGCAGTACGCCGAACGCGACCATGAACGCGATCTGGACCAGGAACAGGATCGGCAGCACCGCGAGCGCCGAGAACGTGGCCGCGAGCACCACCCCGGCCGAGGTGATCACGCCACCGGTGACCGCGAGGCCGACCAGGATGCCCGGTCTGGTGCCTTGTTCCTGGGATTCCTCCCGCACCCTGGTCATCAGGAAGATCGAATAGTCGATGCCGAGGGCAACCAGGAAGACGAACGCGTAGAGCGGGATGCTCGGGTCCGCGCCGGGGAAGTCGAAGATGTGGTTGAACGCGATCGCACTCACCCCGACGGTCGCGCCGAACGAGAGCACGTTCGCGACCACCAGCAGCACCGCCGCGACGATCGAGCGCAGCAACAGCATCAGCACGACGAAGATCACCGCCAGGATGGTCGGGATGATCACGCGCAGATCACGTTTGCTGGCGTCGAGTACGTCGAGGTTGATCGCCGTACTGCCGCCGACCAGGACGTCCGGACTGACCGTGTCCAGCTCGGTCCGCAGATGCTCGACCACCTTGGTGGCTTCCGGCGAATCCGCTGGGACGTTCAGCGTGGCCTGGACCAGCACCTTCCCGTCGACGACCTTCGGCGGTACGCCGGGAGCCACGGAGGCGGACGCCGTGGCGACGCCGTCGACCTTCGACGCGGTCTGGACCACCTGGTCGGCCTGGTCGGCCGGCGTGAGGATCTGGACCGGCGTACCGGCGCCGGCGTCGAAGTGCCGGCCGAGCACCTCCTGGCCGGTGACGGACTCGACCTTGTTCAGGAACAGGTCCTCCTGCGACGTACCGCTCGCCTTGAACGTCGGCAGGAACGCGGCACACGCGAGCAGGGCCAGCGCGGTGATCACCCAGACCCGGCGCGGGTGGCGGCCGACCAGTCCGGAGACCCGGCCCCAGAGCTTGCGGCCGCCGACCTGGTCGCGGGCGTGCACGTGGTCGAGCCGCGGGATCGACGGCCAGAAGATCCGCCGCCCGAAGGCCAGCAGGATCGCGGGCAGGAACGTCATCGCGGAGACGAAGGCGCCGGCGATACCGATCGCGCCGACCGGGCCGAGACCCTTGGTGCTGCCGAGCTGGGAGAGCAGCAGGCAGAGCAGGCCGAGGATGACGGTCGTCGCGCTGGCCGCGATCGGCTCGACCGCGGCCCGCCACGCGATCCGCATCGCCTGGTACTTGCTGGCATAGTCGTGCAGCTCCTCCTTGTAGCGCGACACCAGCAGCAGCGAGTAGTCGGTCGCGGCCCCGACGACCAGAATGAACAGGATGCCCTGACTCTGCCCGTTCAGTTCGATTACGTCGCTCTTGGCCAGCGGGTACACCACCAGCGCGGCGAGGGCCAGACCGAAGACGGCGGTGAGCAGAACGGCGATCGGCAGCACCGGGCTGCGGTAGACGATGAGCAGGATGACGAAGACGACCGCGAGCGCGACACCGAGCAGGATCCCGTCGATGCCGCTGAACGCCACCACGAAGTCCGCGAACACACCACCCGGACCGGTCACGTAGACATCGAGACCGGTCGGAGTGAGGGTCTGTTTGATGTCGGTGCGCATCGTGTCGGCGACCGCGAAGAGCACGGTCTCGCCGTCCTTGACCACTTCATCGGCCCGGTCGCCGTCGATCTCGACCGTGAGCAGCAGCGCTTTCTGGTCCTCGGACGGGACGATCGTCGTGGCCGGTGCGGCCAGGTTGTCGCCGATGGTCTTGCCATCGCCGAGGTCCATCGCCGGGACGGAGGCGAGGAAGGCCTTCGCGTTGGCCAGGTCCGTCGGCGTGATGCCGGACTCGCGCACGATCAGGACGAAGTACGGCAGGGCCTTGGAGTCGACGAACTTGGCCGACTCGTTGGCGACCAGGGTCGACTCGGCCTGCTTGGGCAGGAAGTTCGCGTTGTCGTTCTCCTGGACCTCGCTCAGCTTGCCGACCGTCGGGCCGCCGAGCGAACCCAGCACCAGCCAGCCGATCAGGACCGCCGCGATCGCGGCCCGCCACGCCCAGCGCCCCTTGCCCCGGCCCTGCCGAAGCCCGTTGCCGTTGTCCGGGCCCCGCCGTTCGTCCTGTTCCACCGCTGTCCCCTCGCCGTCGGTACGGGCACAGTACCCAGTCATCTCTCACCACCCCGCGACCGGTGTGCGGGAGCCGTTTCTGCGGCGTAACAACCAGATGACCGCTCGGAAACACCCCGGTCATAGCGTCCTGGCCTACTAAGTGAGGCCGGATGATCGGAGACGCACGATGACGCTCGAGGCACGACCGCAGGTCGTCACTCCCCGCGACCGGACCGGGACGGTCGGCACGGTCGAGGCGCCGCGCCGCGGCCGCTGGATCGACGTGTGGGACCCCGAGGACGCCACTTTCTGGGCGCGGACCGGCCGCCGGGTGGCCCAGCGCAACCTGTGGCCGTCGATCTTCGCCGAGTTCCTCGGCTTCTCTGTCTGGCAGCTGTGGAGCATCGTCGTGGTGTCGATGCCCAAGGCGGGCTTCACCTACAGCACCGACCAGTTGTTCTGGCTGGTCGCGCTGCCCAGCCTGGTCGGCGCGACGCTGCGGCTGCCGTACACGTTCGCGGTGCCGAAGTTCGGCGGCCGGAACTGGACGATCGTCTCCGCGCTGCTCCTGCTGATCCCGACGGCCGGACTGTCCTACTTCCTGACCCGGCCGGACACGCCGTTCTGGCTGATGGCGCTGGTCGCGGCCACCGCCGGCGTCGGCGGCGGCAACTTCGCGAGCAGCATGACGAACATCTCGTTCTTCTTCCCGGAGAAGGAGAAGGGCTTCGCACTCGGCATCAACGCGGCCGGCGGGAACCTCGGTGTCGCCGTGGTCCAACTGGTGGTGCCGATCGTGATCGTCGCCGGAGCCGGGTTGTCGCTGAACCGGGCCGGGCTGCTGTGGATCCCGCTGATCGTGCTGGCCGCCGTACTGGCCTGGAAGGTGATGGCGAACCTGTCCGTCGCGACCTCGTCGTTCCGGGCCTCGGTCACGGCGGCGAAGCGGCCGCACACGTGGATCATCTCGTTCCTCTACATCGGCACCTTCGGGTCGTTCATCGGGTTCTCGGCCGCGTTCCCGCTGCTGATCAAGACCACGTTCCCGGACGTCACCGGGGCCAACATCGCCTTCCTCGGCGCGCTGGTCGGCTCGGTGGCGCGGCCGTTCGGCGGCAAGCTGGCCGACCTGGTCGGCGGGGCCCGGGTGACGGTCTGCTCGTTCGTGGTGATGGGCCTGGGCATCCTGGCCGCGATCGTCTCGCTGAACGCGGGCACCTTCGCCGGGTTCCTGATCAGCTTCCTGTTCCTGTTCGTCGCCAGCGGCGCCGCGAACGGATCGACGTACCGGATGATCCCGGCGGTGTTCCGGCTGACCACGCCGGGCGACCCGGGCCGGGCACGTCGCGAGGCGGCGGCCTGCATCGGGATCGCCTCCGCGGTCGGCGCGTACGGCGGCTTCCTGGTCCCGCGCGGCTTCGCGATGTCGACGAGCCACTTCGGTTCGCTGATCCCGGCGCTGTACGTCTTCTGCGGCTTCTACGTGGTCTGCCTGGCCGTGACGTACTTCTGCTACCTCCGCAAGGGCGGCCCGCTGAGTGGGGAGCGCGTGTGACGGCTGTCCCCACTCACTGCCCGTACTGCGCTCTGCAGTGCGCGACGACCCTGCACCCGGTCGACCGGCCGGGTGCGGTGTCGGTGCAGCCGCGAGCCATCCAAGCTTTCGAGGGTGGCCCGATCAACCGCGGCGGGCTGTGCCGGAAGGGCTGGACGGCGCCGGAGGTTCTCACGGTGCCGGACCGGCTCACGACGCCGCTGATGCGGAACGCCGCCGGTGAGTTGGTGGAGGCGAGTTGGGACGACGCGCTGGACTTCGTTGCCGACCGCATCCGGTCGTTGCAGGCCTCGTACGGTCATGACGCGGTGGCGGTCTTCGGTGGTGGTGGGCTGACCAACGAGAAGGCGTATGCGCTGGGTAAGTTCGCCCGGGTCGCGCTCAAGACCGCGAACGTCGACTACAACGGACGGTTCTGTATGTCGTCCGCGGCGGCCGCGACGAACCGCGCCTTCGGAATCGATCGGGGGCTGCCGTTCCCGCTGGCCGACCTCGGTGGTGCGGGTGCTGTGCTGCTGGTCGGCAGCAATATCGCCGAGACGATGCCGCCCGCGGTCGCGCATCTGCAGGGCGCGCGCGACGCCGGTGGGCTGCTGGTCGTCGATCCGCGTCGTACGGCGACTGCCGGGCTGACTGCGGAAGCCGCGGGGATCCACCTCCAGGCGACTCCCGGGACCGATCTTGCGTTGGTCCTCGCGCTGACGCACGTCGTACTGCAGGAAGGGCTTGCGGACACGGCGTACCTGAGTGACCGGACGGACGACCCGGAGGGGTTGTTCCGCTCGACCGCCGCCTGGTGGCCTGAGCGAGCCGAGCGGGTGACGGGCGTGCCTGCTGCGACGATTCGGCGGGCGGCCCGGGTGCTTGCGGCTGCTGCGCCGGTGCACGGCGGTGCTGGGGTGTTCATTCTGACCGGGCGTGGTGCTGAGCAGCACAGCAAGGGCACGGACACGGTGACTGCTTGTATCAACCTTGCTCTGGCGCTTGGCCTGCCCGGGCGGCTGGGGAATGGGTACGGCTGCATCACCGGGCAGGGGAACGGTCAAGGCGGTCGGGAGCATGGGCAGAAAGCTGACCAGTTGCCCGGGTACCGCAGCATCGCCGATCCGGCCGCGCGGGCCCACGTTGCTGGGGTGTGGGGCGTGGATCCTGACGACCTGCCTGGTCCTGGTCAGAGCGCGGTCGAGTTGATCAACGCGCTGGGTACGGCGGGCGGTGCGCGGGCGCTGCTCGTTCACGGGAGCAATCTGCTGGTGTCGGCGCCGCGGCTCGCATCGGTGCGGGAACGCCTTGCCGCGCTGGACCTGCTCGTGGTGGCGGACGTCGTACCGTCCGAGACCGCTCTGCTGGCGGATGTCGTCTTTCCGGTGACGCAGTGGGCCGAGGAAGAGGGCACCATGACGTCGCTCGAGGGGCGGGTACTGCGGCGGTGGGCTGCTGTCGCGCCGCCTGGCGACGTACGGAGTGATCTGGCTGTCTTTGCCGGGTTGGCCTCGCGGCTGGGATGTGGGGCGGCGTTCTCGACTGATCCGGCCGAGGTGTTCGAGGAACTGCGCCTGGCCAGCGCTGGTGGAAAGGCTGACTACTCGGGGATCACCTGGGAGCGGATCGATGCGGGGGAGGCGTTGTTCTGGCCTGTTCCTTCTCCAGGGCATCCGGGAACGCCACGGTTGTTCGCGGACGGGTTCGGTACGCCGGATGGGCGGGCGCACGTGGTGGCGGTGGATCATCGGCCGGTCGCGGATGATCTTCACGCCGCGGCGCCGATGTATCTGGTGACCGGACGGCTGTTGCAGCACTACCAGAGCGGGGCGCAGACGCGGCGGGTGCCCGAGTTGGCGTCGGCGGAGCCGGAGGTGTTCGCGGAGATCCATCCACGGGTGGCGGCGCAGTTGGGGATCGCGGATGGGCGGCCGATGCGGTTGCGGACCGCTCGTGGGTCGATGGTGCTGCCGGCGCGGGTGACGGCGGATGTGCGTCCGGACACGGTGTTCGTGCCGTTCCACTTCGGTGGTGCGGAGGCGGTCAACGAGCTGACCAACGATGTGCTGGACCCGGTGTCGCGGATGCCTGAGTTCAAGGCGTGTGCGGTCGAGGTGAGCGCCGCGAGTCTCCCGGCGACTGGAGTCTCCGCATGAGCCCGCGCGTGGTGATCATCGGTGGCGGCATGGCCGGTCGGCGGTTGGCCGAGCTCTTGGCGTCGTACGACGTGACGGTGCTGGGCGACGAGCCGTCGTACAACCGCAGCCGTCTCACCGAGTACGTCGCCGGCCGCACCCCTGAGCCAATGCTCGGCAATGAGCCAGTCACCACCGCAGTAGCCGTCGACCGCAACCGCCGCGTAGTAACGGACTCCGCCGGACGCGAGTGGTCCTACGACCGGTTGGTGTTCGCGACCGGTGCGGTGCCTTCCGAGCTTGTTGGTTCCACCGGAGCTCACACCTTGCGTTCTGTGGGTGATGCCCGCGCTCTTGTTGATGCCGCGGGCCGGGTGCGGCGGGTGGTTGTGCTTGGTGGTGGTGTGCTTGGTGTTGAGACTGCGTGTGCACTGCGTGGGCGGGGTGTGCCGGTCACGTTGGTGCATGACGGGGAAACGCTGCTGGACAAGGCGGTTCGAGGATCCGCGGGGCGGCGGGTTACGCGGGCGGTTCGTGAGTTGGGTGTGGAGGTTTTGCTCAACGCGACGGTCGAACGGGTTGCGTCGCGGGATGGGCAGTTCCGGGCGTTGAGCCTCCGTGGCGGGCGGCAGGTGTTCGGCGACTTGTTGGTGGTGGCTTGTGGGGTGCGCGCGCGGACTGAATTGGCGGCTGGGCTGACGGTGCGGGACGGAATCGTTGTCGACCGCACGCTGACGAGCCTGGATGATCCGCGAGTGCATGCGATCGGGGATTGTGCCGAGATCGATGGCTGGGTCAGCGGGACAGTCGCGTCCGCGTGGGGGCAGGCCGAGGCGCTGGTGCGGCATCTGAACGGTGAGCCGGCCGGCGTGCCGGAGTACGACGTACTGCGGCTGACCGCCGGCGGGCTCGACGTACTTGCCTTAGGCAACAAGGATGAGATCGGGGAGGTGGTGCGGCTCGAGGATGGAGAGCGGTATGTGCGGGCCGTGCTGCGGGACGGCGTGGTCCGGTCCGCGGTCGCAATCGGGGCGCCGGAAGTGGCCGCGGAGCTGGTGCTGCTGGCGGACCGCGGGACGCCGGTCGCGGCGGACGGGTTGCTGGCCGATGCCGTCGTACCCAAGAAGAAGGTGACCACCGTCTGCCGTTGCAACGGGGTCACCAGGGCCGCGATCGAGACGGCCTGGCGTGGAGGTGCCGACAGTGTCGCCGGCATCGCCGCCACGACGCGGGCGACGACCGGGTGCGGCAGTTGCACCGGCGCTGTCGGCGATCTGCTCGACCGCTTCCGGCGCGGCGAGACCGAACCAGTTCCGAGCAGGAGGGCGACGATGACAGAGCTGAAGAAGGCCCGGCACGTGGTTGTGGTGGGCGGTGGCATGGTCGCGCACCGGCTCGTTGAGGCACTGCGATCCCGCGACACCGAGATCCGGTGGCGCATCACCGTGCTGGCCGAGGAACCACGGCTGCCGTACGACCGCGTCGCGCTGACCAGCTACTTCTCCGGCCGCGACCCCCACGACCTCGCGCTGGGCGAACCGGAACTCTGGGACGACCCGGCGGTGACGCTCCGCAAGGGCGTGCAGGTCACGTCGATCGACACCACCGCTCGGACTGTGACAACAGCGCGCGGCGAGCAGATCGGGTACGACGAACTGGTCCTGGCGACGGGTTCGTCGGCGTTCGTCCCGCCGGTGAAGAACAACGACGCGCAGGGTTGCTTCGTCTACCGGACCGTCGACGACGTGGCCGCGCTCCGGGTCTACGTGGAGCGGCTGAAGTCCGAGGGCCGGCAGGTCAGCGGTGTGGTCGTCGGCGGTGGCCTGCTGGGGCTGGAGGCGGCCGGCGCGCTGCGGGCGCTGGGTGCTGCGACGAAGGTGGTCGAGTTCGCGCCGCGGCTGATGCCGCTGCAGGTCGACGAGGGCGGCGGCGCCGCACTCGCCCGGCTGATCGAAGGACTCGACGTCGAGGTGCTGGTGTCGACGCAGTGCAACCGGGTGAAGCTGACGTCCCAGGGCGCGGCCCGTGCGATGGCCGTTGCCGACGGCCCCGATCTGCCCGCCGACGTGGTCGTGTTCGCGACCGGCGTACGGCCGCGGGACGAGCTCGGCCGGGCGGCCGGTCTGGCGATCGGCGAACGCGGCGGTGTCGTGGTCGACGAAGGCTGCCGGACCTCCGTGCCGGGTGTCTGGGCGATCGGTGAGGTCGCCTGCATCGAGGGCCGGGTCTGGGGATTGGTTGCCCCCGGCTACACGATGGCCGAGATCGTCGCCGACCGGCTGCTCGGCGGTGCGGCGACGTTCCCGGGTGCGGACACCTCGACCAAGCTGAAGCTGCTCGGTGTCGACGTCGCCAGCTTCGGCGACGCGTTCGGCGCGACCGAGGGCGCGCTGGACATCGTGTACGCCGACCCGGTCGCCGGCGTCTACAAGAAGCTCGTGCTGTCCGACGATGCCCGGACGTTGCTCGGCGGCATCCTGGTCGGCGACGCGTCGGCGTACTCCGGTCTCCGCCCGATGGTCGGGCGCGAGCTCGGCGCGGACCCGGCCGCGTTCCTGCTGCCCGAGGGCGCCGCGCCGGTCAAGCTCGAACTGCCGGACGACGCGCCGGTGTGCTCGTGCAACAACGTCTCGGCCGGCGCGATCCGGTGCTCGGTCCGCGACGACGGTTGCACCGACATGAAGTCGGTGTGCGGGAAGACCAAGGCCGGGACCAGTTGCGGCTCCTGCCTGCCGATCGTGAAGAACCTGCTGAACTCCGAGCTCACCAAGGCCGGTGTCGAGGTCAGCAAGGCACTCTGCGAGCACTTCGCGTTGTCCCGCGCCGAGCTGTTCGACGTCGTCCGGGTGACCGGGCTGCGGACGTTCAGCGAGATCGTCGAGCGGCACGGGACCGGACGCGGCTGCGACATCTGCAAGCCGGTGGTCGCGTCGATCCTGGCCAGCCTGGACCCGGCCGGTCACGTCCTCGACGGCGAGCGGGCGACGCTGCAGGACACCAACGACCACGTGATGGCGAACCTGCAGAAGGACGGCACGTACTCCGTCGTCCCGCGGATCCCGGGCGGTGAGATCACCCCCGAAGGTCTGATCACGATCGGCGAAGTGGCCCGCGACTTCGGCCTGTACACGAAGATCACCGGCGGCCAGCGAGTCGACCTGTTCGGTGCGCGGATCGAGCAGTTGCCGGCGATCTGGAAGCGGCTGGTCGACGCAGGCTTCGAGTCCGGGCACGCGTACGGAAAGGCGCTGCGGACCGTGAAGTCGTGTGTCGGCTCCACCTGGTGCAGGTACGGCGTACAGGACTCTGTCGGGATGGCGATCGCGCTGGAGCTGCGGTACCGCGGGCTGCGGTCGCCGCACAAGCTCAAGCTCGGGGTGTCCGGGTGCGCGCGGGAGTGTGCCGAGGCGCGTTCCAAGGACGTCGGCGTGATCGCGACCGAGAAGGGCTGGAACCTGTACGTCGGTGGCAACGGTGGAATGACGCCGCGGCACGCGGAACTGCTCGCGTCCGACCTGACCGACCCAGAGCTGTTCCAGGCGATCGACCGGTTCCTCATGTACTACATCCGCACCGGCGACCGGCTGCAGCGGACCGCTGTGTGGATCAACGACATCGAGGGCGGTCTGGATCATGTCCGCGACGTCGTACTGAACGACAGCCTCGGCATCGCCGCCGACCTGGACGCCGCGATGGCCGCGCATGTCGACTCGTACGTGGACGAGTGGCGGGCGACGCTCAACGACCCCGACAAGCTGGCCCGGTTCGTCTCCTTCGTGAACGCGCCGGACCAGCCGGACGCCGACCTGCGGTACGTGGTCGAGCGCAACCAGCCGCGGCCCGCCACCCCGGCCGAACGCGGACAACTGGAGCCGGTGCTGCTGGCCGGCCCCCGATTGGAGGTACGCCGATGACTGTCCTGACTGCCTTTGTGGTGTGTGAGTACGAGGCACTGCTGCCGGAGCGTGGTGTCGCCGCCTTGGCCGGAGAGCTGCAGTTGGCAGTGTTCCGGACCCACGGCGGCGAGGTATTTGCTCTGGGCAACCAGGATCCGTTCAGTGGGGCGAACGTGATGTCGCGTGGCATCGTGGGGAGCAGAGGCGAGGTGCCGACGGTGGCGTCGCCGATGTTCAAGCAGGTCTTCGACCTGCGCACCGGCGAGTGCCTGGACGATCCGTCGGTGTCGCTGCCCGTGTACGAGGTCGAGATCGTCGACGGACAGGTGATGGTGAATCTCGGTGAGCACGGCTAGGCCCGGGCCACTCAGTGGCTGCACGATCGCGGTCACCGCGCACCGGCGTGCGGACGACCTGATCGCGGCGTTCGAGCGGCGGGGCGCGAAGGTGCTGCACGCGCCAACGCTGCAGATCGTGCCGGTCGCCGACGACCACGCGCTGCTCGAGGCGACCCGGCGGGTGATCGCGAACCCGCCGGACGACGTCGTCGTCACCACCGCGGTCGGGTTCCGCGGGTGGATCGAGTCCGCGGATAGCGCCGGCCTGGCGGCGGACCTGCTCGGCACGCTGGAGCAGTCGCGGATCCTGGCGCGTGGCCCGAAAGCGCGTGGCGCGATCCGGGCCGCCGGACTGGTCGAGCACTGGTCCGCGCGGTCCGAGACGACGGCCGAGGTGGTGGACTGGCTGCGCGACCAGGGTGTCACCGGCCGGAAGATCGTCGTACAGCTGCATGGGTTGTCGGATCCGGCGCTGCAGGATTCGCTGCGCGCGGCCGGGGCGTCGGTGCGTGGGCTGGAGGTGTACCGGTGGGGTCCGGCGCCTGATCCCGCTCTGGTGGAGCGGACGATCGGTCAGATCGGCGCGGGTGCGGTGGACGCGGTGGTGCACACGTCGGCGCCCGGTGCGCAGGCCATGCTCGACTCGGCGGCTTTGACCGGGCAGTACGACGCTCTGATCGCGGCGCTGAAGTCCGGCCGGGTGCTGAACGCCTGTGTGGGTCCGGTGACCGCCGGGCCGTTCGTGAACCTGGGCCTTGAGCCACTGGTGCCGGACCGTTTCAGGCTGGGTGCGTTGATCCGGATCGTGACCGACCGGCTCACCGACGACAACGCGCGGTCGATCGAGACCGAGCACGGGCAGTTGGTGATCCGTGGTGGCGCCGCGGTCCTGGACGGCGTCGTACTCCCACTGGGTCCGGGTCCGCGGGCTGTGCTGGCCGCACTGGTGGCGGCCGGAGGTGATGTGGTGTCGCGGCCGGCGTTGCTCGCGGTGCTCCCAGGTGCCGAGGACGTGCACGCGGTGGAGGTCACGGTGAACAGACTCCGGACGGCGATCGGGAAACCGGAACTGGTCCGGACGGTGGTCCGGCGCGGGTACCGGTTGGCGGTCGAGACGGCCGGGATTCCTTCGTGATCGACCTGGTCGCGGTGGCACACGGGACCGCCGATCCGCGGGGTATCCGGGTCGTCCACGAACTGGTCCGGATGATGGCGCGGCAGCGTCCCGGCGTACCTGTGTCGCTGGGCTTCGTGGATGTCGACCTACCGGCGTTGCCGTCGCTGGTTCGACGGGTTGTTGCCGATAGCAACCAGGCGGTCGTGGTGCCGCTGCTGCTCAGCTCCGGCTATCACGTGTACGTCGACGTAGCGGCCGAGGTGGACCGCTATCCCGGCCGGGTCCGCGCGGCGTCCGCCCTCGGCCCCGATCCGGTCCTCGCCGACATCCTCGCCGACCGCCTGGGGGACCTCTCCCGAGTCGACCACGTGGTCCTCGCCGCAGCCGGCTCCTCAGACCCCCGAGCCCTCCAGGACTGCTCGTCCGCAGCCTCACTCCTCTCCACCCGCATCGACCGCCCGGTCGACGTCGCCTACATCTCCGGCACCGCCGCCCCTCTCACCAGAGTCCTCTCCCGAACCCCAGGCCGCACAGCCATAGCGACGTACCTCCTGGCCCCGGGCTTCTTCGAAACCCTCATCCACCGTCGCGCGCCCGGCCACCGCATCAGCCCACCCCTGGGCGCCGACCCCCGCCTCGCCGCACTGGCCCTGCGCAGGTACGACGAAGTCCAGGTGCTGGCTCACGCCGCCGGGCTGTAGGTGTTGATGACTACGCCGGTAGTGGTGGTCTCGGAGTCG
This sequence comes from Kribbella sp. NPDC050281, assembly GCF_040655855.1. NCBI lineage: Bacteria > Bacillati > Actinomycetota > Actinomycetes > Propionibacteriales > Kribbellaceae > Kribbella > Kribbella sp. NPDC050281. The sequence goes on along the minus strand of NZ_JBFAKS010000002.1, from coordinate 145,870 downwards.
TCCAGGGTCAGGGGCTGGTGGTTGCCGAAGAGGTGGTGGCCGGAGCCGAGGGTCAGGGGGTGGATGAGGAGGATGTAGTGGCCGATCAGGTCGGGGATGGAGCGGATCAGGTGGCCGCTGCCCAGGACGATCAAGTCTTGCTCGGTCTTCAGTTTGGGGATGTCGTCGAGGGTGATGACGTGGGAGTTGGCCCAGGCAGGGTTCTGCACGGTCGACGAGACGACGTACTTCTGCTGGTTGTCGAGGGCCTCGGAGTACGGGTTGTCCGGCTGGTTCGGCCAGAAGCCGGCGAAGTCCTCGTACGTGCGGCGCCCGAGCAACATCCCGCCGAACCGGCGGCCCCGCCCGAGCACGCGGCCCATGGCGTCCTGGCTGTACGGCGTTGCCCACCCGCCGTACCGGAATCCGTCGCGCGGGTCCTCGTCCGGCCTGCCCGGTGCCTGCATCACACCATCCAGGCTCACGTTGCACACCACCGTGATCTCACCCATGACTACCTCCTCGTGTCGGTCTTCTCACCCCCTACACGAACGAGGCCCCGCCAGATCGACAGCGTCAGGCTGCGTCGAGGGCGAGACCGAGGTGGGCTTCCTCGTAGGCGTAGTGGGCTTCGAGGTCCCCGGCGAGTTGTTCGAGGTCGGCGCGCAGTTGCTCGGCTGCCGCGCGAGTGGGCGCCGTGGTCAGCCGGTCGAGCGTCGCGGTGAGCTTTTCGTTGAGGAGGGCAACGGCTTCGTGCTCGCGGGTCAGGCGGTCGAACGCGGGTTTCAGTTCGGGGAAGTCCGCGGCCAGCCGCGGGAAGACGCCGTCCTCGCGGGTGTGGTGGGCGTGCAGGGCGCCGCAGAACGACAGGCAGTGGCGCTGGAGGTCGTTGATCGCCGCCGGTAGCTCGCCTTCTCCGGCCAGGTAGGTGTCGACCGCGGCAAGGGTGTCGGTGAGTTGGCGACGGAGGCCGGCGTGGATCTCCTTCAACTGTGTGGTGGCGGCGCCGGCGCGGACCGGCGTGAGTGCGACGACCTGGATCACTCGGGAGGTGTTGCGCTGGTACTCCGCGAAGGCGGGGTCGCGGGCGGCCTGGTCGGCGAACAGGCGGTCCCGTTCCGCGCCGGTGGTCTCGGTCGCGACGGCGTCGTACCGGCTCCCGCCGACCTCGACGGTGACGGCCGGGTTGGCGCGAAGGTTGTGCAGCCAGGCGGGCGCCTGCGGCCGGCCGGCGTTGCTGGCGAACACGATCAGCCGCCCGGCGTCCTCGGCGTACGCGAGTGTGGTCGTGTGCGGCCGGGCGGAGCGCGCGCCGGTGGTGGTCAGAGACAGCAACTGTGCGTTCACGCGCATACCCTTTGCTGGACGAAGTCGTTTAGCTTTGCAAGCAAAATAGTTTTAAGGACAAAGGTATGTCAAGCGTCGATGACAGCATCCGCACGCTGTTGCTGCTGATGCCGCGGATGGTGGGGCGGACCAAGCGGATGAAGGTGCCCGATGAGCTGGCCGGCCTGAACCTCGCGCCCCGGCATCTCTCGCTGTTCGCCTACCTGCTGTTCGACGGCCCGCTCGGCGTCAACGACCTGGCCGAACGCCTCGAGGTCACTCCGGCGACGGTCAGTCTGATGGTCGGCGAGCTCAGCCGCAAAGGCATCCTCGACCGCCGAGAACATCCCGAGGACCGCCGACGTGCCGTGGTGACCCTGTCGGACGCGCACCGGGAGGCGATCGACGCCTGGCTGGCCCGCGGCGCCCGAGCCTGGCGTGAGGCGCTCGAGCCGCTGTCCGACGACGAACGCGCGACGTTCGTCAAGACCCTCAAGGCCTACGAAGACGCCCTCTGACCACCCGGACCGCCGGCACTCACCAACGTGCCCAATCCGTCGTGGGGTGCGCTGAGCAAGGGTGAAAGGGCGGGGTGTCAGCGAGGTTGGTGAGTGGGGGCGGTCCGCCCGCGGAGGGAGGTGAGGTCGGACTGGCAGCGGGCTTCGACCTCGGCCAGTTCGTGGAGGGTCTCGTCGATGTCGCGGCGGCGTTGTTCGAGGTCGGCGCGGCGGTGGGTGATCTGGTCGAGGAGGTAGACGAGTTGACCCTCCTCGCCGGGCTCGGCGTCGTACATGTCGACGATGGTGGCGATCTCGTCGAGGGAGAAGCCGAGGCGTTTGCCGCGCAGGATCAGGCCGAGGCGGACCTTGTCGCGCGAGTGGTACACGCGGACGGTGCCGCGGCGCTCGGGCGTGAGCAGGCCGCGGTCCTCGTAGAACCGGATCGTGCGCAGGGTGACGTCGTACTCGGCCGCCAGTTCGGCGATCGACCAGGTCTGATCGGGCACCCGGATATTGTGCACGCACCCCACTGTGCTTTACGTTTACGTAAGCGTCAAGCGCACACATGCCCGTCTCGCCTCGACAACCACCAGCTGCTGTGGTGATGGAGAGGGTGAAGGGAAGGTGAGCGTCAAGCACACCGATTCCCGTCTCACCTCGACATCCACCAGTTGCTGTGGTGATGGAGAGGGGGACGGGAAGGTGAGCGTCAAGCACACGGATTCCGTCTCACCCCGACATCCACCAGTTGTTTTGGTGATGGAGAGGGGGACGGGAGGGTGAGCGTCAAGCACAGAGGAGTGGGTCATGTACGAGCTGTCCGAGGAGCACCGCGAGTTCCGGCGTAGCGTGCGCGACTTCGCCGAGGCGGAGATCGCCCCGCACGCGGCCGAGTGGGACCGCAAGCACTACTTCCCGGTGGAGGTCGTGCAGAAGATGGGCCGGCTCGGCCTGTTCGGGCTGACCGCCCCGGAGCAGTACGGCGGCTCGGCCGGTGACTTCACCAGTCTGTGCGTGGCGATCGAGGAGATCTCCCGCGTCGACCAGTCGATGGGCATCACCCTGGAGGCGGCGGTCGGGCTCGGCATCAACCCGATCCTCACCTTCGGCACCGACGAGCAGAAGGCCACCTGGCTGCCCGACCTGGTGTCCGGCCAGAAGCTGGCCGGGTTCGGCCTGACCGAGCCCGATTCCGGCTCGGACGCCGGCGCGACCAAGACCCGGGCTGTCCTCGACCAAGGCGAGTGGGTGATCGACGGCTCGAAGCAGTTCATCACCAACTCCGGCTCGTCCATCACCTCGTGCGTGACGGTGACCGCGCGGACCGGTGAGAAGGCGGACGGCAAGCCGGAGATCTCCACCATCATCGTTCCGAGTGGTACGCCGGGCTTCGCGGCCGAGGCGGCGTACGACAAGTTGGGTTGGCATGCGAGTGACACGCACCCGCTGTCGCTCAGCGGCTGCCGCGTCCCCGAGGCGAACCTGCTGGGCGAGCGCGGTAAGGGGTTCGCGCAGTTCCTCGCGACGCTGGACGACGGGCGGGTGGCGATCGCCGCGGTCGCGCTCGGCTGCATCCGGGCCTGCCTGGAGATGTCGGTCCAGTACGCCGGTGAGCGCACGACGTTCGGGGTGCCGATCGGGCGCAAGCAGGGTGTCGCGTTCCAGATCGCCGATCTCAAGGTGATGGCGGACGCGGCGGAGCTTCTCGTCTACCGAGCGGCCGCGTTGAAGGACGCCGGCGCGTCGGTGCAGGACTTCAAGCAGGCCGCGTCGGTGGCGAAGCTGTACGCGACCGAGTCCGCGGTGACCGCGACCCGGATCGCCACCCAGGTGTTCGGCGGCTACGGATTCATGGAGGAGTACCCGGTGACGCGCTTCTACCGCGACGCCAAGATCCTCGAGATCGGCGAGGGGACGTCGGAGGTTCAGCGCATGCTGATCGCCCGAAGCCTCGGCCTCCCAGTGGAATGATGTCTGAATGACCGTACTGATGCCACGCCTCCGGCGCGGTGGGTCATGGGGCTTTGGCTCCCGGCCTTCCCTCGTCACTCCAGTCGCTGCGCTCCCTGCGCTCCTCAGTCCAGGCCGGGAGGCCCCATGACCCACGATCACTGGACCGAGGTCAAGGTTGCTCGCGAGGCGACCCTCGGCCCACCGGAGAAGGCTGCGGCCAAACTAGCCAGCCAGAACAAGCTGTACGTGCGGGACCGGATCGCCTTGCTCGTCGACGAGGGCAGCTTCGTCGAGGACGCGCAGCTGGCCAACGCCCTGAATGCAGGCCTGCCCGCCGACGGTGTCGTCACCGGTCGCGCGCTGGTCGACGGCCGGCCGGCGCTGATCGTCGCGAACGACCCGACCGTGAAGGCGGGGTCGTGGGGTGCCCGGACGGTGGAGAAGATCGTCCGGATCACCGAGGTCGCGCTCCGCGACGAGCTGCCGATCTTCTGGCTGATCGATTCCGCCGGCGCGCGGATCACCGACCAGGTGGATCTGTTCCCGGGGCGGCGTGGTGCCGGGCGGATCTTCCACAACCAGGTCGCGTTGTCCGGCAAGGTGCCGCAGATCTGCTGCCTGTTCGGCCCGTCGGCGGCCGGCGGCGCGTACATCCCGGCGTTCTGCGACCTCGTGATCATGGTCGACGGCAACGCCTCGATGTACCTGGGCTCGCCGCGGATGGCCGAGATGGTGGTCGGCGAGAAGGTCACGCTGGAGGAGATGGGCGGCGCCCGGATGCACACCAGCGTCTCCGGCTGCGGCGACCTGCTCGCCTCCGACGACACCGAGGCGATCGAGTTGGCCCGCACGTACTTCTCCTACCTGCCCGGTTCCTGGCAGACGCGGCCGCCGTCGTACGACGCGGCGCCGCCGGCCAGGGACTTCACCCGGGATCTGGTTCCGGCCGAGGAGAGCGTCGGGTTCGACATCCACGACGTGATCGACGCGCTGGTCGACGCGGACACGTTCTTCGAGGTCAAACCGGCGTACGCCCCGGAGCTCGTCACCGGATTCGGGCTGCTCGCGGGGCAGGTGGTCGGGATCGTGGCGAACCAGCCGGCCGTCAAGGGCGGCGTGCTGTTCGTCGACTCCGCGGACAAGGCGGCCCGGTTCATCTGGCTGTGCGACGCGTTCAACGTGCCGCTGGTGTACCTGTGCGACGTCCCGGGGTTCATGATCGGCAGCGAGGTGGAGCGCGCGGGGATCATCCGGCACGGCGCGAAGATGATCACCGCGGTGTCGGAGGCGACCGTGCCGACCGTGTCGGTGATCGTCCGCAAGGCGTACGGCGCCGGCCTCTACGCGATGTGTGGACCCGGGTTCTCGCCGGACGCGTGCGTCGCGCTGCCGACCGCGAAGATCGCGGTGATGGGTCCGGAGGCGGCGATCAACGCCGTCTACTACAACAAGATCCAGGAGATCGCCGACGAGGGTGAACGGGTCGAGTACGTGTCCCGGCTGCGGGAGGAGTACGAGACCGATATCGACATCCTCCGGCTGGCCTCCGACCTCGTCATCGACGCGATCGTCGAGCCGGAAGACCTCCGCACCGACCTGATCGCCCGGCTCGCCGCGGCCCAGACCAAAGACCGCCACTTCTCCACCCGCCGCCACGGCGTACCGCCGGTCTAGAACTCCTTCAGGCGTTCGCCGAGGCCGGCGAGACAGCCGACCAGAGAGTTGCGCCAGCCGGTCACCTGGGCTTTCTGGGTCGCGTCGAGGTCGGGATCGATCTCCCAGCCGGCGAAAGGGCCGTGGCCGAACCAGCGGATCGGGCTGGTCAGGCGATGGATGGCCAGGTTCGGCGGGCAGGGGCCGTAGGTCTCGAAGAAGGCGGCGGGGACGCCCGAGCCGTTGATGAGATACATCCGCTCGTCCAGTTCCGCGAGTTCCCGGGCCGGGTCGCTGACGCGTGGCTCGTCCCAGTCGATCAGGGTGGTCCGCGAGGAGCCGATGATGACGTTCGTGGGGTTGACGTCGCCGTGCGCCAAGGCTGTCCGGGTCGCACGCAACTGGCCGGCCTGGTCGTCGATCACGGCGTGGAGGTGTGGGAGGTGCGGGAGCACGAACGGCAGGTTGGCCTTGAGGCAGGGCTCCGCCGAGACGAGCATCGCGTGCAGGTCGTGGACCGGGTCGGCGGGGTTGAGGATCAGGTTGTCAGGACCGAAGTCCCCAGTCAGGCCAGCCGGGAAGCGCACCGCGTGCACGCGGCGGAACGCCGTCCCTACCGATCTCCAGGCGTCATCGGTCATCCGGCCCTCGGCGACGAGCGCGGACAGCATCTTGCCGGGGACGTATTCGTAGAGGGACGCCGACTCGTCGCCACCGAGCAGAGCCGGCGCCGGTACGTCGTGGTGCGCCAGGAAGCGAGCTCGGCCGAGGGGCAGCGGACGCGAGACGTCCTGCAGCCGCCGGAGCACGACCTGCCGGGAGTCGACGAGCGTGGCGTGGAGTATCTCGTTGTTGAACCCGTGGCCGGTCACTGCCCGGTACGACGCAACTTCGGGGAGACCGGCGGCGGCGACGAGATCGTGGAGGAGGGCGATCGACGACGGCATGGTCGCATTCTTCCGTCCGGTCATCGGTCCGGGCGACCGGTTTAGGCTGAGACGCCGAGCGGTCCGGAGGTCGGCCGTAATAGGGTCGGGGTACGTCGTACTCCGAGGAGATCATGTGAATGCAAACGTTTTCGCGGACCGGGTCCGGTCGCGGGAGAAGCTGGTCGGTTACTGGGTCACGCTGGACGCACCGCCGGCTACCGAGCGGATCGCGCGCCTGGGGTACGACTACGTGGTGCTGGACGCGCAGCACGGCCTGATCGGTTACCAGGGCCTGATGACCGGGTTGCTGGCCGTCGACGCGGGTGCGTCCCTCGGCGAGCGGAAGACCGTCGGCCTGGTGCGGGTCGAGGCGAACAATCCGACGCCGATCGGGCGCGCGCTGGATGCCGGCGCGACCGGGGTGATCGTCCCGCTGATCGACACCGCGGACGACGTGGCGCGCGCCGTCCAGGCGGCCAAGTATCCGCCGGTGGGTGTGCGCTCGTTCGGTCCGATGCGGGCGGCGCTGCGGATCGGCCCGGTCCCGGCCGACTCCAACGCCCAGACCGTCGTACTGGCGATGATCGAGACCCCGCTCGGCCTGAAGAACGTCGCCGAGATCTGCGCGACGCCCGGGCTCGACGGTGTGTACGTCGGCCCGTCGGACCTCGGGCTCGCGCTCGGTGCCCGCTTCCCGGGTGACCCGGAGATCGAGGGCCCGTTCGAGGAAGCGGTCGAGTTGATCGCGCGAACCGCGACGGACGCCGGGATCGCCGCCGGCATCCACACCTTCGACGGAGAGACCGCGAAGCGCCGCCTGGAGCAGGGCTACAGCTTCGCCACCGTCGCCTCCGACCTCAGCCACCTGGAAGCCGCCGCGACCGCCCACCTGCAGGCCGCCAGGTCCTAGTGCAGGGCACTAGGAACATCGCGGCGTACTCCCGGGTTAGGTTCTTCAAGGGAGCACACCGAGGAGGCCGGGGATGAAGGCACCCGAGCGAGGGGCGTTGCCGCTGCGGCTGGCGGCGACGCTGGGCCGGGAGTACGGGCGGCTGACGGAGGTCGTGCAGGGGCTGAGCGACGCCGACTTCGGGCTCGCGACCAGGTGCCCGGGGATGCCGGTCGGGCCCCTGCTGGTTCATCTGCTGTACGACGCCGAGCGTGCGCTGATCGCGTTCGCGAGCCCGGCCGTGGTCGGGCCGGACCGGGATTTCGTCACGTACTGGCAGGACTTCCCGCCGCGGATGGACGGCGACAATCCGGACACGAGCTTCGTCCGCGGCGTCGCGTCGTCGTACCGGAGGCCGGGGATGCTGGTTCAGCACTGGCGGGAGGTGTCCGAGGCTGCTGTGCGGGCGGCCGCGGCCGGGCTGTCGGAGAAGGGGCGGCGGATCGAGACGCAGGGTCATGTACTGCGGGCGACCGACTTCGTGGCCACGTTGGTGCTGGAGGCAACGGTCCATCATCTCGACCTGACTGTCGGTCTGCCGGACGCGCCCGAGCCTGATCCGGAGGCGCTGCAGGTCACTGCGCGGACGCTGGACGGACTGTTCGGTCCGGAGGCGTGGGACCTGATCGGCTGGGACACGACGACGTACGTGCTGAAGGCGACCGGCCGGGTGCCGCTCGACGAGGACGACCTGGACATGCTCGGTCCACACGCGGACCGCCTGCCGCTGCTGGGCTAGCCGGCCGCGGCTTCAGAGCAGTCCGGCGAACGGGTCGTCGAGGTCGTTCCAGTCCAGGCTGGCGAGCTCGGACTCGGTCAGCAGGCACGCGTCGAGGATCGACTGCAGCCGCGCCGGATCCAGACCCATGCCGGTCGCAACGACCGTGCATTCGGCCAGGTGCTCGGTGTCCGACCACTCGCCGAGCATCCCGAGCGACGCGCTGTACCCGGCGGACTCCCAGCGGACGCGCTGCGTCGGCCGGTTCGCCAGCCAGACCACGCCACGGCTACGGACGACGCCGTCCACGATGTCCTCGAGAGCGTCGTTCAACCGCGACGGATGCATCGGCCGCGTGGACCGCCAGAGCACGGTCGTCACGCCGTCACCACTCGGCTGGACCCGATCGGACGACGCCAGCTCACCGGCCCACGCCTCGGCGGCGGCGAACTCGAACAACCCGGTCCGCGCCACCGGCCCGTCCGGTACGCCGGCCGGGTCCGCCGCGACGACTGTGGTCCGCGGGTTCAGGTGCAGCAGCAGGTTGTGCAGTCGATCCGGCGCTGCGTTGCGATGCAGGTTGGCGAGTACACAGACGTCGGCGTACTCGATCTGCCGCGCGGTGAGCTCGGCGACGTTGCGGCGGTCCGGCAGCCCGAGTGCGAGACCGCGCTCGTCGAGGAGCTCGTCACCGGACAGTTGCTCGACCAGCAGTACGGCGTCCACCACGCAGGTGATCGTGTCGACGACGATCTCCGGCAACGCCGCGACCAGCGAACCCGCGAGCGGCCGTGCCTCCATCGCCGGCGGCGCCGCCAGTACGACGTGATCCCAGTGCTGCCGCGCGACCAGCGCCTCGAGCAACGGCAGCAGCGACTCGATCAGCTCACACGCCCCACAGTCGTCGCCCACGGTGAACTCGCCGGCGTCGATCGGCCCGGACACGTCCAGCACGCGCCAGGACAGCACGCCCCGCCCGGGCAGCTCGTCCTGGTCCACCACCACGGCCACGCTGGTGGTGTCCAGCATCGCGTCCAGCACAGGTTCCCGCAGTGTCGTGGAGAGCCCGACCAGCAAGGACAACGGCATCTTCGAGTGGGCGGCCATTCCCCGAGTATATGAAAACGATTTTCATCAGTCTAGACCGGGAGCCGCGCGGCTTTCCCGTCGCCACGGGAAATTCCCAGCCCTGCTGCGTTTTCGCGGGCTCAAGGTAGGGCCGGTGGTTCTCGGGGTCTGGTAGGTGTTGGGCATGGCGATCGGGATCGGGCGGTTCGAGGGTGAGTGGGGCGAGCTCCTGGAGCTCATTGACGTGGCGTTCTCGGCGCCGTGGAGTGAGGCGCAACTCGAGGCGGAGCGGCAGGTCTGGGAGCCGGACCGCAGCATCGTCGCGGTCGACGAGAAGCAACTGGTCGGCCACACCGCGGCGTTCTCGCACCGGATGACTGTGCCGGGCGCGCAGGTGCCGATGGCCGGGGTGACCATGGTCGGGGTCCGCGCGACCCATCGCCGGCGTGGCATCCTGCGCGACCTGATGCGGGCTCAGCTGAACGAGATCCACGAGGCCGGGACCGAGCCGCTCGCCGGGCTGACCGCGAGCGAAGCGGTGATCTACGGCCGGTTCGGGTACGGCCTTGCCAGCGACCACCAGGAGATCGTCGTACCGAAGGCCGCTCGCGAACTGCGGCCGGTCGCCGGCATCGACGACGTACGGATCAGGTACGTCGGTGTGCGCGAGACGCTGGCCGAGACCGCGGCGCTACGCAACAAGCTGGCGACCGAGCGGGTCGGCATGTTCGAGCACAACGACCGGTGGCAGGAGCTCGTTGTCAGTGACAACGTGATGGTCGACCCGTCCAATGCCTCCGCGCTGCGCTGCGTGCTGGCCGAGCGCGATGGCGAGCTGACCGGGTTCGCGCACTACCGGACCAAGCGCGCCGAGAAGGGGTTCGTCGAGGTACGGCGCGTGCATGCCGTGGACCTCGCGTCCCATGCGGCGCTCTGGCGCTACCTGCTGGAGCCCGACCTGCTGAGCGAGACGCGGTACGAGGCACTGCCGTCGGACGACCCGCTGCTGGACCTGCTGGTCGACCAGCGGGCGCCGTCGCCGATCACCCGCGACGGTCTCTGGCTGCGGTTCGTCGACCTCGCCCCTGCGCTTGCGGCCCGGACGTACGCCCGCGACATCGACGTCGTCCTCGAGGTGACCGACGGGTTCCTTCCGTGGAACGCGGGCAAGTGGCACCTCGCCGGTGGTCCGGCCGGGGCGACCTGCGAGTCGACGGCCCGGCCGGCCGATCTCACCGTCGACGTACGTGATCTGGCCTCGGTCTACCTCGGCAAGCCGTCGTTCGTCCGGCTCGGTGCGGCCGGACTGGCGCAGGAGCACACGGCCGGTGCGCTCCAGGCCGCGGCGCAAGCGTTTTCCACGAGCCGGCTTCCGTGGCTCGATACGGGCTTCTGATCGGTTAGCCTTCCTGGATGCACACCCACCGTCGGGGCGCGTGGACGCTGGCTGTCGTGCTGATCCTGGGGGTCACCGCGGCCGGATTCGTGGTGCTCGCCTCGGCCGGCGGTTCGGTGCGGCCGATCAGCGAGAGCACGCTGCGATCCTCGCCCCGGTCGTTGCCGACGCTGACCCCCAGCGCGCCGGAGGAGACGCCCGCTCCGTCGCTCCCGCCGGAGCGCAAGGACCGGGGCAACCGGCCGATGCCCGACTGGCTGAAGGCCTTGTGGCAGGCGCTCATCTACCTGGTGATCGCGACCGTCGTGCTCCTCCTCGGCCGGTTGCTCTACCGGATCCTCCGCAAGGTCGAGCTGCCGCAGGCCGAGACCGCGGACGCGGACTGGGAGCGGATGAAGGCCGACCGGCTGGCCGAGGCGGTCGACACCGGCCTCGCGCGCATCGACACCGGTACGGCGACCGATGCGGTGATCGCTTGCTGGGTCGCACTGGAGGAAGCGGCCGCGTCCGCCGGACTGGCGCGGGACCAGTCGGAGACACCGGCCGAGTTCACGGTCCGGGTCCTGGGGGTCGGCGGCGTCTCGGAGCCGCAGCTGAACCGCCTCGGTGAGCTGTACCGCGAGGCCCGCTACTCGACGCACGGGTCGACCGAAGAGGCCAGGGCCGAGGCGCGGGCAGCGTTGCTGCGCCTGCGTGACGAGTTGGCCGCCGTTCGGACCGCACGAGCCGCCAAGCAGGCGGACGAGGTGGTGCGCGGATGACGTCGTACCGCTGGACTCCGTTGGACGAGAGCGCGCCGCGGAACAGCGACGAAGGTGGCGGGCAGAAACGGCGTCTTCGGTCGATGCGGCTGGACAAGGCATTCGTGCAGCACATCGGATTCACCGTGCTGGCGAGTCTGCTCCTGATCGGTGCGTTCGGTGCGGCCGGGATGGCGCCGCGGCCGCTGTGGTTCGTGGCGATGGCGCTGGCCATCGGCTTCGGATCGCTGGCGCTGCGGCTGATCGTTCCGCAGGTGCTGGAGACCAACTGGCCGGCGCGACAGGACGAGAAGCTGGCCGCGCTGCGGACCCGGAACACGGACAACAGGACCCAGTTCGTCGCGACCTGGCTGCAGGAGTCGAGCCGCGAACGCCGGGCCGGCGAGGGATCGCAGACGTTCGCCCGCCGGATCCGGCCGCTGCTGCTCGAGCTGACCACCGACCGGCTGGTGCACCGGCACGGCGTCGACCCCGCACGGGAGCCGGACCGCGCCCGCGCGATCACCGGTGAACGGCTGTGGGCCCTGGTCACGGCAGACGACAAGCGCACCGCGTCCCTCGACGAGATCGAGGACGCGATCCAGACCATCGAGAACCTGTGAGGAACTGTGACTGATCGCGAGCTGAAGCTCGGTGAGGTGTCCGACCTGAGCCGCCAGGTGCTGGACCGGGTGAGCCAGGCTGTGGTCGGCAAGGCCGAGGCGCTCGAGCTCGTGCTCGCGGGCATCCTGGCCGGTGGGCACGTCCTGCTGGAGGACTACCCGGGGCTCGCCAAGACGCTGGCGGCGCGGTCGTTCGCGCAGGCGCTCGGGCTGGAGTTCCGGCGGGTGCAGTTCACTCCGGACCTGCTGCCGTCGGACGTCACCGGTGCGTTCGTGTACGACCAGAAGGAGTCCGAGTTCGTCTTCCGGCCCGGCCCGATCTTCACCGGGTTGCTGCTCGCCGACGAGATCAACCGGACCCCGCCGAAGACGCAGGCCGCGCTGCTGGAGTCGATGCAGGAACACCAGGTCACCGTCGAGGGCCAGACCTTCCCGCTGCCCACCCCGTTCCACGTCCTCGCGACAGCGAACCCGGTCGAGTACGAAGGCACCTACCCGCTGCCCGAGGCACAGCTCGACCGCTTCATGCTGCGGATCGGCTTCGGCTACCCGAGCGCCGCGGAGGAGTGGGAGGTACTGCGGCGCCGGATGAGCCGCCGTACGGAGGACCAGACCGTCGAGGCGGTCACCGACGCGGTCGGACTGCACGCTGCGCAGCGTGCGATCGAGACCGTCACCGTTGACGACACCGTCGGGCAGTACTGCGTCGACCTGGCCGCTGCCACCCGGCGCGACTCCCAGGTCCTCGTCGGAGCCTCGCCGCGGGGCTCTCTCGCGCTGCTGCTGACGGCTCGGTCGTACGCCGTGATCCAGGGCCGGGACTACGTCGTACCGGAGGATGTGAAGGCGGTCGCGGTGCCGGCGCTTGCGCACCGGATCACCGTTCGTCCGGAGCTGTGGCTGCACGAGGTGACTGGCGCGACGGTGGTCCGCACGGTGCTGGGCTCGGTCGCGACCCCGCCCACCGTGGCCGGAGGGCTTCAGGACGCATCCCGGGGCGCGTCCCAGAGCGCGTCGCAGAGCGCGTCGCAGTGAGCGGAGCGCTCCGATGAGATGGAAGCCCACGCACGCGCAGATCCGTGCGGTCAGCGTGGCTGCGGTGTTGCTGGTGCTCGCAGTGCTGGCACGACGGCCGGATGCGGCCGTGCTGGGTTTGCCGCTGGCGTTCGTCGCGGTCTGGGGCCGGTACTTCCGTCCGCGGGAGCGCCCCGAGGTGCGCACCGAGCTGGACACGGACGTGCTGTTCGAAGGCCAGGCGACGACGTACCGGTTGGAGGTGGCCGGGACGATCGATCCGGACATCGACCTGATCGTGGCCGCGCTGCCGCGGTCGCAGTGGTTCCAGTACGACCCGGCGCAGGCCGCGATCGCCGAGCCGGTGTCCGAAGGCGCCGTGACCCTCGAGGTCGGGCTGCGGTCCAAGCGGTGGGGGATCCGTGCGCTGGAGCGGCCGACGGTCGTCGCGACGTCGGTGCTGGGTGCGTACCGCGTACCGGTGGTGTCCGCCCGCGCGATGTCCGTGACCACGCTGCCGTTGCGCGAGGGGTTCGAAGCGGTCGACGCCATGCCACGTCCGGCCGGCCTCGTCGGGCTGCACCGGTCGCGGCGGCCGGGTGAAGGAACCGAGTTGGCCGGCGTCCGTCCGTTCCGCACCGGTGACCGGCTCCGCCGGATCAACTGGTCGGTCTCGGCGCGGACCCGCGAGCTGCACGTGACGTCGACCTGGTCGGACCGCGACACCGAGGTCGTGATCCTGCTCGACACCGGCGGCGAGATCGGCGTCAGCGAAGGGATCGACGGGCGGTCCAGCAGCCTCGACACCGGAGTCCGTGCCGCGGCTTCGATCGCCGAGCACTACCTGCGGCACGGCGACCGGGTCCGGTTGATCGACACCGGGAACACGGTCCGCGGCGTCAGGTCCGGCAGCGGTCGCGGTCACCTGCGCCGGATCCTGGACGCGCTGACCCACGCCGACCGCCAGGGCCGCCAGCAGGACGAGCAGCAGTTGGCCCGGCGGCACCGGATCAGGTCCGACAGCCTCGTGCTGGTGCTCAGCCCGCTGCTCCGGCAGACAGTGCTCGGGTACGTCGTGACACTGGTGCACTCGGGATGCACAGTGATCGCCGTGGACACGCTGCCACCGGACGTCGCCTCGGTGATCGACCTCGAGGAGCACGACGCGCGGACGTGGCCGCTGGCCTGGCGGCTGCGGTTGCTGGAGCGCCGACGCGAGCTCGACCGGCTCGGCGACCTCGGCGTACCGACTGTGCCGTGGCATGGTGCGGGAACGCTGGACGAAGTACTGCGGGATGCCTCGCGACTCGCGGCGGCGCCGAGGATGCGGTCATGACCGCCGCCGAGAGGATCAGCCTGTGGCTGGTGCAGCTGCGGGCGGCCGGGGAGGCGGCATTCCTCGCCCGATTGGTGATCGCTGTCGCGGGCGGCGTCGCGCTGCTCATCTCTTGGCTGCAGCCGTGGGATCAGCTGGACCTGATCCCGCTGATCGCGATTCCGATGCTGGTGGCAACCGTCATCCTGCCGGACTCGATGGCCGGGCTGGTCTTCATCATCGTGGTCGCCCTCGGCTGGGTCTTCCGTGCGCCGAGCGAGGTGAACTGGGGCCTGGTCGTGACCGGGATCGCCTTGCTGGTGGTGCATCTGGCCACCGCGTTCACCGCGCAGATCCCGTCGTACGCGCGGGTGCACCGGGACTCGCTCCGGCGTTGGTTGTTGCCGGGGGCAATCGCTGTGCTGATCGGGCCGGTGGTCGCGGTGGCGGTCGCGGTAGTGCGTGGGGCGGACGTGCGCGGGTCGTTGGTGGTGACCGTGGGTGCGCTGATGCTGTCGACGGTGGCGATCTGGTTCGCCTCCGGGGAGAAGCTCGGGCGGGACTGACTACTTCGTGTCGCCCAGGGTCGACGTGAGCTCCTCGGCCCAGGGCAGGCTCGCCGCGTCGGGACCGATCACCTGCATCGCCGACATGACCGTCAGCAGCATGCCGGTGGCAAGGAACTCGCGGGCCTCGGTCGGTGACGCGCCGGTGAGCTCGCGGACGAGGCTGTAGATGCGGCCGAAGCGCTCGCGGACCGCGTCGCCGATGGCCGGGTCGCGGCTGGCCGAGAAGCCGTGCAGCAGGACGAGGAGCAGCTCGGGCTCGGCCAGGAGCCGTTCGTAGTTGTGCCCGAGGGTGCGCAGTTCGGGTGATTCCTCGGCCGCCTCGCGGAAGATCTGCTCGATCCGGTCGCAGACCGACTGAACGGCGGCCAGGAACAGCTGCTGCTTGGTGCCGAACAGGCGGATCACGTAGGGCTGCGAGACGCCGGCCAGCCGGGCGATCTCGTCCGTCTTGGTGCCCTCGTACCCGGACGCGCCGAACGCCTGCACAGCAGCCTCCAGCACCTCCACACCCCGCTCAGCCGCCGTCAATCGCATCTTGGCGCCCATCGTTCTCCTCCCGGATGGTTGACACCTCCTCCCACTCCCGGCGCCGAAGGCGCCGTTCGTCTTTCGTCGCCAGAGACGACGAGCTGGGAGGAACTGCTTGACATGTTATCAGTGGATGCATACTTTGGTCTCAGCGAACTTGTTATCAGTGAATTACAACTAGGAGACCGAGATGACGTCGACCGCTCTCGATGAGCTGGGATCCACGCTGGAACCTCCCGCGCAGCGGGCTCGCCGCGCCGGGCTGGGCGCCGTACTCGCCGCGGTGGGGATCCCGACCTTCATGGTCACGCTGGACAACCTGGTCGTGACGAACGCGCTGCCCGTGATCAAGGCGGAACTCGGCGCGTCGCTGTCCGACCTGCAGTGGTTCGTGAACGCCTACACCCTGTCCTTCGCAGCGCTGCTGCTGACGGCCGCCGCGATCGGCGACCGCCTCGGGCGCCGGCGGATCTTCCTCGCCGGGATCGCCCTCTTCACGCTCGCCTCAGCGGCCTGTGCGCTGGCCACCGAGCCGTGGATGCTGATCGGTGCCCGGGCGATTCAGGGTGTCGGCGCGGCCGCGGTGATGCCGCTGTCGCTCACGCTGCTGGCAGGCGCCGTACCGGAGCGGTTGCGGAGCGCCGCGATCGGCATCTGGGGTGGCATTTCCGGACTGGGCGTCGCAGTCGGTCCGGTTGTCGGTGGAGCCGTCGTCGACGGACTGAACTGGCAGTGGATCTTCTGGCTGAATGTGCCGGTCGGCGTGGTCGCAGTAGTGCTGGCCGCGCGCGTCCTGACCGAGTCCAGGGGTACGGCGAAGCGGCTCGACCTGCTCGGCTTGGTCCTGGCCGCTGCCGGCGTACTCGCCATCGTCTGGGGCGTTGTGCATGGTGCTGACGATGGCTGGACCTCTGCCAGCGTGCTGGGCTCGCTGGTCGCCGGTGTGGCGTTGCTGGCCGCGTTCGTCGGATGGGAGCGGCGGACCACGTCGCCGATGCTGCCGCTGCGGTTGTTCTCGGTACGGGCGTTCAGCGTCATCAACATCACGTCATTCACGTTCTCGGTCGGCGTGTTCGGGTCGGTGTTCCTGCTGGCGCAGTTCTTCCAGGTCGTGCAGGGCTACAGCCCACTGGAGTCCGGCGTACGAACGATGCCGTGGACGATGGCGCCGATGGTCGTCGCGCCGATCGCCGGTCTGATCGTGGACCGGGTCGGGCCGCGCACGTTGATCGCGTCGGGGCAGGTGCTCCTGGCGGTGGCGCTCGGCTGGCTCGCTCTGATCACCACCGCGTCGACGCAGTACAGCGAGATGGTGCTGCCGTTCATCCTGGCCGGTGTCGGGATGGGACTGACCTTCGCACCGTCCGCGAGCGTCGTGATGGCGAGCGCGTCCGATGCCGACCGCGGTGTGGCTTCCGGGACGAACAACACCATTCGTGAGGTCGGTGTCGCGATGGGCGTGGCCGTGCTGGCCTCCGTGTTCGCCTCGGCCGGCTCCTACGAGTCGCCGGTCCGGTACGCCGACGGCCTGGTCCCGGCAGTCTGGACCGGAGCCGCGGTCGTCGCAGTCGGCGCGGTCGTTGCGCTCCTGCTACCGGGCCGCAAGCGCTCCGCTTAAAGTGTCTGCGTGCTGGACGCTGACGACGTACGACGGATCGCGCTGTCCTTCCCGGAGACGGTGGAGAAGCAGCGGTGGGGGCACCCGACGTTCGACGTCGCGGGGCGGATGTTCGTGACGGTGCCGGACGACCAGACCTCGTTCGCGGTCCGGTGTCCCCGGCTGGAGCGGGAAGAGCTGATCGCGGCGGAACCCGGGAAGTTCTGGGTTCCGCCGCACGAGGCGGGTTCGAACTGGGTTCGGGCCCGCCTCGACGCGCTCGAGGACGCCGGCGAACTGCGCGACATCCTGATCGACTCCTGGCGACAGGTCGCGCCGCCCGGACTGACCGTCAGCTGACGTTGGCCGCCGAGGCCGAGAACGTGTTGCAGGTGGCCGGGTTGCCGGTGCGGAACGACCTGCCCATGAAGCGCGCCTGGCTGGCCTTGCTGCCGTGGTCGCCCTGCTCCGGCGGGTCGCCCGCGGTGACGACGTACTTGTTCCAGACGCTGAGCATCAGGCCGTTGATCGGGTAGCTGCGCTTGTTCACGGCCAGGAAGACCCCGGCGAAACAGTTCGCCTGCAGCTCCATCCGGCGCGTCATCCGCATCTGGCTCGCGGTGTCCGGAGCGTCGTACCGCATCCGGCTGGCGGCCGGCAGGATCCCGGTCTCGTTCTGGACGCTGTGGCCGTACTCGTGCGCGATCGACCGGGTGTACCACATCCGCGCGTAAGCCTTCGCCTCCGGATCGGAGTACTCGTTGTACGCCTTCACGAAGACATCGACCTTCATGTACATCATGTGGTTCGCCGAGCAGTAGAACGGCACGTTGACCGCGCCACCGGAGCACGGGTTCGACACGCTCGTGCCGGACCAGTAGACCATCTGCGGAGCCCGGAACGTGTAGCCCGCCTTGGCCACCAGCGGCGCCCAGGACTTGTCCAGGCACGGCTTGATCGCGGCCCAGTACGCCGCCGCGTTGCGGGCGGTGTTCGGCCGGACGCTCGGCTCCTTGCAGCTCACGGGCGCCATCTGGCCGACCGTGTACAGCTTGTTCTTGGCAACGATCGTCGCGTCGGACGCTCCGTTCGGCTGCGTCGTCGTACTCGACGTCGGTTCCTCGGTGGGCTGCTCGGTCGGCTCGGACGTCGGCCCGGTCGGCGCGGGCGTGTGGCGGCCGGAGCTCACCGGAGGCGTGTAGTTGTTGTCGGCGTTCTTCTTGATCGTGCCGAAGATCCACGCGCCGGCGACGGCCAGCACCACCAGGCTCAGCACCAGGAACGCCGAGCCCTTGGACTTCTTCCGCGGCGGCGGTCCGACGTTGGGTCCCCATCCGAATCCCTGCTGCGGCGCCACGTGCACCGGCGGGTACAGCTGCCCGTACTGCGCCTGCCCGTACTGGGGCTGTCCATACTGAGGTGGCCCGTACTGCGGCTGCCCGCCGTACTGGCCGGGTGGCGGTCCGTAAGGTCCTGGCTGCGGCGGTGGGCCGGGCTGCTGCTGGTACGGCGGATTCTGGCCAGGTGGCCCGCCGAACGGTGTCTGGCTCAACCCCGTTCCTTTCGCTGGAGAGCCATGGATAGCGGTCGCCACAGTACCGGGAATATCAGGTCAGCTCCGAGCTCGGCTGCGGGTAGGGTCGGCCAGGTGAGCGAAGCCACCACACCGGACAGCCCGATCGACCAGCTCTCCGAGCGGTACCTGGAGCAGTACGTCGTCCTGCAGCCGATCTCCGCGACCTATCTGGGCATCACCGGTCACGACCACGAGTTGCCGGACTACACGCCGTCCGGTTTCGAGGCGCTGACCGAGCTGACGCAGCAGACCGTCGCCGAGGCCGCGGCCACCGCGACCAGCAGCCCGCGCGAGGAGGTCGCCAAGGACGCGTTCCTGGAGCGACTCGGACTGGAGCTGGAGCGCTACCAGGCCGGCGTCCCGCAGCACCAGCTGAACGCGATCGCCTCGGTCCCGTCCGAGATCCGCTCGGTGTTCGACCTGATGCCGACCGCGACCGAGCAGGACTGGGAGACCGTCGCGATCCGGCTCAACCAGGTCGGTACGGCGCTCGACGGGTACCGCGAGACGTTGCTGGAGCAGGCCGGGCTCGGACGGGTGTCCGCGCTGCGTCAGGTGAACGACCTGGCCGCCCGGATCGCCAGCTGGACCGGTGCCGAAGGCGACGACTTCTTCGCCGGCCTGGCCGCGCAGGCACCCGATGGCGCGGTCAAGTCGCAGGTCGACGCCGCGGCCGCCTCGGCGCGGAAGGCGTACGAGCAGTTCGGGGCCTGGCTGACCGCGGAGATCGCGCCGCGTGCACCGCAGCGCGACGCCTGCGGCCGGGAGGTGTACGAGCTGGCCTCGCGCAGCTTCCTCGGCGCCGCGATCGACTTCGAGGAGACGTACGCCTGGGGCTGGGAGGAACTCGCCCGGATCGAGGCGGACATGCAGGCGATCGCGGCCGGCCTGAACGGCGGCGACCGCGGCATCGAGGCTGCGGCGGCGGTGCTGGACAACGACCCGGGCCGCAAGATCCACGGCAAGGAAGCGTTCCGCGACTGGATGCAGGAGATGTCCGACGCGGCCGTGGCCGAGCTGGGCGCGACTCACTTCGACATCCCGGACGAGATCCGCACGCTCGAGTGCATGATCGCGCCGACCTCGGACGGCTCGATCTACTACACGCAGCCGAGCGAGGACCTGACCACCCGGCCGGGCCGGATGTGGTGGGCGGTGCCGAGCGGCATCGAGGATTTCGCGACCTGGCGCGAGGTCACCACGGTCTACCACGAGGGCGTGCCCGGGCATCACCTCCAGTGCGCGCAGACCATGCTGCGCACCGACCTGCTCAACCGGTGGCAGCGGCTCGACTGCTGGGTCTCCGGCCACGGTGAAGGCTGGGCCTTGTACGCCGAACGCCTGATGGAGGAGCTGGGTTACCTCGAGGACCCGGGTGCGCGCTTCGGCATGCTGGACGCGCAGGGCTTCCGCGCGGCCCGCGTGATCGTTGACATCGGCATGCACCTGGAGCTGGAGATCCCGCGCGACAACCTGTTCGGCTGGCGGCCGGGCGAGCGGTGGAACGCCGAGCTCGGGTTCGAGTTCCTCCGGGCGCACTGCCGGATGGAGAGCGAGTTCCTGCGGGCCGAGCTGAACCGCTACCTCGGCTGGCCGGGACAGGCGCCGTCGTACAAGGTGGGCGAGCGGATCTGGCTGCAGGCGCGGGAGGAGGCCAAGCAGCGTAAGGGTGCCGCGTTCGACCTGCGGGCGTTCCACTCCGACGCGCTGAACCTGGGCTCGATCGGACTGGACCCGCTGCGCCGGGCCCTCGCCAGGCTGTGAGCGACCCAGCTGTGAACGACTCAGCTGTGGACGACTCAGCTGTGGACGACTCGGCTGTGGACGTGCGGTTCGTGCTCGCGTCGGCGTCGCCCGCGCGGCTGAAGACGTTGCGTGGTGCCGGGGTCGAGCCGGAGGTGATCGTCTCCGGAGTCGACGAGGACAACATCACCGCGGAGAGCCCAGGTGAGTTGGCCCGGCTGCTGGCGACCCTGAAGGCACGAGCGGTCGTGGCAAGCCTGACCGAGCACGCGACCGTGCTCGGGTGCGACTCGGTGCTGGAGCTGGACGGTGTCGCCTACGGCAAGCCCGGTACGCCGGACGTCGCGCGGGAACGTCTGCGGTCGATGCGCGGGCGGAGCGGCGTACTGCACACCGGGCACTGCCTGATCGACACGAACTCCAAGCGGGAACTGCGGGAGCTGGAGTCGACCGAGGTGTTCTTCGCCGACCTGACCGACGACGAGATCGACGCGTACGTCGCCACCGGTGAACCGCTGGTGGTCGCGGGGTCGTTCACTGTCGACGGTCTCGGCGGCCCGTTCGTCACCGGCATCCAGGGCGACTACCACAACGTTGTCGGTGTCTCCCTCCCGTTGCTCCGCCGCATGCTCGCCGACGTGGGCATCCCGTGGCCGGCCCTCTGGCGATCCACCACCCCCTTCGCCTACGACGAATCCGAAGCAGGCCGCTACGACGACACCCGCGGCGGCGTAGAACGCGCCAAGGCGGCAGCCCTCGCCGTCCACTCGCTCCTGCCGAAGGGCGGGAGAGTGTTGGAACTGGCTGTAGGTACTGGGATCGTGGGCGCGGAGCTTGTTGCTCTGGGCAACTTGGTGCACGGCGTCGACCTGTCGAGCGCGATGCTTCGGCGGGCGCGGGTTCGGTTGCCTGGGCATGTTGCCGCGGCCGACGCCGCCAAGCTTCCGATCGCCGACCGGCGGTGTGACGCGGTGGTCGCCGTCTGGTTCTTGCATCTGCTGGAGGACAGCGACGCCGCACTGGCCGAGGTAGCGCGAGTCCTGCGCCCGGACGGTGTCTTCGTCACCACCACCGACAAGTCCGACGCCGGCCGCTACGCAGACGGCCGAGGTCTCAACGACACTCGCGCCCAGGACGCCATCACCCACCTCGTCGCCCGAGCAGCCCACCACGGCCTCACCCTGGACGGCGCCACCACCTTCCCCGGCCCACCCCGCAACACCGACCAGACCCCGATCTACCCACTGGTCCGCTTCCGACGTACCTAATCCTGAGGAGGCTGGCGGGTTGTCCCGGACCGCCAGGCCATCACAACCGCTGGGCCGTGGGCGTCCGGTGTCTTGATTTCTGCGTGGCGAGGACTCCCGTGGCCGGAATCGCGCCAATTGTGATGGCCTGCAGATCCGCACTGGCTCCGCGCGTCTGCCCGGTTTAAGCGGTCAGGCCGGCTTTCGCGTCCAGTTCTTGGAGGAGGTCGTGGGCGGCCAGCTCGACCGCCTTGTGGCGCCACTCGGAGGCTCGGTAGACGCAGGCGATCAGCCCGGTCCGATGGATACGCCGGAAGTCGCCCATGACGAAGGCGTACCGCGCCTTGGTCTCGTCGCCCGCACCGTCGGTCAGCCCGAGGTGCCAGGCGGCGTACTCGTCCCAGCTGTGCTTGTCCAGGAAGGCGTTCTGGTCGTCCGCCCGAGGCTGGACCTCGCCCCAGTCACTGTCCAGCACGTACTGCCGCCCGTCGATCAGCTTCCGTGCGTACTCGACGGCTTCAGGGTTGACCTCGTATCTGGCCATGCCCTCAGTGTCACGGATGAGCGGACGCGCGCCAACGACCCGGGCCGGGATGCAGCGGCCGTCGGGCGTGCCGCCAGTACGTCGCCCAGTCCGATGCGCGGCCCGACGCGCGGTCCGAGTCAGCCGGTACGGCGGCCGCCGCGGAGCGCGCCGCGATCACGGCCACCAGGGCGGCGAGCTCCTCCGGGGTCGGGTTGCCCTTGACTACCTCCAGGCCGCTCACAGCGGGATGTTCCCATGCTTCTTGGGCGGCAGCGTGTCGCGCTTCGTGCGCAGCAGGCGCAGGCCGCGGATGATCTCGGCGCGGGTCTCGCTCGGCTTGATGACCGAGTCGATGTAGCCGCGCTCGGCTGCGATGTACGGGTTCGCGAGGTGGTCCTCGTACTCCGTGATCAGTTGCTGCCGGCGGGACTCGGCATCGTCGGAGCCGGCCAGCTCGCGGCGGTACAGGATGTTCACCGCACCCTGCGCGCCCATCACCGCGATCTGGGCGGTCGGCCAGGCGATGTTCATGTCCGCGCCCAGGTGCTTCGAGCCCATCACGTCGTACGCGCCGCCGTAGGCCTTGCGGGTGATCACGGTGATCATCGGCACGGTCGCCTCGGCGTACGCGTAGATCAGCTTCGCGCCGCGGCGAATGATGCCGTTCCACTCCTGGTCGGTGCCGGGCAGGAAGCCGGGCACGTCGACGAACGTCAGGATCGGCAGGTTGAACGCGTCGCAGGTGCGGACGAACCGGGCCGCCTTCTCGGACGCGTCGATGTCGAGCGTGCCGGCGAACTGCATCGGCTGGTTCGCGACCACGCCGACCGGGCGGCCCTCGACCCGGCCGAACCCGACGATCATGTTCGGCGCGAACAGCGTCTGCACCTCGAGGAAGTCGCCGTCGTCGACCACCGCCTCGATCGCGGTGTGCATGTCGTACGGCTGGTTCGGCGAGTCCGGGATCAGCGTGTCCAGCGCCAGGTCGGTCTCGGTCACCTCGAGGTCGGCCGGCGCGTCGTACACCGGCGGGTCCTCGAGGTTGTTCTGCGGCAGGTGGCCGACGAGCGCCTTCACCCACTCGATCGCGTCCTCCTCGTCGCTGCCGAGGTAGTGCGCGTTGCCGGACTTGGTGTTGTGGGTCCGGGCGCCGCCGAGCTCTTCCTGGCTGACGTCCTCACCGGTGACGGTCTTGATCACGTCCGGCCCGGTGATGAACATGTACGACGATTCGTCCACCATCACGGTGAAGTCGGTGACCGCGGGGGAGTAGACCGCGCCGCCCGCGCACGGGCCCATGATCAGCGAGATCTGCGGGATCACACCGGAGGCACGGACGTTGCGGCGGAAGATCTCGCCGTACAGGCCGAGGCTGACCACGCCCTCCTGGATCCGGGCGCCGCCGGAGTCGTTGATGCCGATCAGCGGGCAGCCGATCTTCATCGCCAGGTCCATCACCTTGACGATCTTCTCGCCGAAGACCTCACCGAGGCTGCCACCGAAGACGGTGAAGTCCTGCGCGAACACGCACACCTGCCGGCCGTCGATGGTGCCGAACCCGGTCACCACGCCGTCGCCGTACGGGCGATTGCCGTCCAGGCCGAAGGAGGTCGAGCGGTGCCGGGCGAACTCGTCCAGCTCGGAGAAGGAGCCCTCGTCCAGCAGCAGCGCGATCCGCTCCCGGGCGGTCTTCTTCCCGCGGGCGTGCTGCTTCTCCACCGCGCGCTCCGAGCCGGCGTGCACCGCCTCGTCGAGCCGGTGCTCGAGGTCCGCGAGCTTCCCGGCGGTGGTGTGGATGTTCACGGTCTCTCCCATAATCGGGCAGCCTAACGGCAGCGCGCTGTGACGTGCTGTGACGTCGGCCGCAGCACTGCCGGGGGTACGCCGTACTCAGGCCGGGCCGACGGCGAAGATCTTGGTCAGCCGGGCCGCCAGCGCCAGGTCACCGCGGACCGACAGGCGTTGCTTGAGCACGGCGAGGACGGGGTCTTCGTTGCCGGTGACAACCCGCAGCAAGGTGGCCGGGTCGGTCCGGATCGAGATGTCGGTGGCCTCGGGTGGCTCGGACAGCAGCCGGCAGCGGCCGTCGCTGACCCGGATCCAGTACTCGTCCACGCCGTCGGGACGACCGTCCCCGCCCGCCCCCGTGATCTGCCAGGCGACGATCGCATCGAACCCGGCGGCCCGGGCGGGGCGGAGATACTCCGGCATCCGGCGAAAGATCTCGCGCAACGCGACCTCTCGCACACCCCCGATGAGCCGATGCCGAAGCTCCCGCTCCGAGGTCCGGTCGACCAGCCGGGCCAGCTCACTCGCGTCCAGGGCGGTGAGGCCCTCGGACTCGAGCCAGCCGGCACTGCCTCGCTCGGCCATCGACCACCCCCGCGGCAGTTCCTACCAGACTGTAGGAATTTCCTACGAGCTGGTAGGTTTGTCAAGTGGTGGAGGACACGGAAAAACGCCGCCGGGCGGCCCATCTGGGCCCGGAGCGGCGGCGCCCGATGCTCCTGGACGCGGCACTCGAGGTGTTCTCCGCGAACGGCTACGCCGGGACGACGATGCAGTCCGTCGCGGACGCCGCCGGCGTGACCAAGCCGGTCGTCTACGACTGCTTCGCCAACCGCGACGAACTGCTGCTGGCCCTGCTCGCCCGTGAGGAGCAGCATCTGGTCACCTCGATCGTCAGCGCGCTGCCGGCCGATCCCAGCATCGGCACCCCCGAGGAGCAGGTGCTCGACGGCCTCACCGCATTCCTCACCACCGCCGCGACGAACCCGCAGTCCTGGCGGATCGTCTTCGGAGCCCAGTACGGCGCCGCCCCGGCGGTGTCGGAGCGGGTCCGGGCCGCCCGGGCGTTCCTGGTCGAGGGCCTGCGCCTGACCCTGCTCAAGTCGTTGCCAGGCGTCACCGACCCGGATGCGAACCTGCCGGTGCTGGCCGAGCTGCTCGCCTCGATGACCGAGGCCTGCGCCCGGATGCTCGTGGTCGACGGCACCGATCGGACCCCGCCCGAGCTGGCCAAGGTGGTCTCCCAGGTCGTCGGCGGCGGCTTCGGTAACGTCTGATCCGCTTACTGTGAAGTAGCTGAGCAGTCGGTCACGATCAGCTTCCAGCTGTTGGACTGAGCGGCGCCGATGTGCCCCCGCCGATAGGGTGGGCGAACGTGACCGAGACCGGTAGTCAGGCAACCGCGCGCACCCGTACCCGCGCACGTTTCGAAGTCCCCGAGGAGCTCCGTGCCGACGTACGGCTGCTCGGCGAACTGCTCGGACGTGTTCTCGTCGAGTACGCCGGACAGCCGCTGCTCGACGACGTGGAGAAGCTGCGCGAACTCACCATCGCCGGCGACGGCGCCGCGGCCGAGCAGCTGGTGGCCTCCTGGCCGCACGAGCGGGCCGAGGACGTGGCCCGGGCCTTCACCTGCTACTTCCACCTGACCAACCTCAGCGAGGAGCTGCACCGGGCTCGCGTCCTGCGCGAGCGCGACCGCGCGGGTGACGCGCCGGCGGTGTCCGAGCTGGCCCAGGCGGTCGAGCAGATCTCCCGCGACAGCGGCGAGCAGCAGGCCCGCGCACTGCTGAACGGGTTGGAGTTCCGCCCGGTGCTGACCGCCCACCCGACCGAGGCCCGCCGCCGCGCCGTACTGGCGACGATCCGCCGCATCTCGTCGTTGCTGGAGGAGCGGAGCGACCCGCGCGCCGGCGACAGCGAACTGGCCGAGAACCGGCGTCGCCTGATCGAGCAGGTCGACATCCTCTGGCGTACGTCGCAACTGCGCACCAGCCGGCCGTCGCCGCTGGACGAGGTGCGGTCCGCGATGGCGGTGTTCGAGGAGACGCTGTTCGATGTGGTGGGCAACGTGTACCGCCGCCTCGACGACGCGCTGGCCGGTGACACGGCCGGGACCAGGCCACCGGTGGTGGCGCCGTTCGTCCGGCTCGGTTCGTGGATCGGCGGCGACCGGGACGGCAACCCGAACGTCACCGCCGCGATCACCCGCGAGGCGATGCAGATCCAGGCCGACCACGTCTTGCGGGCGCTCGAACAGGCCACGGACGAGCTCGGCCGGGCCCTGACGCTCGACGCCGCGACCACGCCGCCGTCCGCTCCCGTGCGCCGCATCCTGGAGGACGCCCGGGCGGTCAACCCCGATCTGATCGCGGACATCGAGACCCGCTCGCCTGCCGAGCCTCACCGGCAGCTCCTGCTTCTCGCCGCACGCCGACTGGCGGCGACCCGCGCTCGCGACGCGGACTTCGGCTACCCGCGGGCGTCCGACTTCCAGCACGAGCTCAAGGTGCTGCAGGACTCGCTGGTCACCGCAGGCGCCCCACGGCAGGCGTACGGCGAGCTGCAGCAGCTCATCTGGCAGGTGACGTCGTTCGGCTTCCACCTGGCCGAGCTGGAGGTCCGTCAGCACTCCTCGGTCCACACCAAGGCCCTGGAAGAGGTGCTGGGTGGCGGCGAGCTGTCCGACCAGACCGAGGAGGTGCTGGCGACGCTCCGGGTGATCGGTCAGATCCAGCAGCGCTTCGGCCCCGAGGCCTGCCGCCGGTACGTCGTGTCGTTCACCCGGAACGCCGGTGACCTCGCGGCGGTCTACGAGCTCGCGGACGCCGCGATGGACGGTCGTCCGATCGAGCTGGACGTCGTACCGCTGTTCGAGACCGGCGAGGACCTGCAGAACTCGGTGGAGGTGCTGGACAACGCGATCCAGCTCACCCGCGTCCGGCACCGGCTCACCGCCAACGACCGGCGCTTCGAGGTCATGCTCGGGTACTCCGACTCCGCCAAGGACGTCGGACCGGTGTCGGCGACGCTGGCCCTGTACGACGCCCAGGCGCGCATCACCGCGTGGGCGCAGCGCAACGCGATCCGGCTGACGCTGTTCCACGGTCGTGGTGGTGCACTCGGCCGTGGCGGCGGTCCGGCGAACCGCGCCGTACTGGCGCAGGCTCCTGGATCGGTGGCCGGTCGGTTCAAGCTCACCGAGCAGGGTGAGGCGATCCCGGCTCGCTATGGCAACGCTCCGATCGCGCAGCGGCACATCGAGCAGGTGACCGCGGCGACGCTGCTGGCGTCCACGCCTGCTGTCGAGGAGCGGGCGGCCGTGGCTGCGGACCGGTTCGCGGTGATGGAGAAGACGCTCGACGAGGCGGCGCGTACGACGTACCACCGGCTGGTGAAGGCGGAGGGCTTCGCGGACTGGTTCGGCCGGGTGACTCCGCTGGAGGAGCTCGGTCAGCTGCCACTCGGCTCGCGTCCGGCCCGTCGCGGCGTGGCGGTGTCGTCGCTGGAAGACCTGCGGGCGATCCCGTGGGTGTTCGCCTGGTCGCAGGCGCGCGTGAACGCACCGGGCTGGTACGGCCTCGGGTCCGCGCTGTCGGCCGTTGGTGACGTCGCCGTACTACGGGACGCGAACCAGAACTGGCCGCTCTTCCAGGTGATGCTGGAGAACGCGGAGATGTCGCTGGCGAAGACCGACCGGCGCATCCTCGGGCGGTACCTGGAGCTGGGCGACCGGCCTGACCTAACCCAGCTGATGCTGGACGAGCACGAGCTGACGACCGACTGGGTACTGCGAGTGCTCGACCAGGACCGTCTGCTGGCCGGGCGTCGCGTGCTGGGCCGTGCGGTCGAGCTGCGGAACCCGTACGTCGACGCGCTCAGCTATCTGCAGCTACGGGCGCTCCGGACGCTGCGGACCGATGACTCTCTCGACGAGGACCAGATCGTCCGCACCAGGCGGCTGCTGTTGCTGACCGTCTCGGGCGTCGCCGCCGGCCTGCAGAACACCGGCTGATGTTCAGCGACCTGCAACGGCCGCCTCTCAATGCACGCTTTCTGACCGGGCGGCTGGTGCGACCTGGCTCGTTCTGGACGCAGATCGACGTACTGGACGAGACGGAGTCGACGAACGCTGTTGTCGCGGCGGCTGCGAGTGCTGGGGCTCCTGAGGGGCTGGTGGTCGCTGCCGAGCATCAGTCGTCCGGTCGTGGGCGGCTGGGGCGCACGTGGACCACTCCGGCCCGGTCCGCGGTGCTGATGTCGGCTCTGCTGCGCCCAACGGGTGTGAGCCCTGCGCGCTGGCCTTGGCTGGGTCTGCTCGTGCCCTTGGCCGTGGCTGCCGCCGTACGACGGGTTGGCGAGGTCCCGGCGTTGGTGAAGTGGCCGAACGACGTACTGGTCGAGGACCGGAAGCTTGCGGGCATCCTGCTCGAGCGGGTCGAGGGTCCGGCCGCTGTGGTCGGCATCGGCCTCAACGTGACGCTGCGCGAGGCCGAGAAGCCTCATCCAGCCGCGACATCCCTTGCACTGGAGGGCGCAGCGACCACCGATCGCGCCACCGTTCTGGCCGCCGTACTGCGCGAGCTGTCCACGCGCTACCAGGCGTGGGTCGCCGCGGACGGCGACCCGGACACGATTCTCCCGGAGTACCACGAGCTCTCCGCCACCCTGGGCCAGTCAGTCCGCGTCGAACTCCCCGACGGCACCTACCTCGAAGGCACCGCCCGAGACCTCGCCGACGACGGCCGCCTCATCATCGACACCCCCGAAGGCCCCCGCCCCCTGGCCGCCGGCGACGTCACCCACCTACGCGCGGGTTGAGATCTCGCCGATGGTCCGTCCGTGGCTCGGACGGTGGATGACGACGATCCGGTTGCCGGCCTGCACCGAGCCGGTCGAGAGCACCTTGAGGTAGGCGCCGACGCGACCGGTGGCCACGAATCTGCGATGGAACTTCGGGATCCCCATCCGGGCGGACAGGTTGCCGCACGGGTCGCGGGGCGACCGGACCTCGACGAGGATGCCGGTCGTCGGGCCGCCGATCCGCCAGCGTTCGCCGATCACGGCGCCGGTGATGTCGAGGCCGTGGGTGGTCAGGTTCTCGCCGAACAGGCCTGGTGGGATCTCGCGATCCAGCTCGGCGGACCACCAGTCGGCGTCCTCCTCGGCGTACGCGTAGAGGGCCTTGTCCGGGCCGCCGTGGTACCTGGTGTCGCACTGCTCGTCCCCGGCCAGCCCGAGTTCGGTGACTGCGACCGCTCCGCTGACCGGGCGCTTGTCGATCGCCGTCCAGCGGGTCGGGCCGCGGATGAGTTCGTGGACGACGTTGACCGCCAGGAGCCGCGCGGACATCAGCGTGACTGGGTGGTGATCCAGCGGATGGGGTCGCCGCCGTCGAAGTCGTCGCGCCCGGCGTCGTGGAGGGCGCCGGCGACGAGAGTACGGCGGTACGACGCGAACGTGATGACGTGGGCGATCATCGCGCCGGCTGTGTAGACCTCGACGTTCTCGCCCGGACACACGATCAGTTCGTCCAGGCGGTCCTGTGCGCAGAGTTCGCCGATCTCGGCCGCGAACGCCGGCCCGACCTCGTCGAGGCGGCGGCGCATGCTCTGCACGCTCTCGCCCTGCTCGACGGAGAAGTCGTACTCCTGCCCGGCCAGCGCCGCGTGCCACATGCCGAGCTGGCCGATCAGCCGGGACAGCAGTGAGCGAAGGGTCGGATCGGTATCGATGCCCTCGACCGAGATCTCGATCCTGGCGTCGAGCTGCTCGTCGGTCAGCGACCCGGCTTCGTCGAGCATCCTGCCCAGGAGCCAGACGTGGTGGTCGACGATGGTGCGGAGAAGATCCATGGAGCTCACCTTGTCCCTGGCCGGCACGCGCAGGCCGTTCGGAGGATGGAAATGGATACCACTCGGCGCGTCGATCCGGATCCGGTCCGGGCGGCCACGCCAGGCCGCCGGTGGTACGCCGTACGCGCGGCTGAAGGCACGGGTGAACGCCTCGTGGGATCCGTACCCGGCCTCGACCGCGACGTCGAGGATGTGCCCCGGCCCGGTCAGCAGCCGGTACGCCGCCCGCTCCAGCAGGATCCGGCGCCGGAAGGCCCCCGGCCGCTCGCCCGCGGCCGTCGCCACTACCCGATCAAGGTGCGACCGCGACAGCCGTACCCGGGCAGCCAGGTCAGAGGCCTTAGCCTCTGGGTCGTCCAGCGCTTCGGCCAGTACGTCGACGAAGGCGGCGAACACGTCGGTGCTCATGCCACCATCGTGCCGCCGCCTTGGTCGTAGTACTTGATCGTTTTCGCTGTTTTAGCTGGTGAAGATCTTGACTGCGGTGATCAGGGTCTCGATCACGCCGTACCCGAGCAGCACGGCGACCAGCAGCCAGGAGACCACCAGGCGTGGGGTTTGGTTCATCGTGATGCCTCCACGGTCGTCTCGGAGCTTTCGTAGAACTTGTCGGCGACCGCCCGGATCAGCAGGTTGGCGACGAACCCGACGGCCAGCACGCCGACCATCGTGAACAGCGCCGGCCGGTAGGCGTCGGCCGTCAGCGTGCCGGGCTTGCCCTCCCGGTCCAGGAAGCCGTTGATGATCAGCGGCCCGGCGATGCCCGCCGCCGACCACGCGGTCAGCAGCCGGCCGTGGATCGCGCCCACCTGGTAGGTGCCGAAGAGATCCCGCAGATACGCCGGAACGGTCGCGAAACCACCGCCGTAGAACGAGATGATCACCGCGGCCAGCAGCACGAAGATCGCGGTGCTGTTGTGCCCGACGGTGGCGAGCAGGAAGTAGGCGATCATGCCGACGCCCAGATACATCATGTAGATGGGCTTGCGGCCGATCACGTCCGACGTGGTCGACCAGCCGAACCGGCCGGCCATGTTGAAGATCGACAGCAGCCCGACGAAGCCGGCCGCGGCGGCGACCGCGACGCTCGACTTGCCGTCGTCCCCGCGGAAGAAGTCCTGGATCATCGGGCTGGCCTGCTCGAGGATGCCGATGCCCGCAGTGACGTTGCAGAACAGGACCACCCAGAGCAGCCAGAACTGCGGGGTCTTGATCGCGTTCGCGGCGGACACGTTCGCGGTGGTCACCATGGTCTTCTGCTTGACCGTCGCCGGGTCGAACCCGTCGGGGACCCAGCCTTCGGCCGGCACCCGGATGTTGAAGACGCCGAACATCATGATCGCGAAGTAGACGATGCCGAGGGTGAGGAACAGCCCGACCAGCGCGCCGCCACCGGCGACCGACGTACTGACGTCCGGGTCGTAGCCCGCGTCGTACAGGCTCAGCAACTGACGCGACAACGGGCTCGCGACCAGCGCGCCGCCGCCGAAGCCCATGATCGCCAGCCCGGTCGCCAGGCCCGGGCGGTCCGGGAACCACTTGATCAGCGTCGACACCGGCGAGATGTACCCGATCCCGAGGCCGATGCCGCCGATGAAGCCGTACCCGAGGTAGACCAGCCAGAGCTGCCCGGTGCCGATGCCGAGGGCACCGACCAGGAACCCGCAGGCCCAGAAGCAGGCGGCGACGAACATCGCCTTGCGTGGGCCGTTGCGCTCCACCCAGGTGCCGCCGATGGCGGCGGACAGTCCCAGCATCACGATCGCGATGCTGAACACCACACCGACCGCGGTCTGGCTGGTGTCGAAGTGTTTGACCATCGACGTCTTGTACACGCTGGTCGCGTACGCCTGGCCGATACACAGGTGGACCGCCAGTGCAGCCGGCGGGATCAGCCAGCGGCTGTATCCCGGTGGTGCGACGGTGTGCTCCCGGTCGAGTACCGACAAGATGCCCATCACGGCTCCTTCTCTCGGCCCCCCAGTGGTTACCCCTCGCGCATCTTGGCTGACTGTATGCACTTTGTGAAGTGTTAAACCACTTTCTCACCGAACGTGTCGGGGCGGGACAACCGGACCTGGGAACTGTGACACTGGAGGCATGGCGATCTCGGCGAAGTTGTTGGGTGAGGACGAGTACGTCGTCGTCAGCACCCGGACGCACTGGAAGGCGCTGATCTTCCCGGTGTTCCTGCTGCTGGTGGTGGCGGGTGCGGGCGGGTTCCTGGCCGCGATCGTGCCGTCGGGGTCGCTGCAGACGCCGGGCCGGATCGCGATCCTCGCGGTCGGCGTGGTGATCCTGGTGGCGTTCGCGCTGAAGCCCTTCCTGAACTGGTTCTTCTCGACGTACACGGTCACGAACCGGCGACTGATCACCCGGCACGGCATCCTGACCCGGACCGGCCGGGACATCCCGCTGATGCGGATCAACGACGTCTCCTACGAGCACGGTCTGGTCGACCGGATCCTCGGCTGCGGCACCCTGCACATCGAGTCCGCGGGCGAGCGCGGCCAGGTGGTCCTGCCCGACGTACCGCATGTCGAGCACGTCCACCTGCAGATGTCCGACCTGCTCTTCGGTGGGCCCGAGGGCCGGCCGGGCGACGGCATCCTGTCCGACGAGGATCCGCCGGAGCACATGCGCCGCCGGCCGCAGCCGGAGGAGCAGCGGTCGAAGTCCGACGACGGCGAGACGCTGTTCAGCTCCGACGACGGCGAGCGCTAGACGCTGTTCAGAAGATCTCGAGGCTGACCGGGAGAACCGGCCAGGCGAACGCGGCCGTCGCGGAGTCGAGTGCGCCCGGAGTGTGCTCGGTGACCCGGTCGGTCGCGGCGAATTCGGCGAGCGGACGACCGCCGAGGTACGCCGCACCGAGCTCGGTCACCGACAGGCTCAGGTCGGCGGGGTCCTCGGTCCGCTCACACCGCACCTTCGGGCCGTCCGCGGTGAGCCGGAAGCGTCCGGTGTTCGCCGGGATCAGCTCGTCGGTCACGTCGAGCACCAGGTCCACGGGGACGGCGTACCGGCGTTGCCCAAGGGCACGGACGACGTCCGTCACCCGAACCCAGAGCGATTCGTTCACCCGCCGGTTCAGCGCGGTCGGAGTGACGACCAGTTGCTGGAGCGGCTCGTCCATGGCGGCGTACCCGTACCCGAGCGTAGCGGCCAGATCGAGCGTCAGCACGTAATGCCACAGCGCCTTGTACGCCGCCGGCGTGAGCGCGACCAGCTCCTCCAGCATCACCTGGTTGGCCGGACCCGTGTGGCCCCACTCGAGCTTGCCGCGCCACAGCGCGTACCCGTCGATGGTGCCGGTCTCGTCGCGGTGGACCAGGATCTGCCGGGCCGTCCGGCCGTCGCGATCGTCCTTCTTGTCCTGGAGGTGCCCCTCCCACCGGAGCTCCGACCGGCCGGACACACCAGGTCGCCGTTCCTGCAGACTCCGCAGGATCGGCGCCAGCTCCTTGATTGCCTCGTCCGCGGCCAGCTCGGTGATCTCGCCGGGACGGATCCGGACGTCCGGCGGCCCGACCCGGCGCAAGTCGATCTCGTACGACGTACCCCAGGCGGCAGCGCCGTACCCGAACCGTCCGTAGATGCCCGGCTCGCTGGCCCACAGCACCGCGATCGCTTCCGGCACCTCGCGCAGTTGGCGGACGATCAACTCCGCCATGACGCCCCGGCGGCGGTGCGTCGGCCGCACCCCGACCCCGGTCACGTGCGCGGCGGGCACCACCGCACCCGGTACGGACAGATCACGGGTCAGCGCTCTCGTGGTGCCGATGATGGCCGGCCCGTCGGTCGCGACCAGTGCGCGGTCCGGCTCGAACAGCCGCCGGCTCAAGTCGTCCGGCGACGGATCGAACATCATCGCCCCGCCGAACACAGCCTGTACGTCGTCGTACTCCCCGGCCACCGCCGAACGCACATCAAAGTCGGTCACGTCCGCATCCTCACACGACCGGCCGACGGAACCAACGGCCTTTCGGCGGCGGAGGTCAGCGAACGGCAGGCAGGTCGCCGGTGGTCTCCGGGTCGAGCTCGGCGGGGGAGTCCGGGGTGTGCTCGGTCTCGTCGAGGTCGATCTCCTCGCGGAAGACGAACTTGCGGTACGACCAGAAGCGGAACAGGGTGCCGAGTCCGAGACCGATGAAGTTCGCGGCGATGTTGTCGGACAGCCAGCTGTGCAGGTCGAGCACGTAGCGGGAGAAGGCCAGGCAGCCGGCCGCGATCAGCAGGCCGATCCCGTTCAGCACGAAGAACAGCACGTACTCGCGGTGCAGCCCGCTGCGCTCGCGGTTCTTCCAGGTCCAGTACCGGTTCCCGAAGTACGTCGCGACGGTCGCCACCGTGGTCGAGATCAGCTTCGCGGTCAGCGGCTTGTGGTGCAGCATGCCCTCGCCGGAGTCGGCGAGCACCAAGGGGTTGTTGAAGACCAGCCAGTTGTAGATCGGCAGATCGACGACCAGACCGAGCAGACCGACAAGACCGAACTTGGCCACTTCGTGGACCAGGTGCTCGACCTGGCCGTAGAGCTTGGTGACGAGCTTCAAGGTCTCCGGAACCTTCTGTGATCACACCGCGACGGGAGGGCAGCTTCCCACGGTACCCGGCGAACGGCCCGGTTCCGAAATCGCCCGCGCGCCGCGGTGGCCGCCTGCGGACGGGTGTTGTATGGACATTAGGCTCAGCCCTGTGAAGTTCGAGCGGAAGGACCTCCCGGCCGGAACGCCCGTGGTCGGCATGGTCGGCGGTGGACAGTTGGCCAGGATGACGCAGGAGACCGCGGTCGCGCTCGGCATCCAGCTCCGGGTGCTGGCCGAGGGCCCGACGGTGTCGGCGGCCCAGGCGGTCGCGGACGCGCCGGTCGGCGACTACAAGGACCCCGAGACGGTACGCCGGTTCGCGGCGGAGTGTGACGTGGTCACGTTCGACCACGAGCACGTGCCCACCGATCTGCTGCACACGCTCGAGGCCGACGGGGTCAAGGTCCACCCCGGTCCGGACGCTCTGGTCCACGCCCAGGACAAGGCGGTCATGCGCCGGCGGCTCGACACGTTCGACGCACCGGCGCCGGCCCACCAGGTGGTCGAGACGTCGGCCGACGTCGCCGACTTCGCCAAGCGGGTCGGCGGATTCCCGATCATCCTGAAGACCACCCGCGGCGGGTACGACGGCAAGGGCGTCTGGTTCGTCGACGGCCCGGACGACGAGGCGGTCGCGGCCGCGTTCGGCAGCGGCGTACCGATCCTGGCCGAGGAGAAGGTGGACTTCGTCCGCGAGCTGTCGGCGATCGTCGCCCGTTCGCCGCACGGTCAGGCGGTTGCGTACCCGATCGTCGAGTCGGTGCAGAAGGACGGCATCTGCGTCGAGGTCACCGCCCCCGCTCCCGGTCTCTCGCCGGACAAGGCCGCGCAGGCGCAGCAGACCGCGTTGACGATCGCCGGCGAGCTCGGCGTGGTCGGGATCCTCGCGGTCGAGATGTTCGAGGCCCGCGACGGCCGGCTGCTGGTGAACGAGTTGGCGATGCGCCCGCACAATACCGGCCACTGGTCGATCGACGGCGCGGTCACCTCCCAGTTCGAGAACCACCTGCGCGCGGTGCTGGACCTGCCACTCGGGTCGCCCGCCGCACGAGCGCCGTACACGGTGATGGTCAACGTGCTCGGAGGCGACGTTCAGGACATGCACCGTGGGCTACTGCACTGCCTGGCTCGCGACCCCGGGTTGAAGGTCCATTTCTACGGGAAGTCGGTGAAGCCCGGACGCAAGGTCGGCCACGTCACGGCGTACGGCGACGACCTCGAGGAGACCCGGGAGCGCGCCCGGCACGCGGCGGCTTACCTGACCGGAACCATTGACGAGTAAGGGATTGCGGCATGAGCGTGGGAATCGTGATGGGATCCGACTCGGACTGGCCGACGATGCGGGCCGCGGCCGAAGTGTGCGCCGAATTCGACGTGCCCTTTGAGGCAGACGTCGTGTCGGCGCACCGGATGCCGGCCGAGATGCTCGACTACGGACGGTCAGCGCACGAGCGCGGCCTGAAGGTGCTGATCGCCGGCGCCGGCGGGGCCGCGCACCTGCCCGGCATGCTCGCGGCGGTGACTCCGCTGCCGGTGATCGGCGTACCGGTGCCGCTGAAGTACCTGGACGGGATGGACTCGCTGCTGTCGATCGTGCAGATGCCGGCCGGGGTCCCGGTGGCGACGGTGTCGATCGGCAACGCCCGGAACGCGGGCCTGCTGGCGGTCCGGATCCTGGCCGCGTCCGACGAGAAGCTGCGGGACCGGATGATCGCCTTCCAGGAGTCGCTGGCCGACCTGGCCCGGGCCAAGGGCGCCACGGTGCGTGACGGGGCGACCGAGCTCCGTAAATCCTGACGATGTAATTGTTTTCCACAGGGCGGGCAGGGTAGATCGTGAGATCCCAACCGATGTCGTCTAAGGTCGTCGATCGTGACTCCGCCCGCTGAACCGGATACGCAGCGCATCCCGGTCCGTTATTGGATCTGGCTGTTCGGTGCTGCCGTGTCCCTCCTCGGCGACCTGACGATGACGTTCGCCATCGGATGGTCGGCCAGCCAACATGGTGGCCGTATCGCCGGACTTGTCCTGCTCCTGGCCGCCGCTCCGCGGGCCGCTCTGCTGCTGGTCGGCGGTGCGGTCGGCGACCGGTTCGGCGCCCCGAGGGTGTTGCTGGCCAGCTGCACCGCGATGTTCCTGCTGACGGTGGCGCTGGTGCCGGCCACCTTGGCCGTCGGCGAGCCGATCTGGCTGCTGCTCGGGCTGGCGCTGATCGTCGGCGTGATCGACGCGTTCTTCCTGCCGTCGTCGCGCTCGATGCCCCGGCTGCTCGTCCCGCCGGAGCAGGTGCCGCGCGCGCTGGCCAGCTTCCAGGTCATCGGAGTGGTCTTCGCCGTGACCGGTACGGCGGTCGGCGGTGTCCTGGTCAGCTGGGCCGGGCTCACCGCGGCGGCGGGGTTCGACGCCATCACCTTCGGGGTGATGATCGGCGTACTGCTGCTGCTCCGGAACACGATCAGCCCACCCCGGCGGATGCAGACCGGCATGTTCCGGTCGATCGTGGACGGGATCAAGGTCGCCTTCGGCCGGCCGCTGACCAAGGCGCTGCTGATCACGATGACGGTCGCGGCCGGTCTGCTGATGCCGCTGGACGCGTTGCTCTTCCCACTGCTCGCCCGGTCGCACGGCTGGGACGCCGCGACCGCGGGTCTGCTGGTGGCGAGCCGGAGCCTCGGAGTGGGGGTGATCGCGTTGCGCATCCTGTTGCGCGGCGCGTTTTCCCGGCCGGGCATCTTCGCCGCCCTCGGACTGCTGGTGGCGGCCGCGGGTCTGCTCGGCCTCTCGTTCCTCGATCCGTTGCCGCTGGCGTTCGCTGCCGGTGTGCTGAGCGGGATCGGCGTCGGTACGTTCACCGGCCACGTGCTGCCGATGCTGATGAACTCGGTCGAGCGCGACTACCAGTCCCGCCTGCAGTCCGTCGTGGTGCTCTGCCAGAGCCTCGCGCTCGTGGTGATGAACCCGGTGCTCGGCAGCCTCGCGGAGTCGGTGGGCATCAACGGCGTCTGCCTCGGCATCTCCATCGCCGCTGCCCTCACCGGTCTCGTCGTACTGACCCGCCCCGTCCTCCGCAACGCCACCGTCACCTGACGCCGGTGGCTGGCGGGTTGTTTGCTCGCTGACCGGTTCTAGGCCGCCAGTGATGAAACAACCCGCCAGCGGGCCGGCAGCTAGGGCTTGCCAGGGGCGCGGTAGATCCAGCCGGCGGCGCGCCACTTCGCCGCGTCGAGGAGGAGGCGGGCGTCGATGATCGCGGGCGCGGTGACGACTCCCCGCAGGGCGGCCGGGTCGAGCTCGCGGAACTCGGGCCACTCGGTCAGGTGCAGTACGGCGTGAGCGCCCTCGCACGCCTCCGTGGCGGAGCCGGCGTAGCGCAGGGTCGGCCGGACCTTGCGGGCGTTCTCCATCGCCTCCGGGTCGTAGACCGTGACGTTCGCGCCGTGCAGCTGGATCCGGCCGGCCACGTCGAGGGCCGGCGAGTCGCGTACGTCGTCGGTGCCGGCCTTGAACGCGGCCCCGAGAACAGTGACGTTCCGGCCGACCCACTCGCCACCGAGCACCTCGTGGGTGACGTCGACGATCCGGGCCCGGCGGTGCTGGTTGATGTCGTCGACCTCACGCAGGAGCGTGATCACCTCTTCGACCCCGAGCTCACCGGCGCGGTGCATGAACGAGCGCAGGTCCTTCGGTAGGCAGCCGCCGCCGTACCCGGGGCCGGCGTTCAGCATGCCGCGGCCGATCCGCTTGTCGTAGCCGAGCGCGTCGGCGAGCTGGGTGACGTCGGCACCGGACGCGTCGGCCAGCTCGGCGAGTGCGTTGATGAACGAGATCTTCGTGGCCAGGAAGGCGTTCGCGCCGCCCTTCACCAGCTCCGCGGTCGGCCGGTTGCACACGACGACCGGCGAACCCTCGGCGATGGGGATGGCGAAGACCTCGCGCAGCTTGGCCTCCGCGGTCTGCGACTCCACGCCGAACACGAGCCGGTCCGGGTGCAGCGTGTCGTCCACGCCGTGCGCCTCGCGGAGGAACTCGGGCTGCCAGGCGAGCTCGATCGCCGTACCGGCCGGGGCCTCGGTGTGGAGACGGTGCTCGATGTGCTTCGACGTACCGACCGGGACCGTCGACCGGCCCACCACCAGGGTCGGCCGGGTCAGCAGCGGAGCGAGCATGTCGACGACCGAGTTGACCTGGGACAGGTCGGCCGCCTCGCTGCCCTCGAGCTGCGGGGTGCCGACGCTGATGAAGTGCACATCGGCCCAGTCCGCGATCTCGTGGTAGTCCTTGGTGAACCGCAGCCGGCCGGAGTCCACGTGCTTCTTCAGCAGCGGGTCCAGCCCGGGTTCGTACAGCGGTGCCTTGCCGTCGTTCAGCAGCTTCAGCCGGTGTTCGTCGATCTCGACGCCGATCACGTCGAAACCGAACTCGGCCATGCCGGCGGCGGTGTTCGCGCCGAGGTAGCTGGTGCCGATCACGGCGATCCGCAGGGGGCGGGAGGTCGCTTCACTCATGTCCGGGACTCTACCCACCGCAGTTATCAGCCGGTGACCGGCTCATGTCCACGGAGCCTCAGGGCCGTGCGCTGTTGGTCACTTTCGGCTCCCTGCGGGCGGGCGTACGTCGTACAGTGCAACTCGTGAGTAACTCATTCGACCTGTACGCGCTGTCCGAGGAGCACGAGGCGATCCGGGCCGCGGTTCGCGACGTCTGCGACGCCAAGGTCGCCCCGCACGCGGGCGATGTGGACGAGTTGGCCGAGTTCCCGAAGGCGTCGTACGACGCGCTGAAGGCGTCGGACTTCCACGCGCCGCACATCCCGGAGGAGTACGGCGGCGCCGGGGCGGACGCGCTCGCGACGGTGATCGTGATCGAGGAGGTCGCCCGCGCCTGCGCGTCGACCTCACTGATCCCGGCGGTGAACAAACTCGGCTCGCTGCCGCTGCTGCTGTCCGGGTCGGACCAGGTCAAGCAGCGCTACCTGCCGCCGGTGGCCGCGGGCGACGCGATGTTCTCGTACTGCCTGTCCGAGCCCGAGGCCGGCTCGGACGCGGTCTCGATGCGGACCCGCGCGGTCCTCGACGGTGACGCGTACGTGCTGAACGGCGTGAAGCGGTGGATCACCAATGCCGGGGTCAGCGATTACTACACCGTCTTCGCGGTGACCGACCCGGACGCGCGGTCGCGCGGGATCTCGGCGTTCGTCGTCGAGAAGGCCGACGACGGTGTGTCGTTCGGTGCGCCGGAGAAGAAGCTCGGCATCAAGGGGTCACCGACACGCGAGGTGTACTTCGACAACGTCCGGATCCCCGTCGACCGGATGATCGGCGACCCCGGCACCGGGTTCGCCACCGCGATGGCGACGCTGGACCACACCCGGGTCACGATCGCCGCGCAGGCGCTCGGGATCGCGCAGGGCGCGCTCGACTACGCGCTCGGGTACGTCAAGGAGCGCAAGCAGTTCGGCAAGGCGATCGCCGAGTTCCAGGGCCTGCAGTTCATGCTCGCCGACATGGGCATGAAGATCGAGGCGGCCCGCCAGCTCACGTACTCCGCCGCCGCCCGCTCCGAGCGCAACGCCGCCGACCTCACCTACTTCGGCGCCGCGGCCAAGTGCTTCGCCTCCGACGTCGCGATGGCCGTCACCACCGACGCCGTCCAACTCCTCGGCGGCTACGGCTACACCCACGACTACCCGGTCGAACGCATGATGCGCGACGCCAAGATCACCCAGATCTACGAAGGCACCAACCAGGTCCAGCGCATCGTCATGGCCCGCCAACTCCTGAAGGGCCTCGGCTGAGGTCATCCTTGCCGGGGGAAGCGTGCGTGCCGAGGGCCGCCGTACGGTCTGCGCGTGGGGGTGGTGTGCACGTGATAGGTCACGCGCTGGTTGCCGTTCGGAGGCCGGCCACCCGGGTGGGTTGGGACCGCGCGATCTCCGTGGGGTTCGCGGTGGGGTCGGTCTGTTTCCTCGTTGGGCCGTTCCCCGGGTTCGTCCAGCTGGTGGGTGCCGC
Source organism: Kribbella sp. NPDC050281 (assembly GCF_040655855.1). Taxonomy (NCBI): domain Bacteria; kingdom Bacillati; phylum Actinomycetota; class Actinomycetes; order Propionibacteriales; family Kribbellaceae; genus Kribbella; species Kribbella sp. NPDC050281. Next base: position 105,684 of record NZ_JBFAKS010000002.1, on the reverse strand, counting down.
GGCCGACAGTGTGGTCTTCTTCGTCGGCTCCATCTTCTTCACCCTCGCCGCAGCCATGGAACTGCGGGAGGGGACCGTCCGGCGCGGGCATCGCTGGGGTCGTGACCCGTCATGGTGGAGTGCGGCGGTTCAGTTCGTCGGCACTCTCCTGTTCAACCTCAGTACGTACTCCGCGATGCAGGACAGCCTGTCGACGCAGCAGGAGAACCGGCTGATCTGGACGCCCGATGTCTTCGGCTCGGCGTGCTTCCTCGTATCCGGCGCGCTGGCCTACCGGGTCACGGCCGGTCCGGGCCTTCTCCCGAGGCGGATGGATCGGGCAGGTACGGCGGCCGCCGTGAATCTGCTCGGATGCGTGCTGTTCGGGATCTCGGCCATCGCCTCGTTCGTCGTACCGTCCACCGGTTCGATACTCGACCTGGCCGCCGCGAACTGGTGCACTTCGCTCGGCGCCCTGTGCTTCCTCATCGGTGCCGTCCTGAGCCTGCCCCCTTGGCATACGGCCCGCCCGGCCGCGACGACTTAGATCCGCCGGACCGGTTTCCTGTTGTTCACGTGGTTCGGTTTGCGTGGGGCCATGGAGCTGCGGCAGCTGGAGATCTTTCGGGCGATCGCCGAGGAACTGCACTTCGGCCGGGCGGCGGAGCGGATGTTTCTGGCGCAGGCGTCGGTGAGCCAGCAGTTGCAGCGGCTGGAGAGCGACGTCGGCGTACGGCTCGTGGACCGCAGTTCGCGGACGGTACGGCTGACGCCGGCGGGCAAGGTGTTTCTCGCCGAGGCCGAGCGCGTGCTCTCGGCGGCGGACCACGCCGTACATCGGGCCCGGGAGGTCGCGGCCGGCTGGTACGACGCCCTGCGGATCGCCACCAACTACCCGGCCAGTCGCCTGCTGCTGCTCCCGCTCCTTGAGGACCTGCGCGCCCAGAACCCGGGTCTGGCCACGATGCTGCGCGAGATGGGTTCGCCGGAACAGCTCCGGGCGTTGCGTCGCGGCGACCTCGACCTCGCGCTCGTCTACGGGCCGGTCGTCGTTCCCGGGGTCACCAGCGCACACCTGCTCGACGTACCGGTGGTCGCGATCGTCCGGCCTGGACACCCGCTGGCCGGACGCGAGCGGCTGCGGTACGACGAGGTGCTCAGCTTCCCCAGGATGACCGGGTACCAAGGCGGTGGCACCGTGATCGAGGAGGCCCTCGTGGCCACGGCGGCGCGCTACGGCACCGAGTTGCCGCGGACGCCGAGCACCACCGAGCTGTCGGGCTACCTGCTCGAACTGGAGACCAGCGACGCGATCGGCTTCTGCTCGCTGCCGCGTGCGGAGCAGCACCGGGCGAACGGCGTACACGTGCTCCGGCTCGCCCCGGCCGAGCCGAGTCTGCCGATTCACGTGGCCTGGAGCGAGTCAGCCGATGAACCTCTGGTGAACAGCACGGTCGCACAACTCGTTCGCCTGGCCGAGACCGTGCGTAAAGCCTGATCACCGATCGGCCGGACCGATCGGCCGATCACGAATCGGTCGTTGATGGCGGCCGGAGACCCGTCCGAGCATGGGTCCGCGACGCCGCCCCGGGCGTCCCGGATCGAGAGCGGTTCATGGACCTTCATCCCCTCGGCATCATGGCCGGCATGCCCGCCGGCGGCCACGCGAGCAGCGGCTACCTCGTGCGCGACGGCGAGATCACGCTGCAACTCGACGCCGGCCCCGGTACGGCGCTGCGCCTCGGCACCGTCAGCCCGGCGAGCCTGCCCGACGCCGTCGCCATCACCCACCTGCACTCCGACCACGTCTACGACCTGCTGCCGTTGGGCAAGCTGCTCCTCCGCCGCCGGATCCGGCGGATCGACGAGAGCGCGGACCTCGAACTCGACGAATCGGTCCCGCGGACGCCGCTGCTCGTTCCCCGTGGAGCAACCAGCGTGCTGGAGTCGCTGGCCGGGCTCTTCCCGGTGACCACCCATCCGTTGCTCGATCGCGCCTTCGACGTCGCCTTCGCCATCCATGAGTACGAACCCGGCGAAACAGTTGCCATCGGCCACCTCTCGGTCCGGTTCGAGCTGCTCCGCCACGCCGCCCCGAACTGCGGTGTCCGGGTCGAGTCCGCGCGGGCAAGCCTGGTCTACACCGGCGACACCGGAGTCACCGACGCTCTCCCGATCCTTGCCACAGGCACCGGACTCTTGCTGAGCGAGAGCACGCTGAGGGAATCCGACTGCAGCGGCCACGGGCACCTCAGCTCGCGTGATGCGGGCCGGGCCGCGGCCGACGCCGGGGCCGCCGAACTCGTCCTCACCCATTTCTCCTCGACCGATCCACTCCAACTCGAGTGGCACCGCGAACGTGCCGCCGGCGAGTTCGGGGGACCGGTCCGGATCGCCGATCCCGGTCACCGCATTCCCGTCGTACCGACTCGAAAGGTCTCCGCATGAAGCGCCTTCACACCGTGTCCGCCGCAGTCCTCGCGGCCGGCACGCTGGTCGGCCTGATCGCCTGCTCGCCGGCCGAGCAGTCCGGCTCGGCCGATGGCGGCCACACCACCATCACTTTCACGTCGTACAACTACGGAACCCAGGGCGCGGCGGGCACGGGCACCCAGGCTCTGCTGGACCGCTTCGCGCAACTGCACCCCGAGATCACGGTGAAGCCGCAGGGTGTGGCGACTGCCGACGTTCTCACCAAGACCAAGGCCGCCGTCGCGGCCGGGGCGGCACCGGACGTGGTGCAGATCGGGTACAGCAAGCTCGCCGAAGCGTTCGAGACCCTGCCCACGCAGTCGATGAAGTCCGTGGCCGGCACCGACTGGGACTCGTCGGTCAAAGGCATCGAGCAAGGCTTCCTCACGACCGGGACCTCCGACGGTGAGGTCCGTGCGCTGCCGTACACCGTCTCGGTGCCGACCCTGTTCTACAACGCCGATCTGTTCAAGAGCGCGGGCCTGGATCCGGCGCACCCGCCGACCACGATCGATGAGGTCCGCACCAGCGCCAAGGCGATCGTCGCCGCCGGTCATCACGGTGTGTACTTCGGGATCGTCGACCCGGGCAAGTCGGACTACCTGACCCAGTCGGTGATCGACTCGGCCGGTGGCTCGCTGATCGGCGCGAACGGTTCGGTGGCGCTCGACTCCGACCAGGCCGTCGCGGGGCTCGAAGCCGTACAAGGCCTGACCACCTCGGGGCTCCAGCCCGCCGTCCGGGTGGAGGACGCGCTGAGCGACTTCGCGAAGGGCAACCTCGGCATGTTCGTGGTCAGTACGGCGCTCTCCGGTCAGCTCGAGGCGGCGGCCAAGGGCAAGTTCGAGCTGCGCAGCACCGGGTTCCCGGCGTTCGGCCCGTCGGCCCCGCGACCGACCTTCTCCGGTGCCGGCCTGATCGTGCTGAGCAAGGACTCCGCGAAGCAGGCGGCGGCGTGGCAGTTCGTCAAGTTCCTGACCAGCAAGGAGGGATACACGATGATCACCAAGGATCTCGGCTACCTGCCGCTGCGCGCCGACATCGTGGCCGACCCGCAGTACCTGGGCAAGTACTTCGAGGACCACCAGCTGCTGCTTCCGCCGCTGAAACAGCTCGCCGCGGTCAGCCCGTACCAATCGTTCTCCGGACCGCGGGCCAACCAGGCGGTGGTGATGATGCAGGACGACGCGATCGAGCCGATCGTGTTGCGCGGGGCGGACGTCCGATCCACCCTCGGCGCGACGGCCGGCCGGATCCGCGACCTGGTCGGTCAGTGAGCACTCAGGCGACCACTCGTACGACGGCGCGCAGCGGGTGGGGCTACCTCGCCCCGCTGCTCGTCGCGCTCGGTCTGTGGATCTACGGGCCGGCGCTGGTCACCCTCGCACTGAGCTTCGCCGACTGGCGTCTCACCGACACCCCGAGCTGGTCCGGACTCGACAACCTGCGCGCCCTGCTCGGTGACCGCGACTTCGTTCGCTCCGCGGTGCAGACCGTGCTCTACGCGCTCGGGCTGTTGCCCTTCGCAACGGCCGTACCGCTCGGCATCGCGACCATGCTGTGGATGCGTCCCGGGCGCTCCGCGCTGGTCTACCGATCGCTGCTCTTCCTGCCGGTCATGATCGCCCCCGTCTCCGCAGCCGTGGCGTGGCGCTTCCTCCTCAACCCGCTGCAAGGTCTGCTGGCCAGGGTGCTCGACGCGGTGGGCATTCCGCCGGTCGACCTCCTCGGCTCCCCGTCGACCGCACTGCTCACGATCGTCGTGATCACGGCCGCCCGGGTGACGGCGTTCAACATGCTCCTGTACGGCGCTGCGCTGTCGGGGCTCGACCGGAGGCTGCTCGAAGCGGCCCGACTCGAACGGGCGAGCACGTGGGAGACCATGCGGTTCGTTGTCCTGCCACAGTTGGTCCGGCCAACCATCGTGCTCGCTCTGCTCAGCCTGGTACTGGCCGGCCAATGGACCTTCACGAATGTCGCGGTGCTCACCCAGGGCGGCCCCGACCACACGACGGATTCCGTGTACTACCGCATCTACACGCTCGGCTTCGGCTTCTTCCAGATCGGCCAGGCCTCGGCGGCCGCGATGCTCGTTCTGCTCGCGCTCGCCGTCGTCGGTGCGGCCGTCCTGCTGGTCCAACGCGGACTCAGGCATGAGTGACCTGCGCCGGACCACACGCCGAACCGTTCCGCTCGCCGCGGCCGGGTGGCATGGCGCGCTCGTCGCGCTGGCCCTGCTGACCGTATTCCCACTGCTGTGGGCGATCCTGACGTCGTTCAAGCCGGCGAACGAGGTGTTCGACCTCGCTCCGGTCAGCGCCCATCCGACGATCGCCAACTACACCGACGTCCTGACCCGCTGGCCGGCCGCCGAGCTGGTCGGACGCACCGCGGTGATGGCGACCGGCGTCGCCGTCGGGCAACTGATGATCGCCGTACTCGCGGCCTTCGCGCTCGCCCACGCCCGGCGGCGGGCGCGCTCGGTCGTACTCCTGCTCACGACGATCTCGCTCGCGATCCCGCCGCAGGCGCTGATCGTTCCGCAGTTCCTGCTCGCGGCGCGGCTCGGCTGGCTGAACACCGAGGCGGGACTCATCGTTCCGCAGCTCGGTTCGTCGGCGCTCGCCGTACTGGTGCTGCTGCAGCACGTGGAAGCGCTGCCGCCGTCGCTGACCGCTGCCGCGCGGCTGGAGGGTGCCCGCCCCCACGAAGTGCTGTGGCACGTGGTGCTGCCCGGCCTGCGGCCGGCGATTGCGGCGCTCGGCATCCTGGTGTTCATCACCACCTGGAACGAGTACCTGTGGCCGTTGCTCATCACTCCCGACGCGCTGCACACCACCGTGCAGGTCGGACTCGCGCAGTTCGAGACGGCTGAGGGCATCAACTACGGCGGCCTGCTCGCCGCCGCCGCCCTGACGAGTCTGCCCATCGTCGTCGTGTACTTCGCCGCCTCGCGCCGGATCACCGACGCCTTCCTCACCTCAGGACTGCGATGACCATTCTCTCGTCCCCGCCCCGACCGAGGTTCGTCCCGGCCCAGGTCGAACTCGCCGGCGTGACCCGGTCCTTCGGCGCTGTCGTCGCTCTGGACGGCGTCGACCTCACTGTCCCGGCCGGCTCCCTGACGGTGATCGTCGGGCCGTCCGGATGCGGCAAGTCGACAATCCTGCGGACGATCGCGGGTCTCGAGGCTCCGGACCGCGGCGTACTGCGGATCGGAGCCGACGAGGTGACCACGCGGTCCCCCGGCGAACGTGACGTGGCGATGGTGTTCCAGGACTACGCCCTGTTTCCGCACATGACCGTCGAGGGCAACATCTCGTTCGGGCTCCGCCTCCAGGCCCGGCACGACCGGCGGTCGGGGCCGACGCGGCAGCAGATCCGTACCCGAGTCGGCGACGTCGCCGCACTCCTCGGGCTCGACGACCTGCTGGCCCGGCGTCCGGCCCAACTCAGCGGCGGTCAGCGCCAGCGGGTAGCGCTCGCCCGGGCCATCGTGCGCCGGCCCTCGCTCCTGCTGCTCGACGAGCCCTTGTCCGCGCTCGATCCACAACTGCGCGCGTCGGCCCGCACCGAGATCACCCGCCTGCACAGGGAACTGGGTACGACGCTCGTCCTCGTCACACACGACCAGCAGGAAGCGCTCTCGATGGCGACTCACCTCGTCGTGATGGAACGCGGTGTCGTCGCGCAGAGCGGGAGCCCGGACGAGCTCTACCGCCGTCCGGCCAGCGAGTTCGTCGCCGCGTTCCTCGGCTTCCCACCGATGAACCTGCACGACCGGGACGGCCTCCGGATCGGCTGGCGGCCCACCGACGGTCAGCTGGGGTCCGGACCGGCCGATGCGTTGCTGATCGAGGGCGTCGTCGAATCGTGCGAGTACACCGGCGACGGGCAGCACGTGCGGTGCACCGGACCGGATGGCGGATTCGCGCTCGTGCAGCGCGAGGGCGAGCGGTGGCTCGTGCCCGGCGACACCGCGCACGTCGCGCTTCCGATCGAACGCCTGCACCGCTTCGGTCCCGACGGCAGGCGGCTGCCATGAGCAGTACGACGGTGGGCGTCGTGTGGTCCGACTTCGGCGGCGTACTGACGCCACCTGTAGCGCAGGCCGCGGAACGGGTCGCCGCCGCGAGCGGTGTCTCGTGGCCTGAGTTGGCCGCAGCTGCCGAGCAGGTCGCGGGCAGGCTCGGCCTGCACGGACTGGGACCGCTCGAACTGGGAATCCTGTCCCAGCGCGAGTGGGCCGACCAGCTCACCGCGTGCCTGTCGACGACGCCGCACATCGACCTGCGTCGATGGGACGAGTACTGGTACGCCGATCGGCCGGTCAGCCAGGTTCTTCTCGACGAACTGCAGCGCATCGCCGGTCGCGGCGTACCAGTCGGACTCCTCACCAACAGTGTCGCCGAGTGGGAACCCCATCGCGCCCGCATGCTGGCCGGACAGGACGTCTTCACCGCGACGGTGAAGTCCCACGAGATCCGGCTCGCCAAACCGGACCCCGCGATCTTCCGGTACGCCGACACCGTCCTGCCGGCACCGGACGGACAGCCCGCACTACTCATCGACGACGACCCCGCCAACTGTGCGGCCGCCGAACACCAAGGATGGCTAACCATCCACCACCACGCGACTCCCGACACCATCGCGCGCCTCAGACAGCTGCGATTCACAACAGCCGGCACGTCCTACTGGCCGTAGCCCTGCTCTCCTGCCAGGAGCGTGCATCCGGGTCGTCATCCGGGGTACTGGCAATGCCGTGAACGACGACGGACTTCTGGACCTCGCCCAGCGGCTGGCGAAGACGCTGACTCCTGGCGACCTCGACCACACGCTGAGTCGCATCACGGCCGCCGCGGTCGAATCGTTGCCGGACACCGACTACGCGAGCATCACGATCCTGCACAGCGACGGCCGGCTGGAGACGGCTGCGCCGACCGACGACCTGCTGTGGGGTCTCGACGCTGCGCAGTACGAACTGCGTGAAGGTCCCTGCTACGACGCCGCGGCGGACGCTGTTCATGTCGCGGCGCCTGACCTGGCGCACGACGCGCGATTTTCGCGCTACGCGGTCAGCGCGGTGGCCGCGGGGATCCAGGCACAGGCGGCGATCCGCCTGTTCGATGCTCCGCAGTCGCGCGGCGCACTGAATCTGTACGCGCGCAAGCTCGGTGCGTTCAGCGACCTCGGGTCGATCGGTGAGCTGTTCCGGCACCAGGCGGCGATGGCGATCGACTACGCCCGCGAGATCCACAATCTGCGCGAGGCCGTCCGGACCCGTGGCCGGATCGGTACGGCGGTCGGCATCGTGATGGAGCGCTATCACCTGCGCGACGATCGCGCCTTCGCGTTCCTGGCCCGCTTGTCCCAGGACGGCAATGTGAAGCTGCGCGACGTGGCCGAGCGGCTCATTGCCACCACCAACGGATGACCATCACGGCGCCAGGTCGTCGCGGCGCCGTTCGAGCCAGGGAAGTACGAGCTCGAGCGTCAACTCGACGGCCTCGTCCGAGTTGAAGCCGCGTTCCTTGAGGGCGAAGAACGCCGGCGGCCCGATGAATGATGCGACGACCGCCACCGACCGTTCGTCCGACGACAGCTCGTCGAGCGCGGCGAGCATCAGGCGCTCGACGTCGGCGTAGTACCGGTCGACGCCGCCGCCCCAGGCACGGATCAGTTCCGGCTCTCGCTCGTACACCCGCCACCAGGGCCGGCTCCGCTCGTAGAAGGCCGCCAGCTCGCGGGCGAGCCGCTCGACGCGCTCGCGAACGCCGCTGAGACCGTCGAAGATCGCGGCCGTCGGGATCCGGAGCTCGGCGAGCATGGCGTCGAAGGTCGCTCGGGCCAGGTCGTCCTGCTGCGGGAAGTGGTTTCGCACCGTGGCCGGGGCGACGTCCGCCGCCTGGGCGATCGCGAGGTTGGACGCGGCGGCCAGGCCGCGATCGCGATAGATCTCGAGGGCCGCTGCGACGATCCGTGCCCGGGTTTCGGCCTTCGGGGTGGCCCGTCGGCCGAGGTTGTAGGAGCGAGGCATTCGATGGTCCTTGCCCATTCTATTGACTGTTGGTGGCAGACAAATAATACTCACTTCTGGGGACGCAGGTTCACCTTCGGCGGGGGAGGTCGAGCATGGACGGCGCGGAGGATCGGGACACGGGGCGGCTGGCCGTCGCCGTGGGCGTCGTTGCCGCCGGCAGCGCGCTGTTGCTCGGGACGTACTTCGTCGTGGGCGGTCCGTTCGGCGCGATCAACGACATCGGCAATGCTGCGACCGGCGTTCTGAGCGCATGCCTTGCCTGGAAGCTTCGGCGGCACGTTGCGGGCCGGACCGGCAGCCTCGCCGTCGGCGCGGCGCTCATCGGTGCGCCGATCACGGTGGTCGGGTCAGCGCTCGTGGTGTCCGAGGCGACCGGCTTCTTCCTCGCCGGGCTCGTGTCGAGCCTGGGCTTCGCCGGGATCGGGGCGTGGCTCATGACCTTCAACCGGAGCAACCCCCAAGCCGGCGCGTGGCCTCGAGGACTCCGGCCGCTGGGCATTCTCGCCGGTGCGCTGATGGCACTCGGCGTCGTCGCCGTGCCTGGAATTCTCCTCCGTTTCGACGACATGGCGACCGCACCCGGCTGGATCTGGATCGCACAGCTCGGCTGGCTCGGGATCTACCTCGCCTACCCCGCCTGGGCAATCCGGTTCGGCATCGTCCAAGCGCGCCAAGTCCGCGGCCCCCTTCCACCAGCCGCGCCCAGGTCGAGACCAGCGCGGACCTGACGGCTCGCACGAAAAGCCAGAAATTCTTACACCTCCGCCGTCAAACGGCCGCCGGCCCTGCTGTGCACCGGGGTGCGCGGCCCGAGCTCGGCTGACCGTTCAGGTCATTCGCTCGGGCGGGAGGCTGCGCCCCAGACGAAGCAGAATTCGTTGCCTTCGGGGTCTCGCATGCATTGCCAGAGGCCGCCGTCGTAGATGTCGTCGGCTCGGGAGGCGCCTAGTTTCAGGGCGCGGTCGATGGCGTCGTTGCGGGTGTCGGGTGGGACGTACAGGTCGAGGTGCTGGCGGTTCTTGACCTGCTTGGTCTCGGGGACCGGGGCGAAGTCGAGGCGGACGGCGGCGCCGTGCAGCTCGATGACGCCGTCGTCGGCCGGGCGCAGTTCGCCGCCGAGCAGTGACTGCCAGAAGCGTGCGAGTGCGTCCGGTTCCGATGCGTCGAAGGCCACCGCATCGATCACCGGCACAGGTGAGGACGAGGTACTGCGGTCCGCGTCGGTGCTCGGTCGATCGCTCATGTGCCCTCCTTGGTTCACTGCTGCCAACCGGCTGGATACTACGTCGCCTTCCGGGTGGGTAGCGGGCGGAGCTGGTCACGGCCGTCGAGTAGCGCGAGAGTGGCGCGGGCAGCCGACGTGGCGGCACGGGTGGTCGCGCGGGGTCCGGTGCCGAAGCGGCCGTCGAGGAGAAGGGTCGCGTGACCATGAGCGGTCGCCTCGACAGCGGCGGCCAGGGCTTCCGCCGCGAGTTTGTCCGGGGTGAAGGCCTTCACCGAGTCCAGGAACACTTCTTCGATCGGCTGTTCGGCAGCTGCGATCTCGGGATGACGGGCCTTGTCCAAGCTCGATCCGAATTCGGTCGAGAACAACAGCTGGAACAACGCCTCGTGAGAAGAAGCGAAGCGGACGTACGCCCGCGCGATGGCCGCGAGCCGGTCGGCCGGTGTGGCCGATCGTGCGAGTCTCGGCTCCAGTTCGTCGCGGAAGAGTTCGAGGGCGTGAACGCACACCGCGGCGAGCAGGTCGGCGCGGCCGGCGAAGTGTGCGTACGGCGCGCTGACGGCGACCCCCAGCCGGCGGCTGGACTCCGCGAGAGAGAAGGCTGCGACGCCGCGCTCGGTGATGAGCTCGATCGCGTCGTCGATCAGTGACGCCCTGAGGCTCCCGTGGTGGTAGGACGGCCGACTCATGCGGTCACCGGATAGCTGACCTCGGTGAGCTGCTCGGACAGTGTCCACAGCCGCTTCGCTGCCTCACGGTCGTACGACGAAGGGCTCGTCCGGACCCGGCCAGGCGAGCCGGCGTACTGGAACCAACCGTCCGGCCCGTAGCACTCGCCGCCGCGCGCGGACAGGTCGGTCGCCGCGCGGAGCTGCGGCAGCGCGCCCTGGTGGGCGTCTTGGGCGAGCCAGAAGTTGACCGGTCGCAGGGCTCGTCCGATCAGGAGTCGTTCGAGTCCCGAGCTCGTTCGCCACAGGCCGGTGCGGGCGTTGCCTGGGTGCGCGGCCAGCGAGGCGGTCGTAGCTCCGGCGGCATCCAGGCGGTGCTGCAGTTCGTAGGCGAACAAGAGGTTTGCCAGCTTCGAGCGGTCGTACGCCGTACCAGCCTTGTACTCCTGCTCTGGATCCAGGTCGAGGCGTCCACGACGGTGGGCGTTGCTGGTGACGGTGACGACCCGCGATCCGCCTGTCCGCAACAGGTGAGTGAGCAACAGCCCGGTGAGCGCGAAGTGTCCGAGATGGTTGGTGCCGAACGTGAGCTCGAAGCCGTCCTCGGTGCGCTGGAACGGCACATTCATCACACCGGCGTTGTTGATCAGCAGATCCAGCCGCGGACAGGTCGTACGGATGATCTCAGCGGCCTCACGAACCGACCCCAGCGAGGCCAGGTCGAGCTCCACCACACGTGCCCCACCGATCGCCGCCGCCCCCTTCGCGGTGTCGCGGCAAGCGAGCACGACCACCGCACCACGCGCCGCCAGCACTCTCGCCGTCTCCAGTCCCAGTCCAGCACTCGCGCCGGTCACCACGGCGATCCGCCCGGACTGATCGGGTACGTCGGCTGCCGTCCATCGAGCCATGATCTGAGCATAACTCAGAATCTGAATGCTTTTAAGTTCATCGACACTCGCGGCCCACCGGGAGCGGCTGATGCACCGTCCCCCGATAAGTGGAGCTGAGGTCGCCAGTGATGTCACAGAAAAGGGCTTGAGCTGGTGTGCACTCCAGGTCCTAACGTCGGGACATGGATTACAGAAACCTCGGAGCAACCGGGCTGAAGGTCAGCGAGCTGTGTCTCGGCGCGATGATGTTCGGCGGGCAGACGGACGAGCAGGACAGCGCGGAGATCCTGAACAAGTTCACGGACGCGGGCGGAACGTTCATCGACACCGCCGACGTGTACGGCGCCGGCAGGTCGGAGGAAGTGCTCGGCGGCTGGCTGAAGACACAGCGGCGGGAGGACCTCGTCATCGCGACCAAGGTCTGGGGCCCGATGGGATCACAGCCGAACGAACGCGGCCTGTCCCGCAAGCACATCCTCGACGCCGTCGACGCGAGCCTGCGCCGTCTCGGGACGGACTACATCGACCTCTACCAGCTACATCGGTGGGACGACAGCACGCCGCTCACCGAGACGCTGTCGACCCTCGACACCCTGGTGCGGTCCGGCAAGGTCCGCTACATCGGAGCCAGCAACTTCCACGCGTGGCATCTGCAGAAGGCGATCGAGCTGTGCCGGCAGAACGGCTGGGAGTCGTTCGCCAGTCTGCAGCCGCTCTACACCCTGCTCGACCGGAGTCCGGAGTGGGAACTGCTTCCGGTCTGCCGGAACGAAGGCCTTGGCGTGATCACCTGGTCCCCGCTCCGTTCCGGTTGGTTGTCGGGCGCCTTCCGGCGTGGCATGACGGCGCCGCCCCAGGGCAGCAAGGCCTCCGGACCCGGAACGCATTCCTGGGACCGGTACGCCAACGACCACACCTGGGGTGTGATTGATGCGCTCGAGGCGGTCGCGAAGGACGCCGGACGGACGATGCCGCAGGTGGCCGTCCGCTGGCTGCTGCAGCAGCCCGAGGTGACCGCGCCCATCATCGGTCCGCGGTTGCCGAGGTACCTCGACGATCTCCTGGGCGCGGTCGGATGGTCGCTGACGCCGGAGCAGCTGGAACAGCTGGACACCGCCAGCGCGCCGGAACTGCCCTATCCCTACTTCCTCTGAGCGGACTCAGCGGCTTCGCGGACGTCCGCCGTACGGTAGTAGTTGAGTTTGTCGTCCAGGACGCCCAGCGCGAGGTTCATCTTCGCGATCTCGTCGCGCAGCCGGTCGCGGTGACTCTCCAGCAGCTCGACCACGCCCGCGTTGCCGTTCGTGCGGTTCCGCAGGCTGCCCATGAACCGCTGCAGGTCGGTGATCCCCAGGCCGGCTTGGCGCAGGCAGATCAGCAGCCGCAGCCAGGCCACGTCGTGCTCGCTGTAGATCCGCTTGCCGCCGGTCGTACGCCGTACCGGACCGAAGAGGCCGAGGCGTTCGTAGTAGCGCAGGGTGTCCAGGCTGAGGCCGGTGCGCTCGGACGCCTCGGCCGGTGCGTATGACGTCATGCGTCCCATCATCTGATCTGGAGTGCACTCCAGGTCAAGCGATCACTTGTGTCGATGCGCGGTGCCGCACCGTCGGACGGATCATGGGTGGCTGGGAGCTCCGGCGGCCTGGTTCAGGAGGTGGTTGGGCCAGGTGGGGTTGGTGTTTTGGGCTATGGGGTAGCCGGAGGCGTACGGACCCTCCCAGTGGACGGTGATGCCGGGGTTGTGGAAGTTGGTGCCGTCGGGGAGGAACAGGTGGGGGCTGCCTTGGATGGCGTCGGTGGTGGCGACGGCGTGGTCGGCCATGACAGTGGCGCGGGCGCGGCCGTCGTCGAGGGCTGCGGCGAGTGCGGTGACGTCGATCGAGCCGGCCCCCTTGGCGACGTCGAGGATCACCTGCCGGTGCCCGATCGAAAGCGACTCCTGCCAGAAGGCGCAGCGCAACGCGTAGTCGAGATCCTCCGACTCGCGCAGACCCTGTTCCTTCGCCGCGTGTACAGCTTCGGCCGCGAGCAGCACGGTCGACGGATAGGTCCAGTCAGGCCGCGTCCACAGCCGGAACCCGAGCTCCGGCGCCACCTGACCGAGACCGACGGCCTCGCTGTCGGTGCCCGGCCTCGAGTGCGGCCCGTTGAACAACTCGAGCGCGAACGTGTGGTGATCGAGGTGCACCTGGCCGTCGAGACCGAGCCGCTCCCGCGCCGCCCGGAGCCGATGAACGGCCACGAACGCGAACGGACACAGCAAATCCGACCAGGCCTGGATCGTCCCCGGCCCGGGAACCGGCGCGATCATTCGTCCTCCACATGGTCGGCCCCGGCCGGGTTGTTGGTGAAGCCCTCAGGCTTGAGCAGAACCGCCGTACGTCGGTCCGCGACCATCTCGCGGTCGTACTCGTCGAGATCCGGATGCTGTCCGCCGGCCGCGTGGTAGATGTCGCGCAGCAGCAGCCGCAACTGCTCCGCGTCGAGACCGGGCAGCGAGTCATCAGGCCCGGCCAGCTCGACCGGCCCGCTGACCCCGATCCACCGCCAGCCCGCCCGGAACACCAGCGTCGCGTTCGGATCCCGGCGCAGGTAGGTGAGTTTGGCCGTCCGGCCGCGCGCGACCAGGGCGACGACGGGCTCCCCGGTGAGTGGATGCGGCAGGACACCGGCATTCACGACCGAGACCGCCGGCTCCCCGGACCGGCGACGGGTGACGAGCACGGCCAGCCAGTAGTCCTGGCTGCCGAGCTCCTTGATCAGCTCGAGTCCCGCACGCACATCCATGCCCGTGACCTTAACGGACCATGGTCCGGTTCTCAAGGTCAGCGCGGAACCGCGTACGCGACGATCGTCTCCACGCCCACCCAGACGAACAAGTCCCGTCCGCCGTTGGGGGCTACTTCCGATCGGTTGGCCAGAGCAACGGCTGGATCGCGGGGTCGGTGTAGTCGGGGCCGTCGGTGGTGGGGTCGGTGCGGACCAGGGTGTCGTTCGGGTGACTCGCGCCTGAGCGCCAGCGGTTGGTGGTGGGTTGGAGGTGGATGGCCAGCGAGCGGCGGGGCGCCGTACCGCGGTTGGCGGAGCTGCCGTGGACGGTGCGGCAGTGGTGGAAGCTGACCTGGCCGCGGCGCATCCGGGGTACGACGGGAGTCGGGTCGAAGCCCTGCGCCACGATCGAGGCCTCGAGGGCATCGGCGTCCTGGGAGAAGAAGTCGAGGCCGGTGATGTCCCAGCGATGGCTGCCGGGCAGGAACGACACCGCGCCGTTGACCTCGTCGACGTCGTGGAACCCGACCCACGCGGTGAGCATGTCGTCCGACGTACACGACTGCCAGTACTGCCGGTCCGTGTGCCACCCCACGCGCGCCGACCCGCCCACCGGCTTCCTGAGCAATTGGTCGTGCCACAGCCGGATCCCGTCCGCGCCGGACAGTGCGGCGGCCGTCGCACCGATCGCCGGGTGCCGGACCAGCGCCGCGAGTTCGTCGACGCGGAGCGAGGAGTAGTCGTTCTTCCGCAGTACGTCGCCGTCCGACGGCTGCCAGCCACGCGTCGCCGGCACGTTGGGGAGGGAGTGGTCGTGGTCGCCGGCGTAGAAGCGCTCCATGCCGCGATCGGCCGCGTCGAGGACGTCGGATGGCACGATCACGGGCGAGATCCAGTAGCCGTGCTCACTATAGAAGGCGATGTCGTCAGCCCCGGGGAGTTCTGTCATGCCGGCAACCGTAGGAAAGCGGGACGGTTCGCCGCGTTGCCGTTGTTCAGTCAACTGGACACAATCTTCAGGTGTCTCTGACCCAGCCTCGTGGGCTGCGTGCGGGCTTCCACGCCGACGTACACGACCCTGTCAGCGGTCTCGTACACGCCGGTGAGCAGTGGGTCCCGGAGCAGTTCCTGATCGAGCCACACCAGCATCCGGTGTGGGAGATCTACCTGCAGTTGCACGGCGTGACGCGCTGGGTGGCCGGTGACGCGAGCTACCTCCTCCAGCCCGGCCACCTGTTCGCCGTACCTCCGGATCTCGTGCATCACCTGGCCGGTCGTTCCGGCAATCACCACTTCTACTTCGCCGCCATCGACCTCGATCCGGTCGTACGACGCCAGCCCGCGCTGACCCTGGATTGGCCCACAACCGTCGTGCACCGCGAGGCGGGAGAGGTCGCGCATGCCTTCGCGCAACTCGTCCGGGAACTCACCACCCGCTACGAGTACAACGACACCGGGCTGGCGCTGGCGGTCGACCACCTGGTGCTGTCGGTCGCGCGGGCGATGGCGCCGACCGCCGCGCCACAACTGGCGATGCATCCGGCAGTGCGGACCGTGAAACGCCTGCTGGAGCAGGAGTTTCACGAACACTGGACGCTCCGCCGACTCGCTGACCGGGTCGGCCTCGCGCCGTCGTACCTGGCCGAACTGTTCGCCGACCACCTCGGCCAGCCGCCGCACCGCTACCTCAACGAGCGCCGCATCGACCGCGCCCGGCAGCTCCTGGAGTCCAGCGACCTGACCATCACCGCGCTGGCCCTCTCTCTTGGCTTCAGCTCGAGCCAGCACTTCGCCCGGGTCTTCCGCCAACTGACCAACACCACCCCGAGCGCCTATCGCTCAGCGCGCGAGTGACTCCAGCAGCGCGAGCACGGCGGTCCACCCTTGCCGGAGCGCGGCCTCGTTGCCCGCCCGAGTGCCGCCGAGCGAGATGACTCTGCGCGTCACCGGATGCACCTCTTTCGTCCCCATCGGCAGGTACGGCGCTCCGCTGACAGCGTGACCGGCCTGCGGGTAGATCAAGGCGCGGTGCGGGAAGCGGTTGTGGGCGTCATCGAGCTCCAGCGCGATCCGTGGTGCCGCCGTCATCGACGGCCAGAGCTGGTCGTCCGATCCGGCGATCGCGAGCACCGGCCCGCTGACATGGTCGACCGGGATCCGGGCGTCGTACTGCAGTTCCCTGCCGCCCAGGGTCCACGCCGCGCCGCCGATCTCGGGGAACGACCCGACCACGACGTCGGTCGGTGCGTAGAGGACTGCGCCGTGCACCAGGTCGGGGAAGTGGTCGCTCAGCAACAGCGCCGCCTCGGTGCCACGGGACGCGCTCAGCGCGATCAGGTGTGCTGGGTCCACTCCCGGCTGCCGGGCCAGCCAGCGCGCAGCGGTCGCGAAGTACTCCAGCGGGATGTCGCGAAGGTCCTGCGGCAACCCCGGTGCGTGGAAGTAGGCGATCGCGAGGACGGGATACCCGTGCGAGGCCAGCAAGGCCGCGACGGGCTTGACGCCCAGCCCGCCTTCCGACCCGCCGAAGACGAGGACGGCGGGACGGTTGGGGGCATCGCGTGGTGGAGCGACGTACACCCCGCTCACCTTGTCAGCTGCCAGAGTGAGGGTTTTGGTCGTGACACCGGCCGCCAGCCACTGCCTGGTCAGCCGGACGTCGGCAAGAGTCTTGCCCTTCTGGAGAACCTGGATTTCGACGTGCTCGACCGGGCGGCCGTCCTCGGCCGGCGGAGCGTAGGCCTGGAGGTCCGGGTCGCCGTCCGGTGGGTTCATCGACCAGAACAAGCCCATCCCGTCGACGCCCTGATAGCTGCCGCCGGTCGGTCCGGCCCGATCGAGGTCGATCGCGCCGTGGTCGTCGGCCGTGAAGGTTGCCTCGGCTCGCCAGGTCTTGCCGTCGCGATCGGGAGCCTGCGCACTGAGTGTCACGCCCGCGTGCGGATGGAGTCCGCTGACCGCCAGACGGACAGGTTGATCCGCCAGCGCGGTCACGTGGTCGACCTGGATCGTCGCGTGGTCGGTCGAGTCCGACGTACACCCGCTCGACAGCAGGCAGGCGGCCGTGGCCAGGAGCATCACGCGGCGGAGCATGTCAGTCCTCGGGCGGTGGGGGCAGGGTCGGGTAATCGATGATGGGGTAGAGGCCGACAGTGAAGCCATAGGTGGTGTCGCCCGAGCGCGGGAGCTCGTCGAAGCTGTGGATGAGGCGGTCGACCCCATGCCAGAACTCCGCGGCGCGTTCCTCCGGGATCCGGGCGTGGCGGATGAACGACCGCAGTTGTCCGGCGTCGTACGCCGTCCTGGACTCCTCGGCGGCGACCTCGAAGTCGTTGAAGTCCGGCGGCAACTCGACCCCGTCGACCCGCCGGCCGAGGCCGACGTAGAACATCCGCGCGGCCCGGCCGTAGAACCGCTCCTCGATGGCGCGGACCCGACGGGTCCGGACGACCTTCAGGATCCCGGCATCCGCCAGCACCTTCACATGATGAGCCACGGTGCTCTTCGGCCGTTTGACCGCGGTGGCCAGCTCGGTCACGGTCGCGGCGCGCTCGTGCAACAGGCCCAGGATCGTCGTCCGCAGCGGGTCGCTGATCGCCCTGACCTGCTCGGCCGTCGTCAGCTCGATGGTGTCCTCGAGCACGTAATCCGGGACCGGGCTGTTGATCGACATGATCGGATTAGACTAGCATCACGGATTGTTCGAGATATCTGGATCATTGGAGCGGATCATGGCCGAGGTCGTGCTGTACCACCACGCGCAGGGACTCACCGACGGGGTGAAGACCTTCGCCGACGAGCTACGGCAGGCGGGTCACACCGTCCACCTGCCGGATCTCTATGAGGGGCGCACGTTCGCCACCCTCGACGAAGGCATCGGGTACGCGCGGGAGACCGGCTTCGGCGTGGTCCACGAGCGCGGGGTGCAGGCCGCCCAGGGGCTCGGCGAAGGTCTCGTCTACGCGGGCTTCTCCCTCGGGGTGATGCCGGCGCAGCAGTTGGCGCAGACGCATCCCGGCGCGAAGGGCGCGCTGTTCTTCGACGCCTGCCTACCGGTGTCCGAGTACGGCGAGTCCTGGCCGGCCGGCGTACCGGTCCAGATCCATGGGATGGACGAGGACCCGTTCTTCACCGAGGAAGGCGGCGATCTGGACTCCGCACGAGCCCTGGTCGCCGCCACTGACGAGGCGGAGCTCTTCCTCTACCCCGGCAAGGTGCACCTGTTCGCCGACTCCTCGCTGCCCGGGTACGACGAAGCCGCGGCGAAGCTGCTCACGAGCCGGGTCCTCACCTTCCTCGAACCGATCGGCTGACGCCGCGACCCGGCGACGACGGCGGGTGCAACTAGAGTGCTGTAGATGATCAACGGTGCGCATGTGATCATCTACAGCCGTGACGCTGACGCCGATCGGGACTTCTTCCGGGACGTGCTCAGGTATCCCCATGTGGATGCCGGACACGGGTGGCTGATCTTCAAGTTGCCGCCCGCCGAGGTGGCGGTGCATCCGGCCGAGGTGGACTCGCACGAGCTGTTCCTGATGTGCGACGACCTCGACGCGACGATCGCCGAGCTGACGGCGCGTGGGGTGGAGTTCGTGAAGCCGCCGGAGCGCCAGCCGTGGGGAGTGCTGACGTCGCTCCGGTTGCCCGGTGGAAGCGAGCTCGGACTCTATGAGCCGTTGCATGAGCGCGCGCACGCTCTCTGAGTCGTGATCGATTTCAGGATCGACGTTCCGGACGCCGCCCTGGAGGACTTGGCCGCGCGGTTGCGGCAGATTCGGTGGCCGCGGCAATTGCCGGGCACTGCGTGGGATCGCGGCGTACCGGTCGAATACCTGCAGGGGATCGTGGCACAGTGGGAGGCGTACGACTGGCGGGCGTGGGAAGCGCGGCTGAACGCCTATCCGCAGTACACGACGCGGATCGATGAGCAGACGATCCACTTCCTGCATGTGCGTTCGCCGGAGCCCGATGCGCTGCCGTTGATCCTCACGCACGGCTGGCCGGGGTCGGTCGCTGAGTTCCTCCCGATTCTCGGTCCGCTCACCGACCCCGCGTCGTACGGCGGGGATCCACGCGACGCCTTCCACGTCGTGGCGCCGTCCGTGCCGGGACACGGCTTCTCGGTCCCGCTCGAGAGCCCTGGTTGGAACCATCGCCGGATCGCGCAGGCGTGGGCGGTTTTGATGCAGGAGTTGGGTTACCAGCGGTACGGCGCTCAGGGTGGCGACACCGGATCGGTCGTGTCCCCGCTGCTCGGGTACGTCGATCCGTCCCGCGTCGTCGGCGTACACATCAACGGCGGGCTGGCGTTTCCGCCGATCCTGCCGGATGACGTCGAGCACCTGACCGATGTCGAGCGGGAGCGGCTCACGGCGGCCGAACGTCTGCGTGAGGTCGGGACCGGGTACGCCGAAGTGCAGGGCACGCGACCGCAGACGGTGTCGTTCGGGTTGAGCGACTCGCCGGTCGGGCAACTGGCCTGGATCCTGGAGAAGTTCTGGGAATGGACGGATCCGGCGCGTGCGCTGCCCGAGGACGCCGTCGACCTCGACCATCTGTTGACGGACGCATCGATCTACTGGTTCACCAACACGAGTGCGTCATCGGCGAACCTGTACTACGAGAATCGGGTCGCGGCCGACGACGCGCTCGAACCGTCCGGAGTGCCGACCGGTGTGGCGGTGTTCCCGACCGATCCGGCGATCCGGCGGGTGCTAGACCGCCGGCACCGCATCGTCCATTGGTCGGAGTTCGACCGCGGTGGGCACTTCGCCGCACTCGAGGCTCCGGACCTGCTCGTCGACGACATCCGTGCCTTCTTCCGGCTGGTCCGTTAGGCGGGCCGCAACGACGAAGTTCAGCAACGTGCCGTCGCGTTCGACCGTTGCCTCCGGCCACCGGCGGCGGATCATGCGCAGGCTCCGGTCGTTCGCAGGACTGACCACGAACAGGAACCGGGTGGCACCTGCCGCGATCGCTCCGGCCGCGGCCGTCGCCAGCATCCGCACGCCGAGCCCGCGGCCCTGGTCGTCCTCGCTGATGATCACCGCGAGTTCGGCGGTCGCTTCGAAGCCGTGAGCCCACGCCCACATCGAGTGGCCGATGATCGTGTCACCCCGGGTCGCGACCCAGGACGCGCCGGTGGGGCAGAGCAGCCGGAGCAAGAGCGCGGGCCGGGGTGGCCGGCCGATCGCGGTCTGGAACCGGAAGTAGAGGCTGAGGTCGGTCAGCCCGGTCAGCATTCGCGCCAGCTCGTCCGCGTCGGGTTCCCCGGCGCGGCGGATGAGCGGCGTACCCATCTGAGTCTGGTTCACGGATCCAGCCTGGCTCGGGTTGGCTGAGTCTGTCAAGCGGACTTATCCTGGATCTCATGAACGAGCAGGTGCCTGAGGCGATGAGCTGGTCGACCGAGAACTGCACGATCTCCCGGACGATGGAGATCCTGGGCGACAAATGGACGTTCCACGTGCTGCGCGAACTCTTCGTCGGCGTACGGCGCTTCGAGGACATCCGCACGCGGGCCGGCGTACCCCGTCAGGTCCTGACCGATCGGCTCGCGGCGCTGATCGAGCGCGGCCTGATCCGCCGGCATCCCTACCGTCTGCCAGGTCAGCGGGAACGCTACGAATACCGCCTCACCCAGGCCGGCCTCGACCTGTATCCCGTGCTGGTCGCGATGATCCAGTGGGGCGATCAGTACCTGCCGCTGGACGGCGGCCCGCCCATCGAGGCGCGCCACCGCGGCGACTGCAACGCACACGTCACAGTCGTCCTCCGCTGCGAAGCCGGCCATGAGCCCACGCCGCGCGACGTAGTCCTCCGCCCCGGCCCCACAGCGAAACCCCGCGCACTGGCGGGCTGACGCCCGTGGCGGTGGGTCAGAGCGCGTCGATGGCAGCGCGGATGAGGCCTTCGGTGTGGCGTGGCTGAGAGGCCGCGATGGACAGCGCGTCCATGGTGACGACGTACGCGTCGAGTTCCTCGCGTTTGTCGAGGTACACCGCACTGGTCAGGTGCTCGATGTAGACGATGTCCGGCAGATCCGTGTCGATGAAGCGGAGCAGCGTGAAGGCTCCACCTGTCGCGGTGTACCCGCCCTTGTCGAACGGGATGATCTGCAGTGTGACGTTGTGCCGCTTCGACGCCTCGATCAGGTACTCCAGTTGCTCCTTGAGCACCTTCTTGCTGCCGATCGGCCGTCGCAGGACCGACTCGTCGATGACCGCCCACAACCGCGCCGGGCGCTGGCGGGTGAGCACCTGCTGACGCGTCGTCCGGAGCGCGACCAGTCGGTCCTCCTCGGCCTTCGCCAGTGGCTCGTCCAGCCGGCCGAGGCTGACCACGGCGCGCGCGTAGTCGGGCGTCTGCAGCAGGCCGGGCACGAACTGCAACTCGAACGTACGAATCAGGTCGGCCGCCATCTCCAGGCCGAGGTACGAATGGAACCAGGTCGGCGTGAGGTCGTCGTACCGTTGCCACCAGCCCGGGTTGTTCGCGTCCCGCGCGAGTGCCAGCAGGCGATCGCGCTCGTCCTGGTCCTCGAGTTTGTAGAGGCTGAGCAGGTCGTCGACGTCGCGCACCTTGAAGCCGACGCGACCGAGTTCGAGCCGGCTGATCTTGGACTCCGAGCCACGGATCGCCCAGCCGGCGTCGGTCCGGCTGATCCCGGCCTCTTCCCGCAGCCGGCGCAGATGCACGCCGAGCATGATGCGCAGGGCGGTCGGACCGCCGTACGCGCCCGGTTCCGTCACGCCTCGCCTCCCACAGCAAGCTACCCGGTGCGGACAGCAGGTAGATCATTTCACAACGGAACGTGAACGCGTCCACCCCGACGCGCTTACACCATGTGTTCACCGGCCCCTACGGTCAGTAGAGTCGTCCCACAGACATCCCGATCATTCTGCGAGGTCCTGCTGATGCCCGATGCCACCAAGGCACCCAGTTCGATTCCGGTGGGTGTGGACACCACGAGGGCCAGCATCGCCCGGGTGTACGACGCCGCGCTGAACGGTAAGGACAACTTCGAGATCGACCGCGAGGTGCTCCGGCAGGTCGCCACCGTCGCGCCCCAGGTCAACGACCTGGCCTGGTCGAACCGGAACTTCCTGATCCGGGCGTGCCGCTTCCTGGCCGGCCAGACGGACATCACGCAGTACCTCGACTGCGGCTCCGGCCTGCCGACCGCGGAGAACACGCACCAGGTGGTGCAGCGGCTGCGGCCGGAGTCGAAGGTTCTCTACATCGACAACGACCCGGTGGTGCTCGCGCACGGCCGCGCGCTGCTGGAGGAGAACGAGAACACGCTGTTCGTCAGCGCCGACATCTTCGACCCCGACCAGGTGCTCGGCCGGGACGAGGTGCGGGAGTTCCTCGACTTCAGCAAGCCGATCGCCGTGATCCACAACGGCACGCTGCACCACTACATCGGCAACGACGGCCCGCAGATCATGCAGAAGTACGTCGACGCGGTCGTGCCGGGGTCGTACACGGTGATCGCGCACTTCTACGACCCGGAGACGCCGGAGCACTCCGAGGTCGCCCGGAAGATGGAGGAGAGGTTCGTCCACAGCCCGATGGGCAGCGGGGTGTTCCGCACCCGCGAGCAGCTTCTCGAACTGTTCCCCGGCCAGGAGTTCGTCCCGCCGGGCCTGGTCCTGTGTGACGACTGGTGGCCGGACGGACCGCGCATCAAGCCGCTGAACCAGGTGGAGGAGTGCATCGCCGGCGCGGTCGGCCGCAAGCTCTGACGCCTTCGGTACGCCGAGACGCCCGGAACCACTGTGGTTCCGGGCGTTTTGTTGCTCAGGGCAAGCCTCAGACGTGTTCGGAGACGAGGACGGCGGCGGTTTCCTCGAGGGCCTGGAAGATGTGCGGGAGATCGCCGGGGTAGGCCAGGTAGTCGCCGGGAGTGAGCTCGATCGGGTCGTCGGCCGGCCCGACGAGGGCACGGCCCGAGCTGAGGACGACATGCTCGACCACGCCGGGCATGTGCGGCTCGGATTTCCGGCCGGGGCCGGGGGAGGCGACGATGCGGTAGATGTCGCGGCGGGCGTTCGGTGGGCAGGACGCGACCAGGGTCGCGCTGTATTCGGCCTGATCGGAGTAGAGGACCGGCCCCTCGCCCGCGCGGATCACCTGCACCTTCGGCCGCGGCGGATCGAGCAACGTGGCGAACGGTGTGTCCAACGCGACCGCCAGCGCCCACAACGTCTCCACGCTCGGATTGCCGGCCCCCGACTCCAGCTGGGACAGCGTGGACTTCGCGACCCCGGCCCGCTTGGCCACCTCGGTCAACGACAGTCCGGCTCGCGCGCGGTACCGGCGCAGCGAGGCCGCGATCACGTCTAGCGGTGCCTTGGTGTCCATCCGTGTTCGCTCCATCGGTCCACTTGTTCGGCTTGACGAACGCAGGGTGCGTTGTTCATCATAATGCGCATGCGTTCGATCTGGCGAACACTCGACCGTGGGCTGGCCCGGGACATCGGGCTGGTCTGCCTGGCCGACGGCGTGGTCGGTCTCTCGTACGGCGCGATCAGCGTCGGCGGTGGGCTGCCGTTGTGGGTTCCCGTGCTGCTGTCGCTGGTGGTCTTCGCGGGCGCGTCGCAGTTCCTGTTCGTCGGGATCGTGGCGGCCGGCGGCAGTCCGATCGCGGCGATGATCGCCGGTCTGCTGGTCAACACCCGGCACGTTGCCTTCGGCCTGGCGGTCAGTGACGTGATCGGTAGCGGCTGGCGGCGCCTGCCGGGCAGTCACCTGATGACGGACGAGAATGTCGCGTTCGCCATGGGACAGGACGATCTGCGGCAGAAGCGGGCGGCGTACTGGGCTGGTGGGATCGGCATCTTCGTGTGCTGGAACATCGGCGTCGTGGTGGGTGGTGCGGCGGGATCGGTCATCACCGACACGGATGTGTTCGGGCTGGACGCCGCGTTCCCGGCGGTGCTGCTGGCCCTTGTTCTGCCCGCATTGCGTGATCGTGCGACGCGTACGGCGGCCTTGATCGGGGTGGTGTTCGCGTTGGCGGCGACTCCGTTCCTGCCTGCCGGTCTGCCCGTGTTGCTTGCCTTGGCGGGGCTGCTGTTCTACCGCGCGGGCAAGCCTGCGCTGGAGGTGTCACGATGACGAACACGCCCCTGGTGCTGGTCGGCATCCTGGTTCTTGCCGTGGGCACCTTTTCGCTGCGGCTCGCCGGGCCGGTGATGCGCAGCCGGTTCGAGTTGCCCGAGCGGGCGCAGCAGTTCCTTGCCGCGGCGGCGATCGTGCTGCTCACTGCTTTGGTCGCCACCTCTGCCCTGACGGACGGCCACGGGCCGGCCGGCGTCGCGCGTCCGGCCGGCGTACTGGTCGGTGGCGTGCTTGCGTGGCGCAAGGCGCCGTTCGTGCTGGTCGTGGTGGCGGCTGCCGCGACCGCGGCGGGTCTGAGGCTGCTCGGCGTACCGTAACGAACCACTCCAGCGGCTACCGTGCTGCCATGAACGAACGCAGTGAGTTCATCATCGAGCACAGCGCCTGTTGTGTCTCATCCGCGCCCGGAGCGAAGCGAGGACGTGGATGAGCACTTATCCGGGGCAGGCGGCTGCGCCGAAGAAGACGCTGACCTGGATCGCGATCGCGTGCTTCGCGATCGGTGCCGTGCTGACCTTGTTCTTCGTCTGGCGGATCGTCGAGACGGTGCCGGAGTCGCCGCAGTCGGTCGCGGGCGGCGTGGTCCACCTGAAGGAGGAAGGGCTGACGATCTACTCGTCCGTCCCGGTGCTCAATCCGCCGTGCGAGGCGAAGGACGCGTCGGGTGGCGACGTGCCGCTGAAGGCGCCGACCGGCTCCGAGCAGATCACGATCAACGACGAGACCTGGTACGTCGTCGCGCGGTCGGTGGACACCGTCCCGGCGGGGGACTACAGCATCTCCTGCACCGACGACACCACCGGAGCCACGTACGCCGCCGGACCGAAGTCCTCGGTCGTGGCGTTCGTGCTGTCGATCTTCGGTGCCATCGGCTCCTTCCTGATCTTCTTCATCCTCGGCGGCGTCCTGCTCACCATCGGCGCCGTCCGCAACCGCCGCCGCAACCGTCCGCCGAACACCTCCCCGCCCCAGCAACCACCAGGTGCCCCCGGCAACTACCCGCCCCCACCCGGCTCCCAGAACAGCACCTTCCCAGCCCCACCTCCGTACCACCCCGGACCCAACCCCGACCACCCCCAGGACCGCTGACAAGTAACGTGTTCTGTTTGGATAGGCGTATGGATCTTGACTGGCCGGGGTGCCGGAATGTGCGGGATGTGGGCGGGTTGCCGACGGCGAACGGCGCGAGGGTTCGCGAAGGGGTGCTGATTCGGTCGGACAGCTTGCACTATCTGACCGTTCAGGGAGTCGAGACGGTACGGCGTTCCGGTGTCAGCCGGATCCTGGATCTGCGGGGCGAGGCGGAGGCGGCCGCCGCGCCGAGTCCGTTCGTCGGCGATCCGCTGCTGGTCGCGCAGTCGCTCCAGGATCCCGCCGACCCGGATCACGGGCAGCCGACGATCGTCGCGGCGTGCACGTGGATGCTGGATCGGCGGCCGGAGCTGTTCGCGGCCGCCGTGAAGGCCATCGCGGACGAGCCCGACGGCGCGGTCGTCGTGCACTGCCACGGCGGCAAGGACCGGACCGGCATGGTGGTCGCGCTGGCCCTGAGCATCGCCGGCGTGCCCGAGGACGAGATCGTCGCCGACTACTTCCTCACCCAGGAGCGGATGGCCGGACTGCTGGCCGAGCAGTTGGCGGCCGAACCGGACCCCTCGCAGCATCCGGAACTGATCGAGTTCCGCGACACGCGGGCCGAGTCGATGGTCGCGATCCTGCGTCATCTCGACGAAAAGTACGGCGGACCCGAGCCATACCTGCGGCACGGTGGTCTCACCGACGACGATCTCGACCGCCTCCGCCGGCGTCTGATCGGCTGACCCGGAGCCGACCGCAGTCACGACGAAATCACGGAAGGCAGTACATTGGCGCTCATGCCGACCGCCGCAGAGCCGACCGGGGCGACCGACCCGGCGGCACTGGCCGAACGCTACGGACTCTCCCAGAGCTCGATCCGCCCGCCGCTCGACTCCTACCTGCGGGAGTTGTGGAGCCGTCGCCAGTTCGTCCTCAGCTATGCCCGAGCCCGCACCTACGCCATGTACGCCGGGGCCCGCCTCGGGTCCCTCTGGCAGGTACTGACACCGCTGCTCAACGCGGCGGTCTACTACCTCGCCTTCGGTGTCCTCCTCGGCACCAAGAACGGGATCGACAACTACGTCGCGTTCCTGCTCAGCGGGATCTTCGTCTTCACCTTCACCCAGCGCTGCATGACCGAGGGGTCCCGCTCGCTGGCGCTGAACCTGTCGCTGATCCGCACCCTGCACTTCCCGCGCGCGACCCTGCCGCTCGCCTACGTGGTGAACGAGCTGAACCAGATGCTGGTCTCGCTGGGCCTGCTGTTCGTGATCGTCGGGTTCACGGACGGAGTCACCTGGCGCTGGGTGTTCGTCGCGCCGGCCATGCTGCTGCAGACCATGTTCAACATCGGGATCACCCTGGTGTGCGCCCGGGTCGGGACGTTCGTGTCCGACATCAGTCAGTTGCTACCGTTCGTCACCCGCACCTGGCTGTACGCGTCCGGGATCTTCTTCTCGCTGCCGGCCAAGCTGGACCAGGTGGACGCGCCGAGCTGGGTGGTCAAGGTGCTCGCGCTCAACCCGATCTCGGCGTACATCGACATCTTCCGGAGATCGCTGCTGGCGGAGCACGAGGCGAACCAGTTGCCGAATGCGTGGAAGATCGCGATCGTCTGGTCGTTCGTGATGCTGGCGGCCGGACTGGTGTACTTCTGGCGTGCGGAGGACCGCTATGGCCGTGGCTGATTCAGAGGCTGAACCGACCGTCATCGCCGACCACCTGGACATCATCTACAAGGTGATCGCCGGGCAGGGCGGCAAGGGTACGGCGGCGACGGCGTTCCGGCGGATCCTGAAGCGGCAGGACCGGCCGACGATCCGCGAGGTGCATGCGGTCAAGGACGTCAGCTTCACGGCATACAAGGGCGATGCGATCGGCGTCATCGGCCGCAACGGCTCCGGCAAGTCGACGCTGCTGCGGGCGATCGCCGGGCTGCTGCCGCCCGCCGCCGGTGTCGTCTACACCAGCGGGCGGCCCTCGCTGCTCGGCGTCAACGCGGCGATGATGAACGACCTGACCGGCGACCGCAACGTCGTACTCGGCTGTCTCGCGATGGGCATGTCGGCGGCCGAGATCCAGCAGCGGTACGACGAGATCGTCGAGTTCTCCGGGATCGGGGACTTCATCGACCTGCCGATGTCGACGTACTCGTCCGGCATGGCGGCCAGGCTGAAGTTCGCGATCGCGTCGGCGAAGACGCACGACATCCTGCTCGTCGACGAGGCCCTGGCCACCGGGGACGCCGAATTCCGGGTCCGATCCGAACGGAAGATCCGCGACCTGCGCGACCAGGCCGGCACGGTGTTCCTGGTCAGCCACAGCCTCGACGTCGTACTCGACACCTGTAACCGCGCGATCTGGCTGGACGGCGGCGTACTGCGCCTCGACGGCACCGCCGAAGAAGTCGTCGCCGCCTACACCAAATTCGCCCGGGGCTAGGACCCGCCCTAGATCGCCTTCGGCTTCTCGCGGAGGCCGAGGAGGAATCCGAGGCCCCAGGAGACGTGCATGGTCGCGCAGACCAGCGGCATCCAGAGCAGGGCCTTCCAGGGCAGGTAGCGGCCCTCGACGGCCGAGCCGGCCAGCAGCAGGATCGCGTAGCCGAGCGGGGCCAGGAAGCCCAGGTCGAGCCAGCTGCTGCCGGTGGCGAGGCCGATGATGCCGAGGATCGTGCCGAGCGCCAGCAGGATCACCGCCATCGGGGGAGCCAGGTACCGCTTGTTCGCGGTCTCGGGGTGCCGGCGGATCACCTCACGCCGCCACTGGCCGGTGTGGAAGAACTGCTTGGCCACCGCCGACAGCGACGAGCGCGGCCGGTAGGTGACGGACAGGTCCGGGGTGAACCAGATCAGGCCGCCGGTCTTGCGGATCCGGTAGTTGAGCTCCCAGTCCTGGGCCCGGTGCATGGTCTCGTCGAACCCGCCGACTCGCTCCAGTGCGGCCCGCCGGAACACGCCCAGGTAGACGGTGTCGGCCGGCCCGGCCTTGCCGCCCTGGTGGAACGTCGACGCGCCCAGCCCCAGCCGGGACCGGTACGCACAGGCGACCGCCATCTCGGTCGGCGTCCGGCCCTCGGCGGCCATCACACCGCCGACGTTGTCCGCGCCGCTCTCGTCCAGTACCTCGACCGCGCGGGTGATGTAGCCGTCGGTGAGGGCGCCGTGGCCGTCGACCCGGACCAGGATGTCGTGCCGGGCGTTCGCGATGCCGACGTTCAGCCCGGCCGGCGTCTTGCCGGTCGGGTTCGGCACGATGCTGATCCGCGGGTCGCGGTCGGCCAGCTTGTCCGCGATCTCCTGGGTCCGGTCCTTGCTCGGACCGATGGCGAGCACGACTTCCAGCTCGCCGGGGTAGTCCTGCTCGAGGACGCGGCCGACCGCCTCCTCGAGGTGGCGTTCCTCGTTCAGTACGGGCATCACGACGGACACGGGCGGCCAGTGGGACAGCGGCATATCAGGTCAGGCCTTACAGATCGAAGCGACGTCGTCGACGCCGGTGGCGGGTTTGGTCGGTGAGTTCGACGGACTGCTCGTCTTGCTCGGTTTCTTGGTCGTGCCGGTGGTCGGCTTGCTGGTGGAACTACTCGGAGTGCTCGGCTTCTTACCGTCTCCTCCCGAGCCCGCCTTGTCCAGCGCTTCCGACTTCCCGATGGCTTCGGCGACCTTGGTCCGGATCAGCTCGAAGTCCGGGTCACCGGTGTGGATCAGCGGCGGGACCGCGGAGAAGCTTGACACCGGGAGCTTCTTCGCGTCCAGCGCGAGGTCGGTGAAAGTGCCCAGTTCGCCGGCCGGGATATCGGTCTGGACCACTTGTTTGCTGGCCTTGGCGATGCCCTGGAACTTGGTCAGTACCGTCTGCGGCGACAGCTGGTTCAGCATCGCCGACATCACGCACTTCTGCCGGGCCATCCGTTCGTAGTCCGACGACTCGGCCCGCGACCGGGCGAACCAGAGCGCGTGGTAGCCGTCCAGATGCCGGTCCTTGCCGGCCTCGATGTAGCCCTTGATGGGCGAGCTGCCGCCGCCGATCGGGACCCGCTTGCCGATGTCGAGGGTGATGCCGCCGACCGCGTCGAGCAGGTTGCGGAACCCGGCCAGGTCGATCAGCACGAAGTAGTTCACCTTCAGTCCGGTGACCGCCTGGACCGCCTGCCGGGTCGCGGTCACACCGGGATTCGGATCGCCGGGGAACAGGTCCTTGTGGTTGGAGGCGTAGGTGTAGATGGCGTTGATCAGGCACTCGGCGCCGCAGTTGTTCCACTGGAAGCCGTCCGGGAACTGCTTGGCCATCGCCGTACCGGCCGGGAACGGGACCTTCGCCAGGTTCCGCGGCAGGCCGATCAGGACGGTCCGGCCGGTGTCGGCGTCGATGCTGGCCAGCGTGATGCTGTCCGGCCGGGTGCCGATCCGGTCCGCGCCGGAGTCGCCGCCGAGCAGCAGCACGTTGTAGCGGCCGTGCTCGGCCTTCGACTTCTGGCCGTTGCCGAAGATGCTGGCGACGAGATCACGCTGGGTGTTGACGATCGTGCTCGCGTAGATCAGCGCGCCGGCCACCACGAGGACCATCACCCCGTCCAGGATGCTGGTCGCGAGCCGGTGGTTGCGTTCGAGGGTGAGCGGCTGGCCGAGCCGGTAGGCGTCGACGAACAGTGCGGCCCAGCCGATCGCGAGCACGATCAGCAGGACCTGGACGGTCCGCAGGGTGCCCGGACGGGCCAGCAGGTTGATCGTGCCGGAACGCCAGACCAGGCCGAGCAGGATCAGGAAGACGGCGATCGCGACCAGCCCGGCGACGATCCGCCAGGCGTACCGCCCGGCCCGCTTGCTGCCTGCCACGATCTGCGCCGACCCCGGCAGCACCAGGGTCATCAAGACCAGCGTCAGCGCCCGCTTGAATCGCACCGGCTCGCTGAGACTGCGCAGGTCAGGTTTCTCCTGCGGCATGACGTCCTTCCGTTCTCTGAGCTCACGCGGCACGGCGGGCCAACAATCCAGTCGACCGTACCCTGTCGTCCCCACCACCACTGGGTACGACGTGCCGGACGCGGTGATGGTTCGAGCCGAGTCGGATTCGGAGACGAAGAGTAGCAGCCCCCTCACACAGCGCAGGAAAACCCGTGCAGACACCCTGTGGTCGGCTGGTTTCACACGGTTGTGATGGTTGTCGGTGGGCGGATCGGTTACGAAAGCTCCAGACCCATCCAGTGAGGACAGGAAACCGCCCCCATGAAACTGTTCCGTACGTTCCTGGCCGCCGCCGCGGCCGGCACGATCGCACTGCTCGGCACCAGTTCGGCCCAAGCCTTCGAGGCCGCTCCCCAGCAGACCACTGTCCAGGCCCCTGGTGCCGACTTCACCGGGATCGCCGCGCTCAGCAACTGTTCCGCATCCCTCGTCCGGTATGCCGAATCAGTAGGCACCGACAAGGCGCTCGTCCTCACCAACGGCCACTGCTACGAGGGCGGGTTCCTGAACCCGGGCCAGGTCCTGGTGAACCGTGCGTCGACCCGCTCGATCACGCTGCTGCGGCCAGACTCCAGCCGGGCCGGCACGGTCCGGGCCAGCCGGATCCTCTTCGGCACGATGACCAAGACCGACATGATCGTGTACGAGGTGAACGAGAGCTACGCGTCGATCCAGAGCCGGCTGAACGTCACGCCGCTGACGCTGGCCAAGCAGGGCCCGGCGAACGGCGCGGGGATGGCGGTCGTCTCCGGTTACTGGAAGCGCATCTACACCTGCTCGGTGCAGGCGACCATCCCGCAACTGCGCGAGGGTGACTGGACCTGGCAGAACTCGATCAAGTACCAGCAGCCGGGCTGCGAGACGATCGGCGGTACGTCGGGATCGCCGGTGGTGAGCACGTCGACCGGTGAGGTGATCGGGGTCAACAACACCGGCAACGAGGACGGCGAGCAGTGCACGGTGAACAACCCGTGCGAGGTCGACGCCGACGGCAACGTCACCGTCGACCAGGGCGCGGCGTACGGCCAGCAGACCTGGTGGCTCTACACCTGTCTGACCGCGAGCCGCACCATCGACCTGAACAAGGCCGGCTGCGAGCTCCCGAAGCCGTCCCGCCGGCACTGACAGACGCAGGCTGAGCATGCGGGGTGACGTAGACCACTTGTGATCAGGTAACGTCGCCCCGCATGGCAGTCGACTCCTCCACCGAGCACGTCAGTACGACGAAATGGCCGAGCCCGTTCGGGGTCCGGACGCGGTTGGTCGCGTCCAGCGCGCTGATGCTCTTCACCGAGCTCGCGCTGATCCGCTGGACCGGCTCGAACGTGGTGCATCTGAGCTACTTCTCGAACTTCGTGCTGCTCGGCTCGTTCCTCGGCATCGGGATCGGCATCCTCCGGTCCGGCCGGGCCAAGCGGCTGCCGTACTACTCACCGGTGATGCTCGGCCTGCTGGTCCTGGTGATCGCCTGGAAGCCGGTCACGGTCGACCGTGGTACGTCGTCCAGCGTCATCTACTTCACCAGCCTGAACACCACCGGACCGCCGGTGTGGGTGATTCTGCCGATCATCTTCGTCGCCGCCGCGGTGGTGCTAGCCGGTCCGGCCGAGCTCGTCGGCCGCTGCTTCACCGAGTTGCCGCGACTGACGGCGTACCGCTATGACCTGATCGGAAGCCTGGTCGGGATCGCGGCCTTCACCGGGCTGTCGTTCCTCGGCGCACCGCCGATCTGGTGGGGCGCGATCGTCACGGTGATGTTCGCCGCGCTGATGATCCCGCGGCCGCGGTCCGCCGCTCCCACCAGCCGCAGCCTCGTCGCGGCCGGGCTGAGTGGGGCGCTGGTGCTGGCGCCGTTGCTGGTGATGGTCGGGGTCCTGTTCCACGAGTCCACACGGCCGGACAACAGTTGGTCGCCGTACTACAAGGTGCAGACGAAGGCGTCCACCTGGCAGAACGTGCCGCTGCTGACGATCACGGTGAACGGCGTGCCGCACCAGCAGGCGATCCCGGCCGACGCGCGGTTGCAGTGGGAGCCGCAGTACGGGCTGCCGTACGAGCGGGCGAACGTCGGCAAGACGCCGAAGAACGTGCTGATCATCGGCGCCGGGTCCGGTTCGGACGTCGCGATCGCGCTGAAGAAGGGCGCGACGCACGTGGACGCGGTCGAGATCGACCCGCGGATTCGCGACCTGGGCAAGGCACTGCACCCGGACCGGCCGTACCAGGACCCGCGGGTGACCTCGCACATCGACGACGGGCGCGCGTTCCTGTCCCGGACCGACAAGAAGTACGACCTGATCCTGCTGGCCCTGCCGGACTCGCTGACGCTGGTGAACGGCGCGAGTTCGCTGCGGCTGGAGAGCTACCTGTTCACCCAGCAGGCGTTCGAGTCCGCGCGTGACCACCTGAATCCGGGTGGCGCGTTCGCCATGTACAACTACTACCGCGAGACCTGGCTGATCGACCGGCTCGCGTCGACCGCGCAGTCGGCGTTCGGGCACAAACCCTGCGTGGACAAGGTCGGCGACGACCTGCAGCAGGCGGTCGTGACGGTCGGGCTGACCGAGGCCGACCAGACCTGCGGCGCCGAGTGGGCCGGACCGAGCGCGATCACGCCGCCGCCCGCGACCGACAACCGGCCGTTCCTCTACCTGTTCACCGACCGCATCCCGTCGCTGTACCTGATCACGCTCGGGCTGGTCCTGGTCGCGGGTCTGATCGGAGTCGGGATCGCCGGCGGCGGATCGTCGTACCGGCGGATGCGTCCGTACAGCGACCTGTTCCTGCTGGGCGCCGGGTTCATGTTGCTGGAGACGAAGAGCATCACGGGCTTCGCGTTGCTGTTCGGTACGACGTGGGTGGTCAACGCGATCGTGTTCGCCGGAGTACTGGTCGCCGTCCTTGCTGCTGTCGAAGTCACCAGACGGTTCAAGACACCACCTTTGAAGGTGATGTACGTCGTCCTGTTCGGCGGGCTGGTGCTGGCGTGGTTGTTCCCGGACGAGTGGCTGCTGTCGATGCCGGTGGGCTTGCGCGCGGTCGTCGCCGTGGTGATCGCGTTCCTGCCGATCTTCGCCG
This sequence comes from Kribbella sp. NPDC050281, assembly GCF_040655855.1. Classification (NCBI taxonomy): domain Bacteria; kingdom Bacillati; phylum Actinomycetota; class Actinomycetes; order Propionibacteriales; family Kribbellaceae; genus Kribbella; species Kribbella sp. NPDC050281. Next base: position 72,388 of record NZ_JBFAKS010000002.1, on the reverse strand, counting down.
CGAACGTGATCTTCGCCAAGCGCTTCACCGACACCGCGGACGGCACCGCGTCGTTCGGTGCCAATCTCCTCGGCGCCATGCTCGGCGGCTGTCTCGAGTACGCGGCGCTGATCATCGGCTTCGACGGCCTCCTGATCATCGCGGCCCTGCTCTACCTCGGTGCCTTCCTGCTCCGCCCGAAAAACCCCGTTGTGGTGCGAAGTTGAGCGAACTCGCGGACTACTACCGGGACCGCGCGGCGGAGTACGACGCGGTCTACGACAAGCCCGAGCGGCAGCAGGACCTGGCAACCCTGAAGGAACTGCTGCCGCCGCTGGTCGCCGGGAAGCGAGTCCTGGAGATCGCCGCCGGCACCGGCTACTGGACCCAGGTGCTGGCCGGATCGGCGCAGTCCATCGTGGCGACGGACCTGAACGACGAGACGCTGGCGATCGCGCGATCCCGGTCGTACTCCTCCGAGGCTGTCAGCTTCCAGGTTGCCGATGCGTACCGGCTGGACGAGCTCGCCGGCGAGTACGACGTCGTGTTCGCCGGGTTCTTCTGGTCACATGTACGGCGCCAGGACGCTGCTCGGTTCGCGCAGTCGCTCGTACGGCGCGCGGAGCGAGTGGTGCTGGTCGACAACAAGTATGTCGCCGGCAGCAACTACCCGATCAGCCGCACGACTGCCGACGGCGATACCTACCAGACTCGGCGGCTCGAGGACGGTCGTACGTACGACGTACTGAAGAACTTCCCGACCACGGAGCAGTTCACAGCCGACGTCGCACCGGCCGACGTCACGTGGACGGACCTGACCTACTTCTGGCTGGCCACCGTCACCGGGTAGTCGGCCTGCGCCGGACGATCTCGCGGGCTCGGGCGAGGTCGGCGTGGTTGTCGATCTCGACCCAGTCGGTGCGGCCGATGGCGACCGTGTCGATGTGGAACCCCTGGTCGATCAGGAGTTGGTACGCGTCCTCGTAGTAGAGGTGGGGATCGCGGCGCCAGGTCTGCTCGAGGGCGGTGGTGAGGTCGGCGGCGGCCGTGGGCTCGATCAGCGTGAGGCCGATGTATTCGCCGGTGGCGGCAGCCGGGTCCAGCTGCTTGGTGATGCGTTGGACGCCCGCGGTGTCCGAGCAGATGACCTTCATTTCCTCGTCGGCCAAGGGTTTCTCGGTGTCCAGCGCAAGGATGATCCGGCGGTCGTCTCCGCGGGCGTCGAGGAGGGCTTGCTGGACCGAGGGCGGGTGGACGGTGTCGCCGTTCGCCAGCAGGACGCCGTACTGCAGGTGATCGCGGGCACACCACAGTGAGTACGCGTTGTTCCAGATCTCGCCCTTGTCGTTGTGGACGAGTTCGAGGCGGACGCCGTACCGCGTTTCGAAGTCCTTCACCCGCGCCTCGACGGTGCCGGCGGCGTACCCGACCACGATCGCGATCTCGGTGATGCCGACCGCCGCGTAGTTGGCCAGCGTCAGGTCCAGCACGGTGACGCCGGGCGTGATCGGGACGAGTGCCTTGGGCAACTTGTCTGTCAGCGGCAGGAGGCGGCGACCCGCACCGGCGGCGAGGACCAGTCCGATCATGGCTCATGGTACGGGTTCGGCCCGTGCGGTGGGGATCCGTTGCCGCGTGGTGGCAGGATCAGGGACATGACGTGGCTCGTGACTGGTGGTGCTGGGTACATCGGGGCGCATGTGGTGCGTGCGTTCCGCGCGGACGGGATCGACGTGGTGGTGATCGACGACCTGTCCAGTGGGAAGGCCGAGTTCGTCCCGGACGGCGTACCGTTCGTGCACGCGAACCTGCTCGACGGTACGGCGGTCCGCCGGGCGCTGGAGGGGGTCAGCGGGGTCGTCCACCTGGCCGGGTTCAAGTACGCCGGGGTGTCGGTGGACCGTCCGCTGCACACCTACACGCAGAACGTGACCGGGATGGTCTCGCTGCTCGAAGCGATGGCGGACAAGGACATCCGCAACATCGTGTTCTCGTCCAGCGCCGGGGTCTACGGCACCCCGAAGGACGAGGTGGTGACCGAGCAGACCCCGCCGGACCCGCAGAGTCCGTACGGCGAATCGAAGCTGGTCGGCGAGTGGTTGCTCCGGGACCAGGCGCGTGCGGTGGAGCTGCACCACACGTCACTGCGCTACTTCAACGTGGTCGGATCCGGGGACCCGGCGGTGTACGACGCGAGTCCGTACAACCTGTTCCCGATCGTGTGTGACCTGCTGTCGCAGGGGAAGGTCCCGCAGATCTATGGCACAGACCACCCGACGCCGGACGGTACGTCGGTCAAGGACTACGTGCACGTGGCCGATCTGGCCCGCGCGCATGTCGCCGCCGCCAGGGCGCTGGATGCGAGCAAGACTCTAGAGCCCGTCTACAACTTGGGCAGCGGCACCGGCACCTCGGTGCGCGAGATCATGGACGCCGCCCGCCGCGTCACCGGCATCGACTTCACCCCCGACGAAGGCCCGCGCCGCCCCGGCGATCCGTCCCGCGTGGTGGCCAACGGCGACCTGGCCGCCCGGGATCTCGGCTGGCAGAACACCCACACCGTCGACCAGATGTTCGCCACTGCCTGGGAGGCCTGGCCCAACAAGCCCTGACCCGCCGGGTCGGCACACTGCACCCATGGCCCGAGACCCCGCCACCGATGCCGCCGAGGCGTATTCGTGGTCGGGGCGCTGGTGCTACAGGCGACCCGCGGGCACCGCGGGACGTGTCTGCTCACGCGGGGATTGTGGTTCGGGCTGGCGGCGCCGGGACTTCCGCTGCGGGTGACCTTCTGGTTCTCGTTCTGAGCTTGGCCCTGGGCTGGACCCTGGGCCGGACCAAAAACATGGTCGGCGATCCTGTCCGGAGGTAGCCTGTGGCGCAGTTCACAGTGCCACCCGCCTCGCGGGTGCCGAGGGAGGGGCCCGAAACCCATGAGTCACGAAAGCCTGCCGCAGTTCCTGGCGAACATCGATCTCTTCCATGGACTGTCCCAGGACACGCTGTCCGATCTGATGGCGCGCGGTACGACGCTGACGATCCCGGCCGGTCAGCACGCGGTCGAGCAGGGCGCGGACGACGCCGGCCTGCAGGTGGTGCTGGAGGGATCGGCCGAGGTCACGGTGCACGGGACCGACCGGGCGCCGCTCGGACCGGGCGACTACTTCGGCGAGATCTCCCTGGTCGACGGTCTGCCGCGATCCGCGACGGTGGTGGCCGGGCCGGACGGTCTGACCACGTTCGCACTGTCGTCGCTCGCCTTCGCCCCGGTGGTCAAGGAGAACTCCGACGTCGCGGAGGCCCTGCTCAAGGCGCTCACCAGCCGGATCCGTTCGCTCGAGGCCCAGAACTGAGCCGAGCGGCCCGCACGAACGGCGGGAGGGCGCGGAGGACGTGGACGTGATCGCACCGGTCGAGGAGCGCAAGGTCGTCACGGTGCTGTTCTGCGACCTGGTCGGCTTCACCACCGCGTCGGAGTCCGCCGATCCGGAGGACGTCCGCCGCTGGCTGGCGCCGTACCACTCGACCTTGCGAGACACGGTCGAGCAGTACGGCGGAACGGTCGAGAAGTTCGCCGGCGACGCCATCCTGGCCGTCTTCGGGGCGCCGCGCTCGCGGGAGGACGACGCCGAGCGCGCGGTCCGGGCCGGGCTCGCGGTCCTCGACGCGGTCGCGGCGTTGCCGGCCGGGCCGCTGGAGGTCCGGATCGGCATCGAGACCGGTGAGGCGCTGGTCCAGTTGAGCGCCCGGCCGGAGCTCGGCGAGCCGTTCGTCACCGGCATGGTGGTGAACCTGGCGGCCCGGCTGCAGTCGTCGGCACCGATCGGCGCCGTCGTGGTCGGCCCCGGTACGCATGCGGCGACCGACCGGGTGTTCGGCTACGAACGGCTGGAACCCGTTGCGGCCAAGGGGATCAGCCACGATGTCGACCGCTGGCGGGCCGGCGAGCCCCGAGCCCGCTTCGGCGCCGATGTCATCCGCGACCTCAGTACGCCGATGGTCGGCCGGGAACGGGATCTCACCCTGCTGCGGACCGCGTTCGACAAGGCGGTCGCCGAGCGGCTGCCGCAGTTCGTCACGCTGCTCGGCGAACCGGGCATCGGCAAGTCCCGCCTGGTCGCCGAACTCGGCGCCTGGCTGGATCGCCACGACGAGCTCGTCACCTGGCGCGAGGGCCGGTGCGTGCCGTACGGCGAGACGCCGTTCTGGCCGATCGCGGAGATCGTCAAGGTCCAGGCCGGGATCCTCGACACCGACGGTCCGGCCGAGGCAGTGGCCAAGCTGGACGCGATCCTGCCCGACGACGGCGATCGCGCCTGGCTGCGGGCTCGCGTCGGCCCGCTGGTCGGTGCCGTGTCCGGCGTACCGGCGGGGGCCGGGACCCAGGAGGAATCGTTCGCGGCCTGGCGGCAACTGCTGGAGTCGTTCGCCGAGCAGTCGCCCGCGGTGCTCGTGTTCGAGGACCTGCACTGGGCTTCGGACGCGCTGCTGGCCTTCGTCGACCACCTGGCCGAGTGGACGACCGATCTCCCGCTGCTGGTCGTCGTCACCGCCCGCCCCGAGTTGCTCGAGCGCGGCCCACGCTGGACTCGTGCCGTGCAGAACTCGCTCACGATCGGACTGTCGCCGTTGAGCGAAGCCGAGACCGGGCGGCTGATGGACCGAATGTTCGCCGGCCAGGACGTCCCGACCGAAACGCGCGGGCGGCTGGTACGACGGGCCGACGGCAACCCCTTGTACGCCGAGGAACTCGCGCGGATCGTGACCGAGTGCGGCGTCGACCAGGCCACGTCCGGTGAGCTGCCCGCGGGGATCGCGGCCATCATCGCCGCGCGCCTGGACACACTCGACCCCGAGCGCAAGGCCCTGCTCGCCGACGCCGCCGTGGTCGGCCGGGTCTTCTGGGCCGAGGCCGTCGCCGCACTGTCCGGCCGGGACCCGGCGTACGTCGTCCAGGCCCTGCAGGAGCTGGTCCGCAAGGAGCTCGTGCGCCCGGTCCGGCGGTCGTCGATGCTGGGTCAGCACGAGTACGTCTTCTGGCATGCTCTGACCCGGGACGTGGCCTACAGCCAGGTGCCCCGGGCGATCCGGGCCGACCGGCACCTGGCCGCCGCCGACTGGCTGGATCTGCGCTGTGCCGCGTGCCAGGCCGAGACTCCGAGCCTCATCGCCCACCACCTCACCACTGCGCTCGACCTGGCTGCCGCCGCCGGGGACACGGAAGCGGTCGCCGCGATCACCCCACGGGCCCGTCGCAACCAATGCAAGGCCGCCGAGCTCGCGATGAACCTCGATGCCGGCCAGGCGCTGACTCTGCTGGATCGCGCGTTGAGCCTGACGCCGCAGGACGATCCGGATCGGCCGGAGGTGCTGGCCCGGTGGGGTTGGGCGGCCTTCCTGACCGGACGGCTCGACGATGCGCGGACCGCGTATCGCGAGGCGGTCGCCGGTTTCGAGGCCGCCGGCGACATCCCCGGGATGGCGAGAACGTTGCGTGCGTCGACGTACGCGATGAGCAACATGGCCGAGAGTCTGGCGACGATCGAGCGGGTGGTCGCGATGCTGGCGGAGCTCGGTCCGAGCGAGGATCTGGCCGGGGCCCTGGCAGGCCAGGCGAGCATCCTGCTGGTGGCGAGCCGCCGGACCGAGGCGATCGCCTCCGCCGACCGCTCGCTGCGGATGGCCGCCGAGCAGGGGTACGCCGTACCGCACCGGGCGCTGGAATCCCGCGGACTCGCCCGGGTCGGCGAGGGAGACACCGGCGGACTGGTCGACATCAAGGACGCGCTGGCCGCGCTGCTCGAGCTCGGGCAGGGCCGGGACGCGGCCGTGACCTGGTTGAACTACGGCTTCGTGGTGTGGCAGATCGAGGGGCCCGTGGTCGCGTTGGCGACCCTGGCCGAAGCGCGTGAGTTCTCGGCTCGTCGCCGGTTGCTCGAGTTGGAGCAGCAGCTCAGTTGCACTGTTCTGCAGTTGATGATCGAGACCGGTCGCCCGGCGGAGGTCGCGACATTGTGCCGGGCCCAGCTCGATCACCCGGGTCCGGCGTTCATCACGCTGCGGCGGATCGAGGTGCTGGCCGCGCTGGCGGCCGCGGAGCTCGAGCTCGGCGTCGGCACAGCACGGGAGCATGCCGAGGCCGCGTACCGGCTGGCCGTCGAGGCAGGCTGGCCCGACTTCGTCGCGGTCGCCGCGGCGCCGACGGCGGCGGCCCGGGCCCGCGACGGCGACCGGGACGGCGTCCGCGAGATCCTTCAGCGGTTGCGCTCACTGTCGGATCTGCCGGGCAGCCATGAGTTCGCCGCGCGTGTTCCAGGTCTGGTCCGCTCAGCACTGGCCGTGGGGGAGACCGAGGCTGGTGCCGCGCTGGCAGACCTGCTCGTGCCGCTGCTGCCGATGCGGGAGTACTCCGCGACCACGGCGCAGGCGCTGCTGGACGAACAACGCGGCGATCAGGCGGCCGCGGCGAACGGGTTCGCCCGCGCGGCCGCGGATTGGGGTGCCTTCGGCAACCAGCTCGAGCAGGCCCATGCGTTGCGCGGCGTGCATCGCACCACCGGCGATCCAGCTGCCCTGGCGCAGGCCGAGGAGCTGTTCACCGCGATGGGTACTCCTTCTTGAAGGGACCTGAAGGAGTGAGGTCGAAGGCGCCCGGGCCGGTGAGTACGCCGCCTTCCACCGGCAGCGTGTGCCCGGTGATCCAGGAGGCGTCGTCGGAGGCGAGGAACGCCACGGCGGCCGCGATGTCCTCGGGTTCGCCGACCCGGCCGAGCGGGTACATCTTGGCGAACTCTGTCAGCGTGTCCGGCTGCTTGTCCCAGTTCGGGGTCCGAACGGTGCCTGGGGCAACCACATTGAAGCGGACGCCCATCCGGCCGTACCGGGCCGCGTAGTTCACCGTCATCGCGATCTGACCCGCCTTGGCCGCGGCGTACTCGATGTTGCCGAACGCCGCCAGCCCGTTGACCGAGCTGATCGTCACGACGTTGCCGCGCGTCTTCACCAGGTGTGGCAGCGCCGCCTGGATGCACCGGGACGCGCCGACCAGCGTGAGGTCGAGCTGCTGGTGGAACTCCTCCGCGGTCGCGTCCTCCGGGACCGAGGTCACGATGCAGCCGCCGGCGTTGTTCACGACGACGTCGAGCCGCCCGAACCGTTCGACTGTGGCGGCGACTGCCGCGTCCACGTCCTCGCGACTCGTCACGTCCGCCCGCAGCCCCAGCGCCCGCTCGCCGATCTCCGCCGCGACCTGGCCGACCTTCTCCTCCTGGAGATCGGTCACCACCACGGCCCCGCCCTCATCGGCGATCCGCCGGGCCACCGCGGCCCCGATCCCCTGCGCGCCCGCCGTGACCAGCGCAACCCGACCCTCGAACCGCTGCATCAGCCCTCCACCACTCGATCGACCTTCTCGTCCTGGATCCGGCGGTCCAGTTTTGCTGGGTCCAGGTTGCGACAGAGGACGATCGAACCACCTCCGGAGATCACTCCGACCAGGAGTCCGACTCCGTCCCGGGACGCCAGGTCCCGGGTGACCAGGATCCGGTCGGCGACGGGTTCCGCCGTACTGATCAGGTCATCATGGGTGAGTTCGTCGTACGCCGGTGACGTGGGCGACGGCGGGTCGAACGGGACGAACATGTCCGGGTGGTTGTAGACCTCGGCGCCGTAGTCGTGGATCCCGTCGGGCAGCGGTTCGCGGAACCGGCCGCCCAGCGGCAGCAGTGCGGACGCGACGGTCTCCCGCTCGCCGCGGATCGCGACGTCCGGGCCGGTGATCGCGAGGGTGCCGGTGCCGGTGGTCAGCGAGGCGCCGACCGACCAGGTGGACAGGGCCCAGACGACGCCGAGCCAGTGCGGCGGCAGGCCGATCGCGACCGTCTCGCCGGACTCCAGGTCGTACTCGTCGACGAGCAGGTTGGCGGTCTTGGCCACCCAGTTCGCGGTGGTGACGGCGCTCAGCTCGATCCGCTCGCCGGTCGTGTCGTCGTAGTAGGTGAGGAACGGAGCGCCGCCGTCCCGGCGTACCGCGGCCGCGAACAGCTCGGGCAGAACTCGTGACATATGGCCCACCCTACGGTTCGCGCCGCGACGTAGCGTGGAGGGGGATTCCCGGAAAGAAGGCTTGTCATGGTGCCATACCTGGCGCTGCCGGAAGGCGGCGAGTGGATCGTCATCCTGGTCATCGTGGTCCTGCTGTTCGGCGCGAAGAAGCTGCCCGAGCTGACGAAGAACGCCGCCCGCGCGATGAACGAGTTCAAGAAGGTCCAGAACGGCGAGGACGACGATCCGCCGGCGGTCGAGCCGCCGCCGGCCGAGCCCGGCAAGACCGGCCCGGAGAGCGTCCGCGACGAGCCCCGGTCCACTTCCTGATCGTGGCCAGGTGGTCCCGAGTCACCTTAGGTTAGCTTTGGCTAAGTGAGAGGTTCGACACCTCCGACCCCGCGGTCCTCCAGGGCCTGGAGTTCTCGTAGCCTCTGTACATGTTGATCCTGGTCGGCCTGGCTCTGATCCTGGTGCTGACCATTGCCACCGGCTACTTCGTCTCGCAGGAGTTCGCGTACGTCGCGGTGGACCGCAGCCGGCTGCGGTCGCTGGCCGAAGGTGGAGACGCGGCCGCCGCGCGCGCACTGAAGGTGACGAGCCGGCTCTCATTCGTGTTGTCCGGCGCCCAGGTCGGGATCACCATCACCGCACTGCTGGCCGGGTACTTCGCCGAGCCCTACCTGGGTGCGGGCCTGTCGCACGTGCTCGGTTCGGCCGGCGTACCGGAGTCGGTCAGCCTGTCCATCTCGGTGATCCTCGCGTTGCTCGTGGCAACGATCATCCAGATGGTGCTCGGCGAGCTGGCGCCGAAGAACCTCGCGATCGCGAAGTCGGAGGCGATCGCGCTCCGGCTGGCCCGGTCCACCTTGATGTACCTGACCATCGCCGGACCGCTCATCCATGTGTTCGACGCGACCTCGAACCGGATCCTGCGCCGGGTCGGCATCGAGCCGGTCGAGGAGCTGCCGCAGGGTGCGACCGCGCAGGAGCTCGACCGGATCATCGTCGAGTCCTACGAGCAGGGTCTGCTGGACCAGGACACGATGCGGCTGCTCGACCGCGGCCTCGACTTCCGCCACCGGACCGCCGGCGAGGCGATGCGGCCCCGGGTCGACGTGTTCACCGTGCACCAGGACGAGCCGCTGACCCGGATCGTCGACCTGCAGGAGACCGGCCACACCCGGTTCCCGGTGATCGCCGACTCGGTCGACGAAGTGGTCGGGGTGATCGCGGTCGGAGACGTCGTCGAGGTCGAGCCGGCGGACCGGTCGTGGGTCACCACGGGTTCGCTGGCGACGCCGCCGGTCGTCGTACCGTCCACGCTGCCGCTGCCCGGCGTACTGGAGCGGCTGCGGACGGCGCACCGGCAGCTGGCGATCGTGGTGGACGAGTACGGCGGTTTCGCCGGGATCGTGTCGCTGGAGGACATCGCCGAGGAACTGGTCGGCGAGATCCGGGACGAGGACGATCTGCCGGAGACCGGGCTGGTCCAGGGCGGCGACGGGTCGTGGGTGGTGCCCGCGCGGTGGCGGCTGGACGAGGTCGAGGAGGCCACCGGTGTCGCGCTTCCCGAGGACGACGACTACGAGACCGTGTCCGGTCTGGTGATGGCCCGGCTCGGCCGGGTCCCGGTCATCGGTGACGAGGTGGCGGTGGAGCTGCGCCGGCGGTTCGACCATGACGGGCGGCCGGTCCCGCAGGAGTTCGTCCGGCTGTCGGTCCAGACCGTCGTACGGCATGTGCCCGGTCTCGTCGTGATGGAGCGGTTGCCATGAGTACGCCGCTGGCTCTGCTCATCTCGGCCGTGCTGCTGGTCCTGAACGGATTCTTCGTCTCCGCCGAGTTCGCTCTGGTCGCGTCGAAGCGGCATCGGCTCGAGCAGGCCGCGGCGTCCGGCAGCCGTTCGGCGCGGGCCGCGATCGCCGGTGTGAGCGAGTTGTCGCTCATGCTCGCGGGTGCGCAGCTCGGCATCACGCTGTGCACCTTGGGTCTCGGCTCGCTGAGTGAACCCGCGGTGGCGAATCTGCTGCATCCGCTGTTCGAGCTGATGCACATTCCCGAAGGTGTCGGTCATGTGCTCGCGCTGATCATCGCGGTCGGCGGTATCGGGCTGTTGCACGTGCTGCTCGGCGAGATGGCGCCGAAGTCCTGGGCGATCAGCAACCCCGAGCGATCTGCTTTGTTGCTGGCGCTTCCGTTCCGCGGCTTCACGTACGTCTTCAGGCCGCTCCTCCTGGTGCTCAACTGGGTCGCCAACGCCTGTGTCCGCCTGGTCGGCGTGACTCCGCAGAACGAGCTCGCCAGCGCCCACGGCCCTGACGAACTCCGGCTGCTGATCGAGTCGTCCCGCGAACATGGCACGCTCGAAGACCCCGAGCACGACCTGCTCACCGCGATGCTCGCGCTCCAGAACACCACGGTCGCCCAGGTGATGACCCCGATCTCCCAGCTCGTCACCGTCCCGGCCGAGGCGTCGGCGCGCGAGGTCGAGCTCACCAGCCGCCGCGAGGGCCGCTCCCGCCTCGCGGTCGTCAGCCCGGGTACGACGATCTGCGGCATCGTCCACGTTCGCGACGCGGCCCGCGCGACCACGGCCGGCGGTACGACGCTGCACGCGTCCGAGCTGATGACGGAGCCGCTGCGGCTGCCCGCCGAGACCCCGGTCGCCACGGCGATCCGGGTGATGCGCGATCAGCGATCGCAGTTGGCCGTCGTCCAGGAAACCGACCATCCGCTCGGTGTGGTGGCGCTGGAGGATCTGCTGGAGGAGGTGATCGGGGAGTTCGACGACGAGACCGACCCGATCATCAGTGCCGCCGCGGAGTCGAGGGCCAAAGATGTTGCGGATGGCAACTGAGTGGTGGCGGGAGACCGCCGTTCCGGGCCGGGTTCGCCGGGGCGGCTACCGTTGAGGCAGTAACCGTCCGGAGGAGGTTGTCGTGCCTGTGCGCCGGCTTGGACTTGTTGTTCACGAGGGGCGTCCGCTGGCGGTGCGGACAGCCGCGACGGTGCGCGCGTGGGCGGACCGGCACGGCATCGGCTGCACCGACATCGACGTGTGGAAATCGCATGAGGAACGGCGTGGCGGCATGGACGAGCTGCACCACGCCGGGGACCCGGATCTGGTCGTCACGCTCGGCGGTGACGGCACGTTCCTGCGTGGAGCCAGGATCGCGGCGAAGAACAACGCGTCGGTGCTCGGGGTCGACCTCGGCAAGGTCGGCTTCCTGACCGAGGTGGCCTGCAGCGACGTCGAAACCGCGTTGGAGGCCGTGTACCACGGCGGCGCCACCATCGAGGAGCGGATGACGCTGACCATGCGGGCGTCCCGTCCGCTGGAGATCCCGAGTGGGATCGAGTCCCTGCTGCGCTACGGGCACGGCCCGGCGTTGCCGCCGCCGGCCGTGCGCCCGGAATCCACCGAGGGCGACGGTTGGGGTGTCGCACTGGACGTCACCGCGTTGAACGACGTCGTACTGGAGAAGCTCGCGCGGGACCATCAGGTGGCTCTGGGGGTGTACCTCGCGGGCCGGCTGCTTGCGTCGTACTCGGCGGATGCGGTGATCGTGGCGACGCCGACCGGGTCGACGGCGTACAGCTTCGCAGCGGGCGGGCCGATCCTGTCTCCGAACATGGAAGCGGTCGTGTTCACTCCGGTCGCACCGCACATGACCTTCAATCGAACGGTTGTCGCAGCACCCGACGAGCCGGTCGCGCTCCGGGTGCTGCCGCACTCCGGGCAGGCCGCTGTCAGCATCGACGGGCAGTTGCGCGGGGTTCTCGATCCGGGTGACTGGATCGGTGTCTACGGCTCGCCGCGACGGCTGCGGCTGGTCCGGCTGGGACCGACCGACTTCTACGGCCGGCTGCGTGATCGTTTCCGCCTGACCGACGCGCCCGCGACAGCACTCGACGGCGAATCGGAGGCCTTCTGGCGGACGACGTCGCCGGTGCCTCCGGATCTGGCACACCTACGGCTGCCACCACCCGTCGACGCCGGGTAGGGTCTCCCAATGCGAAACGTGGTGATCCTGGCGGGCGGCGCGGGGACGCGGCTGTGGCCGATGACGAGGGACGACAGGCCGAAGCAGGTGCTGCCGTTGGCGGCCGGAGAGTCCTTGCTGCGGGTGGCGTACAACCGGCTGCGCGGACTGGTCGAGCCCGAGAACATCTACGTGTGCACGGTCGGTGCGTACGGCGACGTGGTCCGCAAGGAGTTGCCGGAGCTCGGCGAGCACAACATCATCGGTGAGCCGGCCCGCCGCGACACGGCGAACGCTGTCGGCCTCGCGTCCGCGGTGGTGGGACGCAAGGATTCTGATGCCGTGGTGGCCTTCGTCGGGTCCGATCACCTGATCAGTCCGGAGGACGAGTTCCGGGCCGCGATCGTGAGCGGCTTCGAGGTGGTGGAGCAGCGCGAGCGGTCGCTGGTGACGTTCGGGATCGAGCCGACGCATCCGCACACCGGCCTCGGCTACATCGAGCGCGGCGTGCCGATCGAGGGCACCAAGGCGTACCTCGTCGACCGGTTCCGGGAGAAGCCGGACCGGGCGACCGCGGAGGAATACCTGGCTACCGGGCGGTTCTGGTGGAACTCCGGGATGTTCGTCTGGCGGACCGAGACGGTGCTCAGCGTGTTCGACGAACTGATGCCGGAGTCCGCGACGAACCTGCGTCAGGTCGCGTCGGTCTGGGACACCCCGGAGCGGGAGGAGACGCTGGCCGGGATCTACCCGAACCTGCGCAAGATCAGCGTCGACTACGCGGTGATGGAGCCGGCCTCACAGGGCAAGGTGGACGCCGACGTGGTCGTCGTACCGATGCCGGTGCACTGGCTCGACGTCGGCTCCTGGGCGGCCCTGGCCGGCACCTACGAGACCGATGCCTGCGGCAACCGTACGGACGGCACGACGCTCAGCTGCCTGCTCGACTCGCACGACAACATCATCGTCACCGACGACCCCGACCACCTGGTCGCCGCCGTCGGCCTCCGCGGCCACATCATCGTCCACACCCAGGACGTCACGATGGTCTGCCCACTGGCCGACGGCGAACGAGTCAAGGACCTCGTAGCCCAGGTCCAATCAGACCACGCCGACAAGTACCTCTGACCGAACCCCGGGACGCACGCCGAAGCACTCCTCGCGGAGCCCCCTGCCTCCAGCGCCCGGGCAGGTCGGTGGGACCGGGCGGGCGGTGTGCAGATCGACAGGTAGTGCACCTCTGAGACGTCGTACACAGGACGCGCGGCCGCTCAACCGCACTACCTGTCGGGCCGACACCTCCTGTCCATCTGCCCGCCGTCCCCAGCCGAACCGACCCCAAAGAACAGCCGCCGCCGAAGGTGGTGCCTTCGGCGGCGGCTGTTCGTGGCGGAAGGTCAGCCGCCGTTGGGTTCCTGGGCGTCGGAGGCGGGGTACTTGTCAAGGAACTGCTGGAGGGACTCGCCGCTGACGGAGCCGCAGAACTGGCGGTGGCCGAAGGACTTGTTGTCCGACTGCGGGGCGCTCCAGTGGGAGAAGGCGACCGTCTTGCCGTCCGGCCAGGGCTTGCCGTCGGACTCCTTGAACGGCGCCGCGATGAACTTGCCCATCGAGCCGTCCGGCAGCTTCGCCTTGGAGATCTTCTCGATCTCGTCGATCTGGTCCTTCGGCAACGTGTCGCGGTACCACATCAGCGTGTAGCCGTGCTCCAGATTGTGCACGAGGTTCTCCACCGGCGGCCGGTCGTCGACGGTATAGAACTTCTTCCCGAACGGCGCCCAGACCGCGTAGTGCGGGCCGGACGACGGCGGGGAGACCGGGTAGGCGATCTTCTCGCCGTCCGGCCGGTGGTCCTGGGTGCCGCCGCCCTCGTCGTTGGTGGGCGCATCGCACGAGGCGGCCGACGCGGCCACTCCGAAGTCGGTGACGGCCTGGTTCTTGGTCCGGGAGTCCTGGATCAGCCGGATCGCCGGGTAGGCAATGATGGCCAGGCCAACGACGATCGAGGCGATCACGATGAGCATGGTCCGCCGCTTGTCCTGGCGAGCCTGGTCCCGCTGCATCTTCTCGATCATCTCGCGGCGCGACTGCTTCTGCGACGACGCTTTACCCACAGTGTTGGTCTTCCCGGATCGGGGCGGCCACCGCGCCGCCGTGCGGATGCAGTGTACGCAGCGACCCTGAGAGGTTGCCTAGAAAACTACCTCGGTCGTGAGCCGAACGTGACCGTCGCCTCACTGCCCGGCCCGGTCCGCACGGAGACGCCGTACCCCTCCGCGTGCAACAGCACCGCGAGCCGCTCCGCGATCACGCCGACCGCGACGGGTTCGTCGCCGAACACCGTGACAGCGTTGTCAAGCACCTCGAGGTGAATGTCCTCGACCTCGTCCAGCAAGCCGTCCCACAGCGCCGGGTCCACCTCACGCGGCCCAGCGGGCGCCACCCGATCCAGTACGGCGGCCCGCGCGGCCTCCCGGGTCCCCAGGCTGAACATGTCCGAGGCGGCATCCCGCACCAGCGCCCGCGCGCCCGGACCGTGCTCGCCGACGGGCAGTACGACGTCGCCCAGTCCACGCACGACGGCGACCGGTACGCCGTCCGCCTTGCCCTTGACCAGCTCGCTGGCACTGGCGATCTCGTCGGCCAGAGCCGGCTCTGTCACCGCGAGCACGTTGCCATGGCTGTCCGTCGTACCGCGGAGGTCTTCCACCACGCGCACACCGGCCGCGCCGATCGCCAGATCGGTCTGGCCGTTGCGCCACGGGCGGCCGAGCGTGTCAGTGACCACGATGCCGACGTTGACGTCGTATTGCTGCTTCAGGGCCTCACGTAGCTGCCGGGCCGACGCATCCGGGTCGACGGGGAGCAACAGGACCGTGCCGGGCGCGGTGTTGGACGTGTCAGTGCCGGCGGCGGCCATCACCAGGCCGTGGCGGGTCTGCACGATGCGGGTCTCGCCACGCTGGGCCACGACGCGCACGAGCTCGGCGTCGATCGCCTCCTGCCGGGTGCCGTGAGTCAGGCGCCCCTCCGCCTTGCTGACGATCTTGGAGGTGACGGAAACCACGTCACCGTCCCGCAGGTCCGCCCCCTGGCCGATCAGCTCCGCCAGGTCGTCTCCGGTCGCCACCTCGGGCAGACCGGTCACCGGGAAGACTTCCAGGTGCTTCCTCATCGCCGTACGGCCTCCGCGAGGTTCAGTGCCGCGTCAGCCATCGCGGCGGTTTTTGTCTCGTCCGTCATCCACAACGGCACTGCCTGCACGTGAATTCCGGCTCCCGCGATCGAATCCTGCTGGGCGTAGTCCGACAGGTCGATCAGCCACCCGTCCAGTACGCCGCCGGACGCGCGCGAACCGTAGTACCGCGCGACCGCCGAGGCGGTGGAGGCCACACCGACGGCGGCCAGCACCTTGTCGGCCATGCCGCGGACCGGACCGCTCCCGATGATCGGCGAGAGGCCGATGACCGGAGCGGACGTCTCCCGGACCGCATCGCGGATGCCCGGGACGCCAAGGATGGTGCCGACCGAGACCACCGGGTTCGACGGCGGCACGATCAGTACGTCGCAGTCGGCGATGGCCTCCAGCACGCCGGGGGCCGGCTTCGCCTTCTCCTGGCCTACCGCGATGATCTGGTGCGCCGGGATCTCGGCGTGCCAGCGGACCCAGTACTCCTGGAAGTGGATCGCCTTGCGCCGGCCGGGGTTGTCCGGGTCGTCGACGACCACATGGGTCTCGACCCGGTCGTCGCTCATCGGCAGCAACCGGACCGGCAGCTTCCACCGTTGGCACAGGGCTTCGGTGACCGCGGTCAGGCCGTAGCCGGCGTCGAGCATCTGGGTCCGGACCAGGTGGGTCGCCACGTCCCGGTCGCCGAGGCCGAACCAGGTCGGCTCCACGCCGTACGCGGCCAACTCCTCCTTGATCACCCAGGTCTCGTCCTCGCGGCCCCAGCCGCGTTCGGCCGAGATACCGCCACCGAGGGTGTACATCACCGTGTCGAGGTCCGGGCAGACCCGCAGCCCGAACAGGGTGATGTCGTCCGCGGTGTTCCCCACCACGGTGATCTCGGCATCCGGGCGAGCCTTGAGCAGCCCGCGCAGGAAGGTGGAACCGCCGACGCCACCGGCCAGCACTGTCAGTCGCATGGGAAGAGTCTGCACGAGTCGTCAATGCAACGGACCACCGCACGACTATGCTGCGGTGGGTCCGAACATCCGCACAGCTCAGTTGTACGGCCCCCAACATCCCGAGGAGCCCTCGTGGTCACCGACGCAACCAAGAAGCTCAGAGAGCCGGTCGCGTATATTCTGCTCGCATTCGCCGGTCTGATCGTGCTGGCATCGCTGATCCGGCTGTTCGTCGGCGGCGCCGGATTCACCGCGGCCGCCGGTGGAGTGCAGAGCATTCTCACCCCGCCGTCCTTCGGTGCAGTGCTGCTCCTCATAGCGCTGACTGCCGCGGTCTGGCTGGTGAACGAGGCAGGTGAACGGACAGCGAATGCCCGGACCGTGACTCTCGTCGCGCTCGTGATCACCGGTGTAGCCCTGCTGATCGGCCTGATCACGGCCTTCGCGGGCTTCGCCGAGACCAGTACCGCCGGCCTGAAGATCGTCGGCTTCGTCTACGCACTCGCCGGCCTCGCCCTGTACGGCGCTGTCGGCCTCTACGTCATGAAGACCTTCCAAGCGCTGCCGGTGCCGGTCCGCGCGCCGAAGCAGGGCCAGTTCGCCCAGCAGCAGGGTGGCCAGTACCCGCAGCAGCAGTTCGGCCAGCAGCAGGCGCCGTACGGTCAGCAGCAGGCCGGCTACGGCCAGCAGCAGGGCCAGCAAGGCCAGTACGGCTACGACCAGGGCCAGGCCCAGGGGCAGTACGGCGGTTACGGCGCGGCTGCTGGTGCCGGTGCGGTCGGTGGCTACGCGGCAGCGCAGGGCGACCAGCAGTGGCCGCAGGAGCAGAGCTGGAACCAGGGCGAGCAGCAGCAGAACTGGTCCGCCGGTGAAGCCGAGGCGCAGCAGGCCGGCCAGCAGCCGGCTGAGCAGGCCTGGCCCGCCGCCGAGGCCCAGCAGGGCGCCGAGCCGACCCAGGCGTGGAGCTCCGAAGGCCAGCAGCAGTGGGGCGGCCAGGACCAGGGCCAGCAGTGGCCGCAGGAGCAGCAGCAGTGGGGCGGCGCCGACGCCGGTCAGCAGCAGTGGTCCGGCCAGGACTACGGCCAGCAGGCACAGCCGGCCGCCGACGAGTACAGCCAGCAGGCGCAACCGGCCGCCGACGAGTACGGCCAGCAGGCGCAGCCGGAGTGGCCGGCCCCGCAGGAGCAGAGCCAGCACGAGCCGGCGCAGCCGGAGGCACAGCAGTCCTGGCAGCCGGGTGAGCAGTCCTGGCAGGCCGAAGAGGCTCCGGCCGCCGAGCCGGCGCCCAGCGCAGAGCCGGAGCAGCCGCAGGCGACCGAGGCCGCTGCCGACGAAACCCGCGTGGATCCGCGGGTTTCCGAGTCAGACAAGGACGATCAGGGCCAGCAGGGCCAGGGTCAGCAGGGCTGGTGGTCCCAGCCGTCCTGAGCTGGTGGTCCCAGCGGGGCTGAAACGCCTTGCTGACAAGGCAGCAAGCCCTTACCGAGCTGGTGGCGAAAATTCTTCACCCCGGTTCGCGCGGTAGCGCACGAAGACGAGAGGCCTGTGCAGACGGGCCTCTCGTTCTTTTGCAGCCGTGTTGCGGATGATGCCAATAGCAGACCACGGCTTGACTTTCGTGGATTGCAGGAATGTAATTTCAACCGTGTCGTTCGTTGGACACTCGGTATCGGGGACCGTTGCAGAGCGCAGGACGGACGAGGTCAGGCATGTGGACCGCAAACCCACATGTACAGGGGAACGAACAGGGTCGAGGAGGTCGTACCGTGACAGAGCTGATGGCGATTGTCGACGGTGAGGCGATCGAGGAGGAGCCGAACTGGCAGGAAAGGGCGCTGTGTGCCCAGACCGACCCGGAGGCTTTCTTCCCGGAGAAGGGCGGTTCCACCCGCGAGGCGAAAAAGGTCTGTCTCGGCTGTGACGTGCGGGGCGAATGCCTCGAGTACGCACTGCAGAACGACGAGCGCTTCGGGATCTGGGGCGGCCTGTCGGAGCGGGAGCGCCGCAAGCTGAAGAAGAAGGCCGTCTGACGGTCAAAACCCGGCACACAAGTTCATCAGGACTTTCCGCGTGGCCCCGCCGACGTACAGTCGCCGGGGCCCGCGGCTGTCCGGGGGCTGGGTCGACGGCTGTATGGTGAGTCCTCGCTACGACTCCGGTCGTGGTGAGGTATTCCGCAACCATCGAGGTCACAGCTCCGCATGGAACAAGAAGCTCCGGCCGGCTGGGAATTCTTCGACTCCGTCGATTTCCCGACCGACCACATCAACGACCCGATGGGTCGGCCGCGAGTCCGGCACGTCGTCACCGCGGTCGTGGTCGGGCACGAGGGCGCCGCTTGGCTGCCCCGGTTGTCCGAGGCGCTCTGGGCGCTGAACCCGCGCCCGGACCGGCTGATCGCGGTCGACACCGGCTCCACCGACGAGACGGCCGAACTGCTGGCCGCGATGCCCGGTGCCGAGCCGGTCGTCAGCGTGTCCGCGCGGACAGGTTTCGGCGTGGCGGTCGCCCGTGGCCTGGAGGCGGTCGGTTTCGCACCGATACCGTCCGCGGTCGGCCCGTACGGCGACGACGGTCACATGCCGGTGGTCGAGTGGCTGTGGCTGTTGCACGACGACTGCGCACCGGCCCCGAAGGCGCTCGAGCAATTGTTGCTCCAGGCCACTATTACACCGGGCGTCGGTGTCTGGGGCCCGAAGCTGCGGCTCTGGCCGCGGGACCGCGAACTGCTCGAGGTCGGTGTCACCACGTCGCTCGGCGGCCGCCGCGACACCGGCATCGAGACCGGTGAGCTCGACCAGGGTCAGCACGACCAGCCGCGCAACGTTCTCGCGGTCAGCTCGGCCGGCATGCTGGTCCGCCGCGATGTCTGGGAAGCCTTGCACGGCTTCGATCCGCGGCTGCCGATGTTCCGCGACGACATCGACTTCGGCTGGCGGGCCAGCCGGGCCGGCTTCCAGGTCGGCGTCGCACCCGACGCCGTCATCTACCACGCACAGGCCGCCGCGACCGGCGAGCGTGCGCTGGCCGGCACCCGACGGCATGCCTACCAACTCGACCGTGCACACGCGTACTACACCGTCCTGGCCAACGCGCCCGGCAAGCTACTACCGCTACTGATCCTGCGCTTTCTCCTCGGGACGATCCTTCGCTCGATCTGGTTCGTCATCGGCAAGACGCCGTCCGGCGCGGTCGACGAGTGGACTGCGTTGCTCGGCACGCTGCTGGCCGGTGGCTGGACGCAGGCGCGCAAGAATCGCCGCAGCCTCGATCGCGTCCCGTACGACGACATCAAGGGACTGTTCTCCCGGTCCGTGCACGCCTTGCGGCACAACCTGGAGGAGACGACCGGCACGATCTCCGAGCGGATCCGCGAGGCCTGGGCGGACGAGCCGGAAGAGCAGGTCGTCACCAGTGCGAGGCGGGCGAAGTCGACCGCCCGCGTGGCCGCCGACAAGCCGCGGTGGCGCCGTCAGCTGATCCGCCGGCCGTTCCTGGTCGCGTGGGTTGTCCTCGCCCTCGGTGCGTTCATCGCTGCCCGCAGTCTGATCGGTGGCGGTGTCCTGCGCTCCAACGTGTTGCTGCCTGCGCACGAAAGCCTTGCCTCGCTATGGCATGCGGCCTCCGCCGCGCCACCGGGTGTCACGCCTCCTGCTTGGCTGGCGCAGTTCTGGGCCTTCTCCACGGTGATGTTCGGTCCGACCGGCGCGGCGAACATCCTGCTCCTCGGTGCGGTCCCGCTGGCCGGTCTGGCCGCGTGGGTGATGTTGCGTTCGTTCGTCGTCGACCGGGTGGCGCGAGCTTGGGGCGCGTCGGCGTACGGACTGGCTGTCTTCACCAATGGCGCTGTCTCGCAAGGCCGGATCGGGACCTGCGTGGCCGCGATTGTGCTGCCGCTGCTGGGCGCCGCCGTCCACACCATCGCTCGGCGGCGTCGAGTGGTCGTCCAAGGCAGCTGGCGGGCCGCGTGGTTCGCGGGGATCTGCCAGGCCGTGCTGTTCGCGTTCACACCGGCGTTGGGTCTGCTCGTCGGCATCACGCTGGTGTTCGGCGGCGTGCTCCGACTCGGTTGGCGTCGGCAGGGTCGCCAGCTTGTCTTCTCCGTCGTACTGGGTCTGCTGCTGGTGTTGCCGTGGACGATCCAGTTGGTGCTGCATCCGGCGCGGCTGGGTCAGGAGGCCGGTGGTCCGCCTACCGCCTTCATCGGCCCGGGCGACAGCCTGGCGCACTTGCTGACTGGTACGCCGATCGGTGCGCCCGCGCCGTGGTGGTTCGCCGTACCGCTGATCCTGGTGGCGTTGGCCGCTCTGCTGCGGCAGTCGCGGCAGCGGTACGAGTTGCTCGGGTGGTTCGCCGCGCTGGCCGGTCTGGCCGGGACGCTGATCGCGAGCCGGCTGGGTGGTGGCAGTGGACCGCTGATGTTCCTGATGACCGCGGGCTGGATCGTGGCGGTGGCGGTGGCCTGGGACTCGGTCGGCAAGTCCACCGACATCATCGTGCAGGGTGTGCTCGGGATCGTGCTGGTGACGACGATCGTGACGGCTGGGTTCTGGCTGGTGCGTGGCGCCGATGGCCCGTTGTGGCGTGGCCCGGCGCAGGACCTGCCGGCGTACCTGGCGTCGTCGCAGGCGCCGCCAGAGAACGCGTCGATCCTGGTTGTGCGCAAGGACCCAGGCAACGCGATGCGGTACTCGCTGGTGAAGGACGGTGGCCCGCGGATGGGCGCCCTGGAGGCGGCGCCGACGGCGCAGCAGTCCAAGCCGATCACCGACGTACTGTCGACGCTCGGTGGTGGCGGTAGTGGTGAAGAGGGACGGCAGTTGGCCGGACTGGCAATCGACTACGTCTACCTGCCCGCTCCGGTCGACCAGAACCTGCAGTCGACGCTGGACTCGCTGCCCGGTCTGACCCGGGCCAGTGCGGCCGACGGCGACGCGTCCTGGCTGGTGGACCGGTCGAAGATCAAGGGCGAGACGCCGCTGCACGACCAGACCCACACGCTGTGGCGGATCCTCGGCATCATCGCCTGGATCATCGCGCTGATCTTCTGCCTGCCGACCGTACGGCGTACTGTCGCGGTCCCGCACGGCACCCACGCGAGGAGGGACCGGTGAGCCGGTTGCTGTCGGACGTGCGCGTCCGGGTCGGAGCTTGTGTGCTGGCGATGGCTGCCATCGGCGGCCTCGGTGTGGCCACCCACGCGAAGGAGCCGAAGGCCCGGGCCGAGGGTGTCACCGAACCCGCGCGTTCAGTGGTGAACCGTACGGCGCTGTCCTGCCCGGCGCTGGCCCCCGGCGGGCAGACGTCCAGCATCGTGAGTGCGGTGTCGCCGACCCTTCCGGAGGGCACGCCTGTCGCGGCCGGCAAGGAGGTGCCGCTGCAGATCACGCCGCTGCCGAGCACCGCGAATCCGGTCGGGTCGGTGCTGGTCCGCGGCAAGGTCGGTTCGACCGGTGCGGTCACCAAACCGGCCGAGTTGTCGATCCAG
This sequence comes from Kribbella sp. NPDC050281, assembly GCF_040655855.1. Lineage (NCBI taxonomy): Bacteria > Bacillati > Actinomycetota > Actinomycetes > Propionibacteriales > Kribbellaceae > Kribbella > Kribbella sp. NPDC050281. The sequence continues at coordinate 50,761 of NZ_JBFAKS010000002.1, read as the reverse complement.
GGCACCGGTCCGCTCGCCGCGGGCACGGTCGGCACCAGTACGACGGTCTCCGCCGAAGGTGTGAACCTGGGCATGGCGAGTGCGCCGTGCCAGGTGCCCGGCTCGGACTTCTGGTTCGCCGGGGCGAGCACGGACCGGCGCGACACACTGGTGCTGACGAACCTGGACAGCATCAACGCCGAGGTCAACGTCACCGTCTACTCGAGCAACGGCCAGCTGGACCTCCCGAACGCCCGCGGTCTGGTCGTGCCGGCGCGCGGGACGATCCCGCTGTACCTCCGGCAGATCGCCCCCAGCGCGAAGGATGTCGCGCTGCACGTCCAGTCGACCGGTGGCCGGGTGGCGGCGTCGCTGCGGAGCAATGCGACCAAGACGAACGGCGAGCCCGGCGGTGTGGACTGGCTGAGCCCGTCCGCCCCGCCGGCGACGAAGGTTTCCGTCCCGGCTGCCGCCCCCGGTGCCGGATTGCGGATACTCTCGATCGCCAACCCGACCGACCTGCAGGCGACGGTCAGCCTGACCGTGAACGGGCCGAACGGTCCGTTCAAGCCGGCCGGGCTGGAGACCGTGCAGGTCCCGGCCGGGGCGGTGAAGACGATCAAGCTGGACCCGGTGCTGCATGGTGATCCCAGTGCGATCACGCTGGCGTCGGACGAGCCGGTGACCGCCGCGATGCGGATGGTGGATGCGAGTGGGAGCGACTTCGCGTCGCTCGGGTCGGCCGAGCCGCTGACCGGACCGGCGTACCTGGTGCTGCCGGCGCATCAGCAGGCTGCGGTGCTGCAGGTGACGGCGCCGGGTAAGCCAGCGAGCGTGAAGTTCGAGCTACGGGACGCGGCCGGCCGGGTGCTGAGCACGCGGACGCTCGACGTCCTTGGTGGCGCCACCAGCCAGATCTCGTTCAAGGCCCAGCCGCGGCCGACGTACCTGATGGTGGAGCAGGCCCGCGGGGAGATCGTGGCCGGGGTGACGCTGATGCCGGCCGCGAAGCCGGACGACGACGACATCGCAGAGGTGGCGGCCTGGCCGCTGACGACGTCGCTGGTGTTCCGGGCCCAACTGGGCGCCGAGCCGGACGCGCGGGCTGCGCTGAGGTAGTCAGCCCTCGGAGGTGTTGGCGCCCGGGTCCTGCAGCATCCGTAGGTGTCGGCGACGGGCGACCTCCACGGGTGCGCCCGTCGTACCGGCACCTGGCTCCCGGGGCGGTAGCGGCCTGGCGGCCTCGCGGACCGCGTTGGCCAGCGCCTCCAGGTCGTCCGACGACGGTCCCGCCGCGGCCGGGTCCGGAGCGAGCCGGATGACCTCCCAGCCGTTCGGAGCCGTCAGCCGGTCCGCGTGGTCGGCACACAGGTCGTAGCAGTGCGGTTCGGCGTACGTCGCCAACGGGCCGAGCACACAGGTGGAGTCGGCGTACACATAGGTGAGCGTCGACACGGCCGGCTGATGACAGGCGGCGCGCGAACAGATCCTGGCGATGCTCACGACCAGACATTACGCCCACTAGGCTGAACGCGTGACCGAGGCTCGCCGTCATCGCAGGCACATCGACCGCCATGGCCGCGGCATGCTCGGCCCGATCAGCCGGCCGAGCCGGTTCGCGCCACGCGGTCTGCCGTTGCAGCGCTCCGGCGCCGCGCAGTTCGACGAGGTGGTCGCGATCGAGGTGACCCGGCTGGAGAAGCGGCTGCCGCAGGTCGTTGCCCGGGTCGAGTTCGCCATCGAGGACGTGCCGAACCTGGACCTGGACGCGCGCGAGATCCCGCTCACCCATTCCACCGGGGGTACGTCGCACGAGCCGTACCGGATCGTGGTGTTCCGCCGCCCGATCGAGCTGCGGGCCGAGCGCTCCGCGACCAGCCTGGCCTGGCTGGTCCGGTCCGCGCTGGTGCTCGAACTGGCCGACGTCCTGGCCCTGTCCCCGGAGCAGATCGACCCCGACTTCGACCCCGACGACGACTGACCCGCGCGACAGGCCCGGGGATCCGCCGGTGTTCGAACATGTTTCGTACTGTGGGAAGCGGTTTGTGTCCGTCGTTGTCAGTGCGAGAGGATCGTGGGTGTGAACGATCAAAAACTGCGGGTCGGGGTTGTCGGGCTGGGCTTCGCCGGGCGTACGGCGCTCGAGGCGTTCTCGGAACTGCCGGACGTCGAGGTGGTGGCGCTGGCCGGGCTGGAGAAGGACCTCCTGACCAGCCTCGGCGAGACGCACGGCGTACCGCACCTCTACGAGAACTGGGAAGACCTGCTCGAGACCGAGGGTCTCGAAGCGGTCAGCATCGGTACGCCGACGCAGCTGCACGCCCCGATCGCGCTGAAGGCGCTGGAGAAGGGCCTGCACGTGCTGTCCGAGAAGCCGCTGGCCCGGACGGTCGCCGAAGGCACAGCGATGGTAGAGGCCTCCAAGCAGGCCGGCCGGGTGCTGAAGGTCGTCTTCAACCACCGTGAACGCGGTGACGTCGCGGCGCTGAAGCACCAGATCGACGAGGGGCAGCTGGGCCGGATCTACTACGCGAAGGCGCACTGGATGCGCCGCAACGGCATCCCCGGCATGGGCGGCTGGTTCACCAACCGCGAGTTGTCCGGCGGCGGCCCGCTGATCGACCTCGGCGTCCACATCCTCGACCTCGCGCTGCACCTGCTGGGCGAGCCGTCGGTGACCACGGTCTCGGCGAACACGTTCGCCGAGCTCGGTCCGCGCGGTCGTGGCAGCGTCAGCAGCGCGATCCGGCCGACGGTCGACACGCTCGGCTCGAAGTTCGAGGTCGAGGACCTGGCCACGGCGTACCTGCGGCTCGAGGGCGGCGGCGCGCTGCAGCTGGAGACCAGCTGGGCCACCTACCGGGCGCCGGGCGACAACTTCGGCATCGAGCTGTTCGGCACCGAGGGCGGCGCCAAGATCGAGGTGCAGAACTACACCACCGAGGACACGCTGCGGATCTTCACCGACGTGGCCGGCATCCCGGCCGAGGTGAAGCCCGCGACCGGTGCGGGACTCGGCCACCGCGGAGTGGTGCGGGAGTTCGTCCGGATCGTCCGCAGTGGCGACTGGGAAGGTCAGAACGGGTCCGAGGCGCTGCTGAGGACCGAGGTCATCGACGCCTGCTACGCCTCGGCGAAGGCGGGACGAGAGGTTGTTCTCCATGACTGATCCGATTCGCGTCACCGTCTGGGGCGAGAACGTGCACGACCAGCGCGACGCCTCGGTCCAGAAGGTCTACCCGGACACGATGCACGAGACGATCGCGGCCGCGCTGCGGGCCAAGCTGGGCCAGGACGTGGTGGTGCGGACCGCGTGGCTGCAGCAGCCCGAGCACGGCCTGACCGACGAGGTGCTCGCCGAGACCGACGTGCTCACCTGGTGGGGTCACGCGGCTCATGGCGAGGTCGACGACGCGATCGTCGAGCGGGTGCAGAAGCACGTGCTGTCCGGGATGGGCCTGATCGCGCTGCACTCGGCGCACTTCAGCAAGATCTTCATCAAGCTGATGGGCACCACCTGCTCGCTGGACTGGCGGGCCGAGAACGACCGCGAGCTGATCTGGACGGTCGCGGCCGGCCACCCGATCGCGCAGGGCATCCCGCACCCGCTGGTGATCGAGCGCGAGGAGATGTACGGCGAGCTGTTCGACATCCCGCAGCCGGACGAGCTGGTGTTCGTCAGCTCGTTCACCGGCGGCGAGGTGTTCCGCTCCGGCTGCTGCTACCGCCGCGGCCAGGGCCGGGTGTTCTACTTCCGCCCGGGCGACCAGGAGTACCCGACGTACCACCAGCCCGAGGTCCAGCAGATCATCGCCAACGCGGCCAAGTGGGCCGCTCCGACCAGCCCGCGCCGGCTCCCCGAGGTCCACCACCGCAAGGACATCGGCTGGTTCGACAAGGCCTGAGATCCGGCCTGAAATACGACTTTGCCGGTGGGCCGGATAGGGTCCACGCATGGTTGACGTTGCGGCGATCTTCAAGGCGTACGACGTACGAGGGGTCGTCCCGGACCAGCTGGACGAGTCGGTGGCCCGGGCGACCGGGGCGGCGTTCGTCGAGGTCCTGGACGTCCTCGCGTCCCCGGGGGCGGTTGTGGTCGGCTACGACATGCGGCCGTCCAGCCCGGCGCTGGCGGCCGCGTTCGCCGAGGGTGTGACGAGCACCGGGGCGGACGTGGTCGACATCGGCCTGGCCTCCACCGACCAGCTGTACTTCGCGTCCGGCCGGCTCCAGCTGCCCGGTGCGATGTTCACCGCCAGCCACAACCCGGCCCGCTACAACGGCATCAAGATGTGCCGCGCCGGCGCGTCCCCGGTCGGTTCGGAGTCCGGTCTGCGCGACATCGCGGACCTGGTCGCCAAGACCGTCGCCGACGGCCCGGCGCCGGTCGCCGTACCGGGCAAGGTGGCTCGCAAGAACCTGCTGACCGCGTACGCCGACCACCTCAACGACCTGGTCGACCTGAGCGGCATCCGTCCGCTCACGGTCGTCGTCGACGCCGGCAACGGGATGGGCGGCTACACCGTTCCCGCCGTGTTCGCCTCCGGCCCGGTGCGGATCATCCCGCTGTACTTCGAGCTGGACGGCAACTTCCCGAACCACGAGGCCAACCCGCTGGACCCGAAGAACCTGGTCGACCTGCAGGCCAAGGTCCGCGAGGCCGGCGCCGACCTCGGCCTGGCCTTCGACGGCGACGCGGACCGCTGCTTCGTGGTGGACGAGAAGGGCGACCCGATCTCGCCGAGCGCGGTCACCGGCGCGGTCGCGGTCCGGGAGCTGGCCAAGCACCCGGGGTCGGCGGTCATCCACAACCTGATCACCTCCAGGGCCGTGCCCGAGCTGATCACTGAGCACGGTGGGACGCCGGTCCGGTCCCGGGTCGGGCACTCCTACATCAAGCAGAAGATGGCCGAGACCGACGCGGTGTTCGGCGGCGAGCACTCGGCGCACTACTACTTCCGGGACTTCTGGCGGGCCGACACCGGCATGCTGGCCGCGCTGCACGTGCTGGCCGCGCTCGGTGAGCAGGACAAGCCGGCCAGTGAGCTGTTCGCCGAGTACGAGCGGTACGTCGCGTCCGGCGAGCTCAACAACAAGGTCGACGACGCCGCGGCCACGGTCGCGGCGATCGAGGACACCTACGGCGACAAGCCCGGCATTACCGTTGACCATCTGGACGGTCTGACCGTGTCGGCGCCACAGTGGTGGTTCAACGTCCGTGCGTCGAACACGGAACCGCTGCTACGGCTGAACGTCGAGGCCGAGGACCGGTCCACGATGGAACGTGTCCGTGACGAAGTACTGGCCCTGATCACCGGTGCATCGGTGGAGGAGAACTGAATGGCTGTCAACCTGGACCCGGACCTGCTGAGCATCCTGGTCTGCCCGAAGTGCCGCTCGGAGTTCCGCGTGGACAACGAGGCGAACGAACTGGTCTGTACGAACGCCGCCTGCGCCCTGGCCTACCCGGTCCGTGACGACATCCCGGTGCTGCTGATCGACGAGGCCCGGGACACGAGAGACACCGAATCCGCGGACAGCTGATGAGTTCCTTCGACGACTCGCGGCTGGACGACCCGGCCGCACTCGAGGCGACCGATCATCTGCTGCGGCGACTCGCGATGGCCGGTGCGCGCGTCCGGGCCGAGCTGGACGCGGCCGAGGAGGCCCTGTCCAAGGTGGACACCGACGGGTTCCGGCCGCGCGCGGTGCTGGCCGCGGGCCGCGACGCCCGCCTGGTCCGTGCCGTGCTGGAGCCGGTCTGCCCGGTGCCGTTCGTGGCCTGGCCCGGTCCGGGACTGCCCGGCTGGGCGGGTCCGCTCGACCTGGTGGTCGTTCTCGGTGGAGTCGGCCCCGATTCCGACGCGGAGTCGGCCGCGTCCGAGGCAGAACGGCGTGGCACCGGCCTGATGGTGGCCTGCCCGCCGGACTCCCCGGTCGCGCGCGCGTCCGCAGGGTCACGGCACGCCATCCGGTTGCCGTCGCAGTCCGACGACCAGTTGGCCTCGGCGGTCGCCGTACTGCAGGGGCTGCACCAGATGGAGCTCGGTCCGGTGGTGGACGCCAAGTCGGTCGCGTCGATCCTGGACGACGTCGCGATCGAGTGCTCGCCCAACACCGACGTCGCCTCGAACCCGGCCAAGGACCTCGCGCTGATCCTGGCCGACGCGCTGCCGCTGGTGTGGGGTGGATCCGTCCTCGCCGCGCGGGCCGCACGCCGGGTGGTGGAGGCGATCCGGCTGGCGAGTGGTCGGCCCGCCCTGGCCGCTGACGCCGGGCACCTGCTGCCGGTGCTGAACCAGCCGCCGCGCGACCTGTTCGCCGACCCGTTCGACAAGCCGGAGGAGCTGCGGCCAGCCCTGGTCATCCTGGATGACGGCACGGACGACCCCGGGGTCACCGAGCACCGGCACAAGCTGGAGGACAAGGCAGCGCGTCACGACGTGCGGGTCAACGTGGTCACGCAGGCCGAGGGCACGGACATCGCCCGGTACGCCGCTCTGTCGCAGCACGGCCGCTACGCCGCGGCGTACCTGGGTATCGGCCTGGGTCGCTACGGCACTCCGATCGACGCCGCCCCGGACGAGCCGGGGAATCCAGCGGAGGATCCAGCGTGGTAGTGCCGTTGCTGAACACCATCCGGGACTACGCCTGGGGTTCGCGGACAGCGCTCCCCGAGCTGATGGGCGCGGAGCCGGACGGCGGCCCGCAGGCCGAGCTGTGGATGGGCGCTCACGAGTCCGCGTCGTCCGTCCTGCCGTGGGGCGATTCCCTGTACGACGTGGTGTCCGCCGGGCCGGCCGACGTACTCGGGCAGGAGACGGCCGAGCGGTTCGAGGGGCGGTTCCCGTTCCTCGCCAAGCTGCTGGCCGCCGCGCAGCCGCTGTCGATCCAGGCGCACCCCTCGCGGGAGCAGGCGATCGACGGGTACGCGCGGGACGAGGCCGCCGGGATCCCGCGGGACGCGGCCGACCGGAACTACAAGGACGCGTGGCCCAAGCCGGAGATCCTGATCGCGCTCGGGCCGTTCGAGGCGCTGGTCGGGTTCCGGCCGCTGGGAGGCACGGTCGCGCTGCTGGAGGCGCTGGCGCCGGTGGGGTTCGAGGAGCTCACCAACCTGCTGCGCAACGGCAAGCTCCAGGACGCCTTCACCCAGTTCATGGGCAGCGACCGGGACACGATCCGTCCGCTGGTCTCGGCTCTCGGTGAGGCCTGCGCGCAGTACGCCGGGGAAGCGTTCGCCGTCGAGCGCGAGACGCTGGCCAAGCTCTGCGCGGACTTCCCGGACGATCCCGGCGTACTCGCGGCACTGTTACTCAACCGGGTGCGGCTGGAGCGGTTCGAGGCCGTCTACCTGCCGGCCGGGAACGTGCACGCCTACCTGTCCGGATTCGGGTTCGAGGTGATGGCCAACTCCGACAACGTGTTGCGCGGCGGCCTGACCAGCAAGCACATCGACGTACCGGAACTGGTGTCAGTGGTGGACTTCGAGCCGCTGACCGATCCGGTGCTCACCGCGCCCCCGGTGGTTGACGGCGTGGCGACGTACGAGACCGGGGCCGAGTACTTCGCCATCCACAGGGTCGACCTCGACGACAGCGAACGGACGGTGGCCGGTGTCGGTCCGCGGATCGTCTGCTGTGTGGCGGGATCGGTCGAAGTAGGGGCCGGAGGCACCGAGCCGGAGGTGACGTTGTCCGCCGGTCAGTCCGCGTTCGCCTCGGGACCCGAAGGACCCTGTATCTTGCGTGGTTCCGGCACGGCGTTCGTCGTGTCCGCGCGCTGAAACCATACGGAGGACCTGGAGAACATGGCTGGTGGCGGTAACAAGGCCGTGGTGGCGGCATTGCTGGCGAACACCGGGATTGCGGTCACCAAGTTCGCCGCCTGGGCCCTGACCCAGTCGGCCTCGATGCTGGCCGAGGCGATCCACTCGCTCGCCGACGCCGGCAACCAGGTGCTGCTGCTGGTCGGCGCCAACCGGGCCAAGCGGGAGGCCGACGACCTGCACCAGTTCGGGTTCGGCCGCGAGCGCTACGTCTACTCGTTCATCGTCGCGATCGTGCTGTTCAGCGTCGGCGGCCTGTTCGCGTTGTACGAGGGCTGGCACAAGGTGCACGATCCGCACCCGATCGACAACTGGAAGTGGGTGCCGGTCGCGGTGCTGCTGGTCGCGATCGTGATGGAATCGCTGTCGTTCCGGACCGCGATCGTCGAGGCGAACAAGCTGCGTGGGCACGTGTCCTGGACCAGGTTCGTCCGCAACGCCCGGGCGCCCGAGCTGCCGGTGATTCTGCTGGAGGACTTCGCCGCCCTGACCGGTCTGGTGCTGGCGCTGATCGGCGTCACCCTGACGCTTGCCACCGGCAACGGTGTGTTCGACGGCCTGGGTTCGATGGCGATCGGCGCGCTGCTGGTCTGTGTGGCGATCTTCCTGGCGATCGAGATGAAGTCGCTGCTGCTCGGCGAGTCCGCGACCCGCGAGGCACAGCAGAAGATCGTCGACGCGATCGAGAACACGTCCGGCGTCCAGCGGCTGATCCACATCAAGACCCTGCACCTCGGCCCGGAGGAGGTCCTGGTCGCCGCCAAGCTCGGCGTCGAGCCTACCGCCGACGCCGCGGTCGTGGCCGAGACCATCGACGCCGCCGAACGCGCCATCCGCGCGGCCGAGCCGATGGCCGTCCACATCTACCTCGAGCCCGATGTCTACGAGGAGAACCACGTCCCCGACGAGCGCCCCGCCGTCCCCGAGGCGCCGTCGCACTAACGCGGTTTCGGCGGGAGGACGCCGGAGCGGCCGAGCCAGCGCAGCGCGCGGTCGCGGTCGATCTGGGACTGGGTCGGCGGTGTGGTGAGCCGTCCGGTGCGGTAGCCGAGGTTGCGGATGTCGGCCGCGACGGACGGTTCGGCCAGGGCCCTGAGGGCGAACGCCAGCGCCGCCGGCGTCACGTCGTACCGGCGTTCGAGGTCCAGGGCGAGCTGGACGGCCGCGAGGTCGCGGTCGTCGTACTGGCGTTGTGCGGTCTGCCCGGAGCGTGAGCGGGGAAGCAGGCCGAGGGCCTCCCGGTACCGGAGCATCCGGGGGGTCGTGCCCAGTCGCTTGGCGGCCTCGGTGATGCGCATGGGGACAATCTTGACATTTCGGTGTTAGAAACGCGCCACAGGCGATCAATCGGTAGGGTACGGGCCTCTAGGCTCTGGCACGCAGGAAGCAAATCAACAGTCTTCAGGGGAGCGCAACGGTATGACGTTCGAGTACAAGGTGGCGGACCTCGGTCTGGCCGAGTTCGGCCGCAAGGAGATCCGGCTGGCGGAGCACGAGATGCCCGGCCTGATGGCGATGCGCGCGCAGTACGGCGACAGCAAGCCGCTGTCCGGCGCGCGGATCATGGGCTCGCTGCACATGACGATCCAGACCGCGGTGCTGATCGAGACGCTGACGGCGCTCGGCGCCGAGGTGCGGTGGGTCTCCTGCAACATCTTCTCCACCCAGGACCACGCGGCCGCCGCGGTCGTCGTCGGCCCGGACGGTTCGGCCGACGCCCCCGCCGGTGTCCCGGTGTTCGCCTGGAAGGGCGAGACGCTGGAGGAGTACTGGTGGTGCACCGAGCAGGCCCTGAAGTGGCCCGGTGAAGAAGGCCCGAACATGATCCTGGACGACGGCGGCGACGCCACCATGCTCGTCCACAAGGGCACCGAGTTCGAGAAGGCCGGCGCCGTACCGGACCCGTCGACCGCGGACTCCGAGGAGTACGCCGTCGTGCTGTCGGTGCTGACCCGCACGCTGACCGAGGACCCGCAGCTGTGGACCACCATCGGCCAGGGCATCAAGGGTGTCACCGAGGAGACCACCACCGGCGTGCACCGGCTGTACGAGATGCACAAGGCCGGCGCGCTGCTGTTCCCGGCGATCAACGTGAACGACTCGGTGACCAAGTCGAAGTTCGACAACAAGTACGGCTGCCGGCACTCGCTCATCGACGGCATCAACCGCGCCACCGACGTACTCATCGGCGGCAAGGTCGCGGTCGTCTGCGGGTACGGCGACGTCGGCAAGGGCTGTGCGGAGTCGCTGCGCGGCCAGGGCGCCCGGGTGATCGTCACCGAGATCGACCCGATCTGCGCGCTGCAGGCGGCGATGGACGGCTACCAGGTGACCACCCTGGACGACGTGGTCGGGATGGCCGACATCTTCGTCACCACCACCGGCAACAAGGACGTCATCACCGCCGACCACATGGCCGCGATGAAGCACCAGGCGATCGTCGGCAACATCGGCCACTTCGACAACGAGATCGACATGGCCGGCCTGTACAAGGTGCCGGGCATCGAGCGGGTCAACATCAAGCCGCAGGTCGACGAGTTCCGCTTCGCCGACGGGCACACGATCATCATCTTGTCCGAGGGCCGCCTGCTGAACCTCGGCAACGCGACCGGCCACCCGTCGTTCGTGATGTCGAACTCGTTCACCAACCAGGTGCTGGCCCAGATCGAGCTGTTCGTGAAGACGGCCGACTACCCGACCGAGGTGTACGTGCTGCCCAAGCACCTCGACGAGATGGTCGCCCGCCTCCACCTCGACGCCCTCGGCGTCAAGCTGACCGAGCTCTCCAAGGAGCAGGCCAGCTACCTGGGTGTTCCGGTCGAGGGCCCGTACAAGGCCGAGCACTACCGCTACTGATCCCCCCACCCCCACGAAGGGCGCCCCGCCACCCGGCGGGGCGCCTTTTCGTTGTTGGCTAGGACCACTCGTTGCTGCCAGGCGCTGCCCAGCCTTGGGCGTTGACTGCAGCGGGACGCACATCCAGGACCGGCCGGGGTACGGCGAAGGGGCCGGGTGGAGCCGGTGCCGGCGGGGGCAGGACGCCGTACGGGCTGGGTGGGGCGTAAGGCGCGAAGGGACCGGTGTGGGCCGGGCGGGCGGTTGCCAGGCGGTTCAGCTCCCGGCGCCGGCGTTCGGCCAGTACGGCGGACAGGTACGCCGGAGCGATGAGCGGCACCGGTGGCGCGGGTGCGGTGACCTGGCTGACGCGGTAGGCCAGCGCGTCACCCAGTGCGATCCGGGCGTCCGGCTGTAGTTCGGTGAAGCGCCCGAGGTAGTCCCGGGCGGTGTTGGCGAGCTCGTCGGACAGTCGGGACAGCTCCAGCGACTGCGCCCACTGCACCAGATGGCCGGCCACGAACAGCGGCGGCGACGTCATCGGCTGGTGCCGTTCGCGGATCACCACGGTGCCCGAGACCATGTCGCCGATCCGCTTGCCCTGCTTGTTCATCAGGCTCGCCACGATGCCCGGGCAGGCCGCGAACCACGGCGCGAAGTCGACGAAGAACCAGAACAGCGTCCGCACGAGCGCGTGCCGGAACCGGATCGAGCTGCCGTCGTCGCGGACCACCTTGAGCCCGAGCACCATCTTGCCCAGGGTGCGGCCGCGGGTCAGCGTCTCCATCACCACCCGGTAGCCGACCGCGACCAGCAGGATGACGATGAAGATCAGCGACACCGCGAGCGCCTCGCTCGCATCCCCACCGATCAGGAAGCCGGTCAGCAGCGAGATCAGGACGCTCAGCACGATGAGCTGCAGGATCACGTCGATCGCACACGCCAGCGCCCGCGTCGGCATCCGCGCGATCCGCACCTGGAGGACGACTGCCTCCCCGGTGACCAGCTGAGACACTCCGTCGCCCCCTCCCTGTCCCGACACCCTGTCGAGCTAGTCTGCCAGCGCAAGGAGCCAGTCAGGGGAGGAGGTGCGCTGTGGACGTCGAGGCGTTCGTCTCGGTGCACCAGCCGCAGTGGGACCGGCTGGCCTATCTCACCCGTCGTCAGCGGCGTCTGAGCGGTGCTGAGGCCGAGGAGCTGGTCACGCTGTACCAGCGTGTCGGCACGCACCTGGCCGCGCTCCGGGCCGCCGGCGCCGACCCGGTCTCCATCGGGCGGCTGTCCGGCCTGATCGCGGACGCCCGTGGTGCCGTCACCGGCGCGCAAGCACCCGTCTGGCGCGACATCTCGAAGTACTTCCTGGTCAGCTTCCCGGCCGCGCTGTACGCGTCCAGACGCTGGTGGGTCACGATCGGCCTGATCTTCTACGTCGTCGTGGCCTGGTCGGCCTGGCGGATCATCGCCCACCCCGAGGTGGTCGACTCCATCGGTACGCCGGACCAGATCCAGCAACTCGTCGACCACGACTTCGAGTCGTACTACTCGGAGAACCCGGCCCGGGACTTCGCGCTGCGGGTCTGGATCAACAACGCGACCATCAGTGCCGCGGTGCTCGCGCTCGGCATCTTCCTGATCCCGTCCGTCTTCATCCTCTGGGACAACGCGCTCAACCTCGGCGTCAGCGCCGGGCTGATGATCAGCCACGACCGGGGCGGCCTGTTCTTCAGCCTGATCACGCCGCACGGCCTGCTCGAGCTGACCACGGTCTTCGTCGCCACCGCGGCCGGTCTCCGGCTCGGCTGGTCCTGGATCGTGCCCGGCCCGCGCACCCGGATGCAGGCACTCGCCCAGACCGGCCGCGCGACGGTTGGGATGGCCATCGGCCTGGCCGCGATCCTGCTGGTCACCGGTGTGATCGAAGCGTTCGTCACACCGTTCCTGCCAGGCCCGGTCCGGATCACGATCGGCATCCTGGCCGAGCTCGGTTTCTTCGTGTACGTCTGGACCCTCGGCCGCCGCGCCGCCCGCTCCGGCGAGTACGGTGACATCGACGAAGCCGACCGCGAAGCCACCGCGCCCGTCTCCGCCTGACCGTTTGCCCATGGGCACCGGAGTTGGGTGAAGACTGCCCAAGAAGTCCGGACGCACCAGTGGTACGGCGTCGCGATCACCGTCGGGTTGATCGCGTACGGCGTCGTGTACCTGCTGATCGCGTGGATCGCACTGCAACTCGCCTGGGGCAAGTCGTCGGAGGAGGCGTCCCAGCAGGGCGCACTCCAGGAACTGGCCGGCAAACCGCTCGGCGGCGTACTGCTGTGGATCGTCGCGATCGGCCTGTTCGCGCTGGTGATCTGGCGTGCCCTCGACGTCGCGTACGGCGATCTGGACCTCTCGCACACCGTGTCGGCGGTCGGGCGCGCGATCGTCTGCCTGGTGCTCGGAGCGAGCGCGGTCAAGGTCGCGATCGGCTCGGGCGGCTCCAGCTCCGGTCAGCAGCGCACCTTCAGCGCCCGGCTGATGGCGAACGACGGCGGCCGGGTGCTGATCATCGCGATCGGCATCGGCATCGTGGCCGTCGGCGTACACCAGCTGTACAAGGCGGTGACGAAGAAGTTCACCGAGGACCTGGTCGGCGGAGTCTCCGACACGACCATCCTGCTCGGCCGGATCGGGTACGCCGCCAAGGGCATCGCGTTCGTGATCGTCGGCATCCTGTTCGCCTGGGCCGCGATCGACTACGACCCGCAGAAGGCCGGCGGCCTCGACACCGCGCTCCGCACGGTCAAGGACCAGCCCTTCGGTCCGGTCCTGCTGACCGTTCTCGCCCTCGGCCTGGCCGCCTTCGCCCTCTACGCGTTCGTCTGGTCCCGCAACGCCCGCAAGTGATCAGCCGCGGGTTAGGCCGGCTCGGCTTCGATGACTCTCTGGTGCGCTCTCATGCCGGACACCGGTCCCCGGTTCCTCGGCGAACTAGCCGATCGGTACGTCGCGGCGCCTCCAGCCGACCAGGCCGATGAATCCGACGACGACCGTGATCGCCAGCAGGACGATCAGCGGGGTTGCGGACAGCGAACCGCCGGGGAGGCGGGGGAGGTGGGTGAACGGGGAGATGTCATTCAGCCAGTCGGCGAGTTGGACGCCGGCGTTGGTGAAGCCGATCAGGATGCAGATGCCGGGACCGGCCCACGCCGCCGGGGAGATGCGCGGGAACAGGCCGAAGATCGCGAGGGCGATCGCAGCCAGCAGCCACACGGCGGGCAGTTGACCCAGGGACGCACCGATCAGCCGGGGAATCTGCTTTCCGACCTCGTCAACGGCCAGCCCGTACGCGAGCCCTGCGGTGAGCCCGGAGGCGAACAGCGCCAGCGCCGGACCGAGCACCCCGAACAGCAGGTGACTCGCGGCCCACCGCAGCCGGCCGGTCGCGGTGGCGAGCACCGGCTCGGCCCGTCCACTCGTCTCCTCTGCCCGCAACCGCAGCGTCGCCTGGACGGCGTACGCGGACGCGATCAGCCCGAGGATCGTCATCACCCCGGCGAAGAACGAGTCGATCAACCCGGCCGAACCACCGAGCCGCTCGAACATCTCCTTGGCCTTGGGTTCGTCACGCAGGATGTCGCCGACCCCTTCGGCCACACCGCCGAACAGCAAGCCCAGCAAGGCGAATCCGATCGTCCACGCCGCCAGCAGTCCGCGATGCAACCGCCACGCCAGTCCCAACGGCGAACCCAGTTTGCCCTCGGCCGGTCCCAATCGGGCCGGCAACAGTCCGGCCCCGACGTCTCGCCGTACGGCGAGATTGATGGCGACGGCAACGAGTCCGGCGGTTGCCGCGAGCATCACCACGGCCAGCCACCAGCGGTTCCCGCCGTACGGGTGGATGCGTTGCGCCCAGGCGATCGGCGACAACCAGGACAGCCAGGCCAAGGGGCCGTCCGTGTGCGCGCTCGTGTCGCCCGCGGCCCGTAGTACATACGCCGCTCCGAGCACGCTGATCGCGATGCCCCTGGACGTTCCGGCGTTCGCGGACAGCTGCGCGGCGACAGCACCGACCGCGGCGAAGAACCAGCCGGTGGTGGCGAATTCGGCGCCGATGGCAACGGATCCGGACCACGGCAGGTCCTGGCTGTGCATGCCCAGGGCAAGCAGTACGGCGAGTACCAGGTTCGCACCGAACGCCGACAGCAGGGCGGCCGCGAGTCCTGCGTGCCGGCCGACCACACTCGAGCCGAGCAGCTCGCTGCGGCCGGTCTCCTCCTCGACGCGAGTGTGCCGGATCACCGTGAGCAGGCTGATCAGCCCGACCATCACGGGCACGAAGCCGAGTCGCCAGGTGACGAACTCACCGAGACTCGTCCCGGACAGTTCGCCGTACAAGGTGATGAAGCCGGCGTTGTTCGCGTAGTCGAGGCGCGACTGCGCGGTCGGGAACAGGTCGCCGTACTGCTTGACGTAGCTCATCGGGATCGCACACAGCACCACGATCCAGATCGGCAGGATGATCCGGTCCCGGCGCAGGATCAGCCGGATCAGACCGCCGGTGCCGGCGAGGGTCTTCATTTCGCCGCCTCCGGTTCGTACAGGCGCAGGAACAGCTCCTCCAGCGACGGCGGCTGGCTGACCAGACTCCGTACGCCGATCTCCGTGAGCCGGCGCAGTACCGGGTTGATCTCGTCGGTGTCGACGTCGAACCGGACCAGGCCGTCCTCGACGCGGAGGTCGTGGATGCCGTCGAGCTGGGCGAGGCCGTTCATCGCGCCGACCAGCTCGGCCCGGATCGATGTCCGGGTCAGGTGCCGCAGCTCGGACAGCGTGCCGCTCTCGACGGCGCGGCCGGCCCGGATGATCGTGACCCGATCGCAGAGTGCCTCGACCTCGGACAGGATGTGGCTGGACAGCAGGACCGTCCGGCCATCTCGGTCACTGACCTCCTGGACGACCTCGCGGAACACCTCCTCCATCAACGGGTCCAGGCCCGAGGTGGGCTCGTCGAGCAGCAGCAGTTCGACGTCGGAGGCCAGCGCCGCGACCAGTGCGACCTTCTGCCGATTGCCCTTCGAATAGGTGCGGGCCTTCTTGCGCGGGTCGAGGTCGAACCGCTCGAGCAGATCCGCCTTGCGCTTCTTGTCCAGCCCGCCGCGCATCCGGCCGAGCAGGTCGATCGCTTCGCCGCCGGACAGGTTCGGCCACAGCGTCACATCGCCCGGGACATAGGCGAGCCGCTTGTGCAGCTCGGTGGCGTCCGACCACGGGTCGCTGTCCAGCAGCCGTGCGGTGCCGGAGCTTGCCCGGGTCATCCCGAGCAGGATCCGGATCGTGGTGGTCTTCCCCGCGCCGTTGGGGCCGAGGAAGCCGTGCACCTCACCGGTTCGCACCGTGAGGTCGAGGCCGTCCAGAGCGCGGGTTCGCCCGAATGTCTTGACCAGACCTTCCGTGCTGATCGCAGCCGGCATGATCAGTTCTCCTCAGATTTCTTCCGTAGTTGTTCGGCTTGTTCTTCGGTGATCAGGGGGATGGTGAAGACCTCCATCAGCCCCTGGCCGATCCGGGCGTACCCGGCCGGCGTGGTGATGTCCTCGCCCAGCGCCTTCGAGACCTGGTCGCGGAAGACGAAGACGCTCAGCTTGATCGCGGCCATCGCCGCCGCGTAGGCCCGGCGGTCGGTGGGGTGGATGCCGTAGGCGGTGGACCACTCCTCGATGCTGTCGACGGCGCCGAGGAACAGCGCGGCCGCGGTCTCCGAGCCGTCCATCATCGAGCGGACCAGGTACAGCTGCAGCGGGAACACCCGGGGATGCAGGGTTGCCGGGTCGAGGGCGGCGACTCCACCCGCATCGGTGAGCTCCTCGCCGACCTCCAGCATCCGTTCCTTCGCGTACCGGTCGCAGGCGTCGCGCAGCGCCTCCTTCGACCCGAAGTGATGCCGCACCAGCCCCGACGAGACGCCGGCCTCGGCCGCGATGTCGCGGATGCTCGCGCCCTCGATGCCGCGCTCGCCGAACAGGCGGATGGCCGCGTCCCGGATCCGGGCTCGCGCGGTCAGGTCGTCGATCCGACGGTCCATGGTGCTCCTCTCGCTACACGCAAGAGCAAACTCCTACACGAGCGTGTAGTCAAGTGGAAAATGATTACGACTTCTGGAAACAGATCTGTGACAAAATTCCGCATCTCGTTGACAGGAGAGCGCTTGCTGGTGTGGTTTCGTCACCAAACCAACACGCAGGGTGGAAGGTGGGGCGGATGAGGAAGCTGTTCGCGGCGATCGCGGCGCTGGGTCTGCTGGTGGTGTCTCCCGGTACGGCGCAGGCCGCCGAGCCGGCGAAGAAGGTCGTGAAGGTCGGGGTCACCCAGTCGGTCGACTCGATGAATCCGTTCCTGGCCGTGCGGCTGGTGACCGGGGCGATCCAGCGGTTGATGTACGGCTTCCTGACCGTGCCGGACTCGAAGACGCTGCAGCCCAGCCCGGATCTGGCCGAGTCCTGGAAGACGTCGCCGGACGGGCTGACCTGGACCTTCACGATCCGGCAGGCGAAGTGGACCGACGGGCAGCCGATCACCGCCGACGACGCGGCCTGGACGTTCAACAAGATGATCACCGACGACGCCGCCAAGTTCGGCAACGGTCCGGCGGTGGCCAACTTCGCGAGCGTGACCGCGAACGGCCAGGAGTTGACGATCAAGCTCAAGACTCCGCAGGCGTCGATGCTGGACAACCCGGTCCCGATCATGCCCAAGCACATCTGGGAGAAGGTCAAGGACATCTCGAAGTACGAGGCCGACGAGTTCCCGACCGTCGGCAGTGGCCCGTACAAGGCGGTGGAGTACAAGAAGGACCAGTTCGTCCGGCTCGAGGCGAACCCGGACTACTGGCGCGGCCGGCCGAAGATCGACGAACTGCAGGTGATCTTCTACGACAACCCCGCCGCCTCGATCGTCGGTCTGAAGAAGGGCGACATCGACCTGATCGGCCGGCTGAACCCGCCGGACTTCGAGGCGCTCAAGGGCGACGGCAACATCGTCCAGTGGAACACCCAGGGCCGGCGGGCGTCGTACCTGCAGATCAACCACGGCGCGACCACCACCGACAACAAGCCGATCGGTGACGGGCACCCGGCACTGAAGGACGTGCGGGTGCGGACCGCGTTGCACTACGCGATCGACAAGCAGAAGCTGGTCGACGAGGTGCAGAACGGGCTGGCCAAGCCGGCCGACGGCTCGATCGTCCCGCCCCTGTACAAGGACTTCTTCTGGGAGGCCAGTGGCGGCGAGAAGGTGACGTACGACGTTGCCAAGGCCAACAAGATCCTCGACGACGCGGGATACAAGAAGGGGCCGGACGGCATCCGGACGATGCCGGACGGGTCGCGCAAGCTGCAGTTCCGGTTCAGCATCCACACCGACACCCCGATCGAGGACAAGCTGGCCGAGTACCTGACCGGCTGGTTCAAGGAGATCGGCATCGGCCTGAGCACCAAGCGGCTCGACTCCACCAAGTTCACCGAGGAGACGGGCGTCACTGCGCTGTTCGACATCGCGATCAGCGGCTGGTCGGTCAACCCGGACCCGGAGGAGGTCCTCGGCACGCACCTGTGCAGCCGGCGTCCGACCGCGTCCGGCGAGGGCGGCGGTACCGAGTCGTTCTACTGCGACCCGCAGTACGAGGACCTCTACCTGCAGCAGCAGAAGGAGCTCGACCGGCCGAAGCGCGCCGCGATCATCAAGAAGATGGAGGAGCGGCTGTACACCGATGCTCCGGTGATCGCGCTCTACTACCCGAACGACCTCGAGGGCTACCGCAAGGACCGGATCGCCAGCATCACGCCGATCCCGGAGGACAACGGCCTGCTGTACGGCGGCAGCGGCTACTGGCCGTTCTACACGGTCGACACGGTCACGGCGGACGGTGGTGAAGACGGCATCGGCGGCGGGGAGCTCGCCGGCATCATCGGTGGCGTCGCTGGTGGTGCCGTGGTGGTTGCCCTGGGCGCCTTCGTGATGATGCGGCGCCGCCAGGACGTCGCCGACGAGCGCGAATGACGGTCACCCAGCCGGCCGTGGAGGCTCTGGAGGAGAGCCCGGCCCGCTACGGTCTGCTCCGGTACGCGGCGGCCAAGGCGGGCGGGGCCCTGCTCAGCATCGCGATGGTGATCGTCGCGACGTTCTTCCTGTTCCGGTTGCTGCCCGGCGATCCGGTGCGGGCACTCGCCCAGGGCCGCAACATGACACCGGAGCAACTCGACCTGGAACGGGCCCGGCTCGGTCTGGACAAGTCGATCCCCGAGCAGTTCGTGCATTTCGTCAAGCAGACGCTGCAGTTCGACCTCGGGACCTCCTACGAATACAAGCGGCCGGTGATCGACCTGATCGGGGAGCGGATCGGCTCGACACTGCTGCTCACGGGTACGGCGCTGGTGATGGCGGTCAGCCTCGGGATCTGGCAGGGAGCCCGGGCCGGGTGGAAGCCGGGCAGCCGGTTCGACAAGTTCTCCACCGCGGTCTCGCTGGTGCTGTGGTCGGTGCCGACGTTCTGGCTCGGGCTCCTGCTGCTGATGGTGTTCGCGGCCGGCATCGGTCCGATCCCCGGCGTCTTCCCGACCCGCGGTATCTCCAGCGTGGATGCGCCGGACGGGTTCGGGTACGTGCTCGACGTCGCGCAGCACATGGTGTTGCCCTGCCTGACCATGGTCGCGGTCGTGTATGCGCAATACCTGCTGGTGATGCGGTCGTCTGTGCTGGACGAGGTCGGGCAGGACTACATCACCACAGCGCGCGCGAAGGGGTTGCGTGACGACGACATCCGGCGGAGGCACGCCGTACCGAACGCGTTGCTGCCGACCGTGACGCTGGTGTTCATGCGGATCGGGTTCGTGGTCGGCGGCGCGGTGACGGTCGAGGCGATCTTCAGTTGGCCGGGGCTCGGGCAGTTGTTCTACGACGCGATCCGGGTGCCGGACTTCACGCTGATGCAGGGCACGTTCCTGTTGATCACGGTGTCGGTGATCGTGATGAACACGCTGGCGGACGTCGTCTACCACGTCCTTGACCCGAGGGTGAGGTCGGCATGAGCAGCGTGACGTGGGTCCGGCGGCAGCGGGCGTTGCGGCGGTTCTGGTCTGAGTTCCGCATGCACAGGGCCGGAATGGTGGGGCTTGCCATCCTTCTGGTCGCCGTGGTGCTCGCGCTGATCGCGCCGCTGTTCATCGACGCCGGCGTGACGAACGTGGTCAGCGGGACCCGCGAGAAGATGGCCCCGCCGAGTATCGACGACCCGCTCGGGACCGACGAGTCCGGGCGGTCCGTGCTGCTGATGATCTGGTGGGGATCGCGGACCTCGCTGCTGATCGGGTTCCTGGCCGCGCTGCTCAGCATGGTGATCGGGACCGTGTTCGGTATCACGGCCGGGCACTTCCGGGGCTGGATCGGCGCGATCATCCTGCGCATCACCGACTGGTTCCTGGTGCTGCCGTCGCTGGTCACCGCGCTGGTGCTGGCCGCGATCCTCGGCGGCAGTACGGCGACCATCATCGTCGCGATCGGCGTGACGTCGTGGCCGTCGACGGCCCGGCTGATCCGGGCGCAGACGCTGGCGGTGGAGGCGCGGCCGTACATCGAACGGTCGCTCGCTCTCGGCGCCGGTCACTGGCACATCACCACCCGGCACGTGCTGCCGAACGTCGCACCGTTGCTGCTGGCAAGTACGACGCTGGAGGTGGCGAGCGCGATCGTGACCGAGTCCACGCTGGCGTTTCTCGGTGTCAGCGCGAACAAGACCTCGTGGGGGACGATGTTGCGCGGCTCGTACGACTGGGGTGCGGCCACCGCGGGAGCGTGGTGGTACATCCTGTTGCCGGGTCTGTGCATCGTGCTCGTGGTGATGGCATTCACCTTGTGTGGAAGGGCTTTGGAGTCCGTACTCAATCCCCGGCTGCGGACGAGGGCGGCGTGATGAGCCTGCTCGAGTTGGACGAGGTGTCCGTCACGTATCGCATTGCCACCGGCGACGTTCCCGCCGTACGCGGAGTGTCGTTGTCGCTGGAGGCGGGGGAGGCTGTCGGGCTGGCAGGTGAGTCGGGATCCGGCAAGTCGTCGGTGGCGATGGCGTTGCTGCGGTTGTTGCCGCGGTCGGCGCGGGTCGAGGGGCGGATCCTGCTGGGCGGCGAGGACGTGCTGGCGATGAAGTGGGGCCGGCTGCGCGCGGTTCGCTGGTCGGAGGCGTCGATCGTGTTCCAGGGTGCGCAGCACGGGCTGAACCCGGTGCAGCGGATCGGAGATCAGATCGCCGAGCCGTTGCTCGTGCACAGACTGGCGACACCGGCTGAGGCCTCGCTGAGGGTGCGGGAGTTGCTCGAACAGGTCGGGCTGCCGGCCTGGCGGACGAAGAGCTATCCGCACGAGCTGAGTGGTGGCCAACGGCAACGAGTGATGATCGCGATGGCGCTGGCCTGTTCGCCGCGGCTGATCATCGCCGATGAGCCGACGACTGCCCTGGACCTGATGGTGCAGGCGCAGGTGTTGACGTTGATCCGGAAGTTGATCGCCGAGCACGACATCTCGCTGCTGATGATCTCGCATGACCTGTCCGTGCTGGCTGAGGTGTGCGACCGGCTGGCGATCATGTACGCCGGTCGGCTGGTCGAGGCGGGTCCGTCGTCAGGGGATTTCCGGCACCCGTACAGCCAGGCGCTGGCGGCGGCCTTCCCGACAGTGGGTGACCCGAAGTCGCGGCTCGCGCCGCGCGGGCTGGCCGGCGATCCGCCGGATCCGCAACAGCTGCCCGGCGGATGTGCGTTCCATCCGCGCTGCCCGGTTGCTCTGGACGACTGCTCGACGGCTGCCGTCGACCTGCGCCCGGCTGGTCCCGGACGGACGGCCGCGTGTCTGCTCGTGGGGAGGGATCTTGCTAGAGGCAACTGATGTGAAGGTGGAGTTCGCCGGCCGTGGTGGTCGACGGGCCCGGGCCGTGGATGGGGTCAACCTGTCCGTCGCGCCGGGCGAGATCGTCGCGCTCGTGGGCGAATCCGGGTGCGGCAAAACGACACTCGCCCGTACCTTGCTCGGCCTTGAACGCCCGACGGCCGGCCAGGTCTCGTACGACGGGACGCCGCTGAGCTATACGGGACGTCGGCTGCGCGCGTTCCGGCGGCAGGTGCAGTTGGTGTTGCAGGATCCGATGGGGTCGCTCAACCCGCGGCAGACCGTGTACGAGGCGGTCGCCGAGGGTCCGCGGATCCACGGGCTGCCGGACGAGGAGACGGTCGTCGCGGAGGCGTTGTCGCGGGCGGGTCTGCGGCCGCCGGAACGGTTCTTCCTGCGCTATCCGCACGAACTGTCGGGCGGTCAGCGGCAGCGCGTGGTGATCGCTGGTGCGCTGGCGCTGAGTCCCAAGGTGCTGATCGCCGACGAGCCGGTCGCGTCGCTGGACGCCTCGGTGCGGGGCGAGATCCTGTCGCTGCTGCTCCGGCTCCGGGACGACCTGGGCCTGGCCGCGCTCGTCGTCACGCACGACCTGGGTCTCGCCTGGAACATCGCGGACCGGGTCGCCGTCATGTACCTCGGCCGCATCGTCGAGTCCGGCCCTGCCGAGGACGTCCTGACCAATCCCCAGCACCCCTACACGCAGGCCCTCCTATCGGTCCTGCCTGAGTCCCCGGAACGCATCGTCCTCACCGGCGAGCCCCCCGACCCCACCCGAATCCCCACCGGCTGCCGCTTCCACCCCCGCTGCCAACTAGCAGCCACCCCCCAAGCCGCCTCCGCCTGCCAAACCACCACCCTCCCCATCCTCCCCGCTACCAACACCCCCCAAGTCGCCTGCCACCTGGCCCCCGTACGCGTGTCCACCTAACCCACCCCGCCGCTCCCACCGGCGCCACGACAGCTGGCTCGATCTCGGGTGAAGCGTGCAGTTCGACAGGTAGTGCGCCTCCGAGACGCCGTACACGGGGTGCGGGGTGCGCTCAGGTGCACTACGACTGCGCCGGCACTACCTGTCGATATGCACACCCACCCCTCAGCCGATAGTCCTTCCAGCTGTTGACAATAGTTAACGAGAAGTAGAACTATTGCCACATGCTGGAAGATCAGGTCGATCGGTTCTTCGAGGTGCTGGCCGATCCGACCCGGCGGCAGGTGGTTCGGCTGCTGGGCGACGGACCACAGCGAGCCGGGCAACTCGCCACAGCGACCGGCTCGTCGTCGCCGGCGATGAGCCGCCACCTGCGCATCCTCCTGGCGGCCGGTCTGGTCGCCGACGAACGCGGTCCCGACGACGCCCGAGTCCGGATCTTCCGCCTCAACCCGGAGCCCGTCGTCGCCGTCCAGGCCTGGCTCGACCAGGTCCAAGCCCACTGGCGAGACCAACTCACCTCGTTCAAACGCCACGTCGAGCAGAAGGAGTCATCGTGACGCAGGAATCTGTGAAGCCGTCGGCTACGGCTTCGGTTGAGGTTGCGGCTGATCCGGCGACCGCGTTCCGGGTGTTCACCGAGGAGATCGATCTGTGGTGGTTGCGGAGTCCGATCAACTTCTGGGATTCCGGCCGGGTGATCGCGATGCGGTTGGAGCCGGGCGTCGGCGGGCGCATCCTGGAGGTCTACCGGACCGAGCCGGAGGACGCGCTCGAGCTCGGCACCATCACGGTCTGGGAGCCGGGCGAGTTGCTCGCGTACCGCAGTTCGGTGGACGACACCGAGACGAGGGTCAGCTTCGCCGCGATCGACGGTGGTACTCGCGTGACCGTCGTACAGTCGCTGGTCGAGGGCGGCGACAAGGCCTTCTACTTCTGGCCGAACGTGATCCGCTGGATTCCCGCCTGGGTCGCCCGCCGCGACACCGCGCAGCAGACCCCGCGTGAGCTCGACCGGCTCGCCATCGGCTTGTACTACGAGGATCCGGCCGCCGCGGCCCGTTGGCTGCACACGGTCTTCGGCCTCGACTCCTGGGACACGATCCCCGCGGAGGGCGAGCACCCGTCCTGGATCGAGCTGCACGTCGGCTCCGCCGCGGTCCTCCTCTTCAAGCGCACCGACCAGGCCGCACCGGCAGCCGATCACGACGTCTGGGTGTACGTCGACGACCTCGACGCGCACTTCGCCCACGCTCAGTCCAACGGCGCCAAGATCCTGTCGGACATCCACCAGTACGGCTACCGCTCGTACGACGCCGAAGACCTCGAAGGCCACCACTGGACCTTCATCCAAGCCCGCCCAACCCAGCTGTGAGCGCGCGGTATTACAGGCGGCCGGCCTTCTTCAGGGAGAGGTAGGTGTCGGCTAGGGCGGGGGCTATGGATTCGGGGTTTTCGTCGAGGACGGTGACGCCGGCTCTGGTGAGGACGGCGGTCACGCGTTCGCGGTCGAGGCGGGTGCGGGCGGCGGAGGCGGCGCCGTAGACCTCGAGCAGGTCGGAGCGGGTGGACTCGAGCTCGGTGAGACGCGGGTCGGCGACCGAGGCCAGGACGATGACGTGGCGGCGCAGCAGTGGGCCGATCACCGGGAGGAGGGACTCCTCGATCACCGCCGGGTCCAAGCCGGTCAGCAGTACGACGAGGGAACGCTGGCCGAGCCGTTCGAGCACCTGCGAGACGACGACGCGGAAATCGGTCTGGACGAGCTCGGCCTCCACGTTCGCCAACGCGTTCACGAACGACGGCAGCACGTCCTCCGGCGCGGGACGTCGTACGTCGGCCCGGACCGCGGAATCGCAAGCCAGTAAGGAAACCCGGTCTCCGGCCCGGGTCGCGAGCGCGGCCAGCAGGAGCGCGGCGTCCATCGCGTGGTCGAGCCGGGGTGCGTCGCCGACCCGTCCGGCCGACATCCGGCCGGAGTCGATCACGATGGCGACCTGGCGATCGCGCTCCGGCCGCCAGGTCCGCAGTACGACGTTGCCGCGACGGGCCGTGGCGCGCCAGTCGATGCTGCGTACGTCGTCACCCGGCACATAGTCCCGCAGCGAGTCGAACTCGGTGCCCTGACCCCGCACCAGCAACGCGGTCCGCCCGTCCAGCTCCCGCAACCGGGCCAGCCGCGACGGCAGGTGCTTGCGACTCTTGAACGGCGGCAGCGCCCGCACTGTCCACGGCACCCGGTGCGACCCCTGCCGGCCCGCGAAACCCAGCGGACCGATCGATCTGATCGTCACCCGATCCGCCTGCCGGTCCCCGCGCCGCGTCGGCAGCAGATTGGTCGTCAGCCGTCGCCGCTCGCCATGCGGCAGGTTCAACTTGTGTGGCGGGTCCAGTACGCCGGCTGACGGCGGCCACGCATCACGCAGCAGTCCACGCACCCGGCGGCCGGGGTTGGCCACCAGCAGGTTCACCGCAGCGTACTCACCCAGCCGTACGGCGGTGTCGCCCTCGCGGCTCAGCTGGAGTCGCCGAGGCGAACCGGCCAGCAGCATGTCCACCACGCACACCAGGACAACGACCAGGATCACCAGGCCGACGCCACCCCAGCTCGGCATCGCCAGAGCGACGAAGAGGACTCCGGCTGCGGCCAGCAGCGCCGCCCTGTAGGTGAGCACCATGAGCTATCGGGGGACCGGCACGGTCGCCAGGACGCTCTCCAGCACCGCGTCCGCGCTGACACCTTCGAGCTCGGCCTCCGGGCGCACCTGCACCCGATGCCGAAGGCAAGGACGTGCCATCGCCTTCACATCGTCCGGAATCACGTAGTCCCGGCCGGACAGCCACGCCCACGCCCTGGACACGGCCAGCAGGGCAGTAGCGCCTCGCGGCGACACCCCGAGCTGCAGTGACGGCGACTGCCGCGTCGCCCGGCACAGATCCACGACGTACGCGAGCACGTCCTCCCGGACCGCGACCCGGCGTACGGCGGCCTGACCGGCGGCGAGGTCCTCCGGCCCAGCCACCGGACGCAGACCGGCCGCGGCCAGGTCACGCGGGTCGAAGCCTTGCGCGTGCCGGGCGAGTACGGCGATCTCCGCGTCCCGCGGCGGGATGTCGAGCGTGACCTTCAGCAGGAACCGGTCCAACTGGGCCTCGGGCAGCGGGTACGTGCCCTCGTACTCGATCGGGTTCTGCGTCGCGGCGACGACGAACGGCACCGGCAGCATCCGCGGCACGCCGTCGACGGTGACCTGCCGCTCCTCCATTGCCTCCAGCAACGCCGCCTGGGTCTTCGGTGGAGTCCGGTTGATCTCGTCGGCCAGCATGATGTTGGTGAACACCGGACCCGGCCGGAACTCGAACTCGCTGCTCTTCGCGTCGTACACGAGCGATCCGGTCACGTCACCGGGCATCAGGTCCGGCGTGAACTGCACCCGCTTGGTGTCCAGCCGCATCGCCATCGACAAGGCGCGCACCATCAGCGTCTTCGCCGTACCGGGCACGCCCTCCAGCAGCACGTGGCCGCGGCAGAGCAGGGCGAGTACCAGTGCGGTCACAGCGGTGTCCTGGCCGACCACCGCCTTGCCGATCTCGGTCCGCAGCGCGACCAGCGCCCGCCTGGCCTGGTCGGCGCTGACCTCGGTAGTCGTCACGGGTGTCGTACCTCCTGCGTCAGTACGTCGAGTTCATGGGACAAGGACATCAGAGCGGCGTCGCTGAGCGGCGGGAGGCCGTAGAGGAGTTCGTACAGCATGGCCGGGTCCCGGCCGGTGCGGGCCGCCACTGTCGCCACGACGGCCGACGGATCGGCGCGCCGGGGGATGCCATGGGCCTTGTGGAGCTTGCCGAGCGCCGACTCGCGCAGTGCGGCCGCAGCGCGGTCTCTGGCTCGTGAGCGTCGATACAGCCGCGCCCGGCCCTCTGTGGTCTCGGCGGCGTGCACGATGACGGGCAGCCGCTCCGCGACGACCGGTCCGAGCCGTCGGCCCCGCCACAACGCCACTACGAGTACGGCGAACGCCAACGCCCACCCGATGTAGCGGATGTCCGGAGGGACCAGGGGAGGGCTGTCTTCGTCGTCGTCGGCGAACCCGCTGGACTCCCACTGCGGCAGGTACCAGGTCAGCTCCCGGTCGGTGCCGATCAGGTTGAGAGCCAGGGCCGCGTTGCCTTCTTCTGCGAGCTGCTCGTTGGTGAACGTGCGGGTCGTGCCCACGACGTCGACAATCCGGCCGTTCGACTCCACCCGGATCACGGTGTTGTTGATGCCGTCGCCGTAGCACGCCTGCGCGCCGTCCGGTGCGGAGTACGTCGAGCCGCCGACGGTCACCGTGCCGGCCTTCACCGCCGCCGGCAGATCGCAGTCCGGCTCACGGCTGTCCGAGGACAGGATCTGTCCGTTGTCCTCCACCCCCGGGGCCAGGATCTCCAGCGCTCTGGTGCCGGGACGGATCAGGATCACATGGCTCCAGCCGGCGTCGGCGATCCGCTGCCAGTCGTCGCGGTCGAGCTGGCCCTCCGGGCCGATGAGCAGCGTCTTGCCGCTGCCCGCCTGGACCGCGTCGTCCAGTACGTCGGTGCCGGTCACCTTCACGCCGTGGTTGCCCAGCAGCGTCGCAAGCGCCCGCGCTCCCTCCGGCTCGGTGGAGTCCGGACTGAACGGGCCCGAGGTCCGTGCGGTCGTGGCGATCAGTACGACGATTGCCGCCAGCACGATCACCCCGGTCACGAGCAGCGGCGTCCGCAGCGCCCGCCAACTCTCCCCAGCACTCCGCCCAACCGCGGTACTCATCCACTCACCATGACCCGAGCAGTTCGGGCCGCGTCGTCGGCGACGACGACTGCGGCGTACCGCTCCGGTGTGCCCGGACGGTTGCCGTAGACAACCTCGGTGAACGCGAGCGCAGCCGGCTGCAGTGGCTCCCGCAACGCCGGTGTGGCGCGTCCGGCGTCAGCGACCACCTCGTACGCCGTCCGCCCGGCGCGATCGTCCAGAATCGTGCGCTCGGTCAGCTCTGCCACGCAGGCGCGGAAGCGGCTGCGGATCGCGTGGGTGTAGTCCCCGGACGCAGCCTCCCGCTCCGCCTGAGCCCGGTACTCGGCCGCTGTGCGCGGTCTGGAGGTGTCGAAGACGGTCTGCTTCTCCCGATGACTGGTCCGGAGTACGCCGGCCCGCCACAGCACCACGACGACGATGAGCGCGAGCAGGACGATCAGCATGACCAGACCGGCGTGGCCGTTGGGGGAGGAACCACTGAGGCTGTCCAGCATGTCACCGATCCACTGCATGACCCTGTTGAGCGCCTTCTCGATCAGAGAACCGCCGGACTGCCGGTACGCCGACTTCGACAACTCCTCGGCCGCCTCGGCAGCCGCTTGGTCCCGGCCGATGTCCACCGGGGGCTCCTCGAGGAACACGGGGATCACGCAGTACCTCCTGGCCGCAGGACCGGACGCATCCAGAGGTCGAGGCCTTCCCGCCGGACCCGCAGATCCAGGTAGATCAGGGCCTGGACGGCGGACATGAAGGCCAAACTGGCGATCAGTGTCATCGCAGTCGCCACGCCTGCCGCCACACCGATCACCACAGCGGCCACCGTCGCGCCTGTGCCGTCGCTGCTGTCGGCCCAGGAGCCGACCGTGAGGACCAGCGTGGTGACCCCGAACTGCAAGGCGTACCCGACGATGTTGACCACCAGACCGGCGAACAGCAGGATGCCGAACACCCGCCAGAACTTGCCCCTCACCAGCCGCCAGGACCGCTTCAGCGAACCCCAGATCCCCACCCTGACAGGGATGTAGAGGCCGATGTCTGGTGCGTGCCGGCCCTCCATCAGTACGACGGTTCCGGCCAGCACCAGGCGGATGCCGAAGATCAGCACGAGCACAGCGCCGACCAGCATCAGCACCACGGCCACCGCACCGGCCACGTCGGAGGAGATTGCCGCGTCCGTGCCGGCGCCGATACCGAACACCGCCAGACCCCAACCGGCGATCAGGATGACGAACGAGAGCGACTGGATCAGCCCGACAGCCGCCAGAGCGGGCAGTGACGGCCGGACCAGCCGCAGCAGCTCGCGCGGGCCGACCCGGTGTGCGAGCTGGCTCCGCACGGCAGCGAGGGCGATGATCCCGGCCATCATGCTCGACACCACGGTGAACAGCACCAGCTGGACGCCGTACGTGAGCAGCAATGCCGCACCGGCCTGCTGGAACGGGTCATCGGACCCGAAGAACCCACCCAGACCCCCAGGTACGGCGACCTCCGTCAGCACGGCCTGGACCGCGATCAGTGCGATCGCCGCGAGGACCGGGAGGCCCAGCATGATCGTCTTGTTGTCGGAGATGGTCCGGGCCGCGTTGTCGAGCAGGTCCGCGGGCAGCCACGGTCGCAGCGGCTCCGTCGCCGTACCCTCGTGCAGCGTGATGTCGCCGGCCGTCTGCTTGGCCACCGTCCACCTCCCGTCCCCGCTGAACCGTCGGCCGCACACCGACGTGTGATTCTCCAGAGGCTTGTCCCCAGAGTTGTCTTGGACACCCGCAGTGCACCATGATCACAGCCCAACTCGGGGTCACTCGGCGATCCGGCGTGTGCACTACCGGGGGAATGGGACACTATCCGTAGTGCGTACGGTCAGCATCCGCTGGGCGCACAACGATCGGACGGCAAGGAGCAGGGCGTGGCAGAAGGCAACCGGACGATGAGGGGCCGAGTTCTCATCGTCGACGACGACACAGCGTTGTCGGAGATGCTCAGCATCGTGCTGCGCAACGAGGGTTATGACACCTATCTGTGCGCAACCGGTGACAAAGCGGTACCAGGGTTCCGGGAGTTCAAACCGGACCTGGTGCTGCTCGACCTGATGCTGCCGGGCATGGACGGGATCGACGTCTGCCGGGCGATCCGGGCCGAGTCCGGCGTACCGATCGTGATGCTGACGGCCAAGAGCGACACCGTCGACGTCGTGCTGGGCCTGGAGTCCGGTGCCGACGACTACGTGGTCAAGCCGTTCAAGCCGAAGGAGCTGGTGGCCCGGATCCGGGCCCGGCTGCGCCGGATGGACGAGCCCGGGCCGGAGTCGCTGACCATCGGCGACCTCACCATCGACGTGGCCGGGCACTCGGTGAAGCGGGCCGGGGAGACCATCCAGCTGACTCCACTGGAGTTCGACCTGCTGGTCTGCCTGGCCTCCAAGCCCTGGCAGGTGTTCACCCGCGAGGTGCTGCTGGAGCAGGTCTGGGGCTACCGGCACGCGGCCGACACCCGGCTGGTCAACGTGCACGTGCAGCGGCTGCGCTCCAAGATCGAGAAGGACCCTGAGCACCCGGAGATCGTGGTCACGGTCCGCGGTGTCGGCTACAAGGCGGGTGCGGACTGATCGAGTACGGACGCGACCCGGAGTCGCAGGCTGTCGCGGACGCCCCGGCAACGACGCCGGGGCCGGAGCAGCAGCCGGCCCTGCCCGAGCAGGACAGGGCCGAGATCCGCGGCACGGAGCTGGAGCTGACCGCCGCCGCGGCTGATTGGCCTGCCTACCCGCAGCCGCTGTGGCGGACGCATCCCAAGCACTGGCCGGACATCTGGCGCCGGTCCATCCAGGCCCGGATCGTCACCGGCACCCTGCTGATGTCGACCGTCGTACTGCTCCTGGTCGGCTGGGTGATGATGAGCCAGGTCACCGACGGTGTGCTGGAGTCTCGTCGTGGCAGCGCGCAGGCGGAAGCGCGGGCGCAGCTGAGCTCGCTGTCCAACACCATCAACGCCGCCGACCCCACCACGATCAACCAGCAGCTGTCCGCGCTGGTCCTCGGCACCAACCGCCCCGGCCTGTACGACGTCCTGCTCGTGCCGACCGACACGGCCACCTCGAACGCGATCCGCTACACCGGACTGGTCGACAGCGACTCCATCCCGCCTGCGCTGGCGTCCTCGGTGATGAGCGACGACTCCAAGCTGTGGGACACCTACACGCTGATCAACTACCGCGACGGGCCCAGCGTCCCCGGTCTGGTGATGGGCTCGCAGCTCCGGGTGAACTCCACCGGCGACCGGTACTCCGTCTACTTCCTCTTCCCGCTCACCGCACAGCAGGAGACGCTCGACGTCGTCCAGCGAGCGCTGGTCACTGCCGGCCTGCTGCTGGTCGTGCTGCTCGGTGCGGTGGCGTGGCTGGTCACTCGTCAGGTCGTCACCCCGGTCCGGATGGCGCGGCGGATCGCGGAGCGGCTGGCCGCGGGCAAGCTCGAGGAGCGGATGCAGGTCCGCGGCACCGACGACCTGGCCCGGCTGGCGGTCTCCTTCAACAAGATGGCGAGCAACCTGCAGCGGCAGATCCGGCGGCTCGAGGAGCTGTCCCGGCTGCAGCGCCGGTTCGTCTCCGACGTCTCGCACGAGCTGCGGACCCCGCTGACCACGGTCCGGATGGCCGCCGACCTGCTGCACGAGAGCCGGGACCAGTTCGACCCGATCAGCCGTCGCTCGGTCGAACTGCTGCAGAACGAGCTCAACCGGTTCGAGGAGCTGCTCGCCGACCTGCTGGAGATCAGCAGGTTCGACGCCGGGGCGGCCGCCTTGGACCTGGAGGACGTGGACCTGCGCGACATCGTCAACCGCGTGCTCGAGAACCACGAGACCCTGCTCCGTCGCAAGGGCTGTGAGGTGCAGCTGGACATGCCGGAGCCGTGCCGCGCGCAGGTGGACGCCCGCCGGATCGAGCGGATCCTGCGGAACCTGATCGGCAACGCCATCGAGCACAGCGAGGGCCTGCCGATCCGGATCAGCACCGCGCACGACGAGGACTCGGCCGCCGTCGCGGTCCGCGACCACGGTGTCGGTTTCCGGGCCGAAGAGGCCGAGATGGTGTTCAGCCGGTTCTGGCGGGCCGACCCGGCCCGTGCCCGGACCACCGGCGGGACCGGCCTCGGTCTGTCGATCGCGCTGGAGGACGCGCGGCTCCATGGTGGCCGGCTGGACGCCTGGGGTTCACCGGGCGAAGGCGCCTACTTCCGCCTCACCCTGCCGCGCCGGCCCGACGTGACGCTGTCCGGATCGCCGTTGCCGGCCCGCCCCGCCGACGCCAGCCGGGTGGTCTCCGACAAGTCGCTGGTCGACGTCGGAGCGCCGTACCAGAAGCTGACGGGTGGTGAGGAGCGGTGAGGCGCAGACTGCTCGGCGCCGTGCTGGCGCTGACGTTGCTGGTCACCGGGTGCGCGACCGTCCCGACCCAGGGGAACATCCGCCAGGGCAGCCGGGAGGGGTTGACCCAGGGCGGGATCGGGGTCGGCGTCGAGGCGAAGCCGCCGCGGGACAACCTCACCGAGCTGGAGCTGGTGAACGGGTTCCTGGAGGCGATGTCGGACACGCGGGCCTTTGACGTCGCCCGGCAGTACATGACGGCCGACGCGGCCGCGGCCTGGAAGCCCGAGACGCAGACGATCGTCTACGACCAGCGCCCCGGATCACTGTCGCCGCAACCAGGCGGTGGCGTGAAGCTGACCGCCCGGAAGATCGCGACCGTCGACGAACGGGGCGAGTGGATCCCGGCGGCGCCGGGCGCCGACCGGGCCGACTTCTTGTTCAAGGTCGCGAAGGTCGACGGCCAGCTGCGGGTCGCTTCGGTACCGCCCGGGGTCTACCTGGGCAGCAACCAGGTGGACCTCAAGCTGGCCCCGCGCGATCTGTACTTCTTCAACCCCGGCCGGGAGTTGCTGGTCCCGGACCCGGTCTACCTGTCGGTGAACCAGTCCCAGGGCCAGGCCGCGACGCAGCTGATCCAGGAGCTGTTGAAGGGCCCGACCAAGAGCCTCGGCAACGGCGTCGTGTCGCTGGCCCCGCCAGGCACCGAGGTGCAGGTGTCCGTCCCGGTCGAGTTCGGCGTCGCCACGGTGGCGCTGAACGATACGGCGGCCGCGCTGCGGGACCAGGACCGCCGGCTGCTCGCCGCCCAGATCGTCTGGACGCTCAACCAGATCAACCTCCGGACCCGGATCACGGTCGGCGGCGCACCGCTGCTTCCGGACGATCCCGACGTACTGCCGTTCAGCAACTTCAGCCAGTACGACCCCTCCATCCCCGGGGGCGCGATGACCACGCTGTACGGCCTGCGGCAGGGCCGGGTGCAGCGCGTCGAAGGGCTGGACGGAGCGTCCGACATCGCCGCCCGGCCACTGGACTCCAGCCTGCTGCACGGGCAGATCGCCGAGTCGTTCGCAGTGAACCTGCGTGGCGACTCCGGCGCGATCGTGACCACCATCGACGGCGAGAAGGTCGTCGCCTACGGTCCGCTGGACAACACCGACAACAGCGACAAGACCGACGACCTTCTCCGCATCAAGACCCTGGGCACGGTGCTGCGGCCGAGCTACGACAACGACGACAACCTGTGGATCCTGGACCGGGCCGACAAGGCGACGACGCCGCGGCTGCGGGTCCGCAACCGGGACGGGAAGCTCACCGCCGTGACGGTCAACTTCCGCGGTGACACCCCGCTGGTGCTGCGGATGGCGCCGGACGGTGTCCGGGCGCTGCTGGTGATGCGGTCCAAGGCCACCGGCAAGCCGTACGTCGAGACCGGGGCGATCCAGACCGGGCCCGACGGTAAGCAGCTGCTGCTCGGCAGCCTCCGCAAGCTCGAGCTGGCACTCACCGACATCACCGACGCGGCCTGGAACAAGCAAGGCGTCCTCGTCGCCGGGGCGTCGGGCAACGCCGACCGCGCGCCGTGGCTGGTCAACCCCGACGGTTCCAAGCTCCAGTTGCTGCCCGGTGCGTCCACCGACTTCATCACCCAGCGGCTGGCCTCGAACCCGAACAAGGACACGCTGCCCGCGGTCGAGGACGTCGACGGGCACGTGCACTGGCAGACCCGCGACCTGACGTGGACCGCCATGGAGGACGACGCGAACGCCATACCGTTCATTCCGGTCTACCCGGGCTGACGGAGATATCCACAGGCCTGGGCCGGGGTGGTTGCGGTGCCGGGGCGGCGTCGCCGATCGTGGGTGCGGTGTCGGTCCGGGACGCGTTCGCCGATCTCGTGCTGGGTGGGCGCTGCGCGGGCTGCGACCGGCCCGGAGTCACTCTCTGTGGAGGTTGCCGCGAGCTACTGACCTCGCTGACTCCGTTCCGTGCCTGGCCTGACCCGCGTCCCGACGGACTGCCGCCACCCACAGCGGCAGCGCCGTACGCCGATCAGGTGCGGAAGCTGATCATCGCGCACAAGGAGGAGGCCCGATACGCGCTTGCTCGTCCGCTCGGGCAGGTCCTGGCGACCGCCGTACTCGCGGCTCTCGGCAACCATCCGGGAGTGTGGGTCTGTCCTGTCCCGTCAGCGCCTTCGACGGTCCGGCAGCGTGGCCACGACCCGTTGACGCGGATCACAAAGGCCGCTGTGCGGGCGCTCCGGCGCGGCGGCGTCGACGCCCGGCCGGCTCCCGCGCTGTCGGTCGTACGGCGTCCTGACGACCAGGCCGGACTGTCCGCGGAACGCCGAACGGCCAACCTGGCCGGGGCTTTCGCGCTTCGTTCGCGCTGGGCTGAAACGCTGACCGATCAACCGGTCCTGCTGGTCGACGACGTGATCACCACCGGTTCCACGCTCAGTGAAGCCTGCCGCGCCTTGGAAACCGGGGGTGTTCCGGTGCTGGGCTGCGCGGTGCTGGCCGCGACCCGCCGGCACCGGCCGTCTGGTTCATGAGAACTTCCCTACCGGTTTTCGCCGAAGCCGACTAGCGTTGGCCTATGACACCCGCACGGGCTTGTCGGGCAGGGAAGTGGTGCAGGACCGGATCAGCCGGAATCCTCACCGCGGAGTCCGATGGGCGTGGAGGCGGGTGTTCTCGTTTCGGGCGCCCCAACCGCAACCGACACAGCGAGACGGAGTGGATTTCACCAGTTGGCGGGGGTCCGGAGACGTAAAAGAAGTCGCCGATCGATGGAGGTTTCCGTGGACGTCGTTGTCAAGGGTCATCACTGCGAGGTCAGTGACCGCTTCCGGCAGTACGTCGAGGAAAAACTCGAGCGGATCGAGAAGGTCGATCACCGGGTACTGCGGTGCGAGGTAGAAGTCAGCCAGGAGAAGAACCCGCGACAGCACGATCGGGCGATGCGTGTCGAGCTCACCATGTACACCAAGGGGCCGGTGGTCCGCGCCGAAGCCTGCGGCGAGACCAAGCAGGCGGCGTTCGACGTCTGCCTCGACCGGCTCCGGGCCCAGGTCCGCAAGGCGGCGGACCGGCGCCGGGTGCACCGCGGTGAGCGTTCGCCGGAAGGCCTTCGGCACGTGAACGCGAAGCAGCCGCTCAACGGCACACCAGCAGTGGAGGAGACAGTCGCCGACGACGAAGTGGCGACGTACAAGTTCGGATCCCTCACAGTCACCGGGGACGGTCCCCTGGTGATGCGCGAGAAGACCCACACCGCCAAGCCGATGTCCCTGGACCAGGCGCTCTACGAGCTCGAACTGGTCGGGCACGACTTCTATCTCTTCGTGGATGCGGACGAGAACCAGCCCAGCGTCGTCTACCGGCGCCGCGGCTACGACTACGGCGTGATCCGCCTGACCGTCTGATCCACCCCGCTCCGGTCGCGTGAGGCCGACCTCCGAGGTTCCGGGAGGAGCGCACCAACGAAGGGGCCGGGCTGACCAGCCCGGCCCCTCGCGCTTGCCTGCGAACGCCGGCTAGCTATCGATCTGGGACTGGAGCTCGGCGGCGTACGTCGCTACCTCCGCGTAGACGCCCGGGTTACCGGCGTCCGCACACCCGACGCCCCACGAGACCACGCCGAAGAGACGCCCGTTCAGGACCAGCGGCCCGCCCGAGTCGCCCTGGCAGGAGTCCTTGCCGCCGTCTTCGTAGCCGGCGCAGATCTCGCCGTCGGCGGTGTAGCCCTCGCTCGCGTACGCCTGCTCGCAGTACGCGTCACCCAGCACCGGCACGTCCACCTTCTGGAAGGTGTCCGCCGGTCCGGTGCCCTCGGTGTCGCCCCAGCCGTAGACCACCGACGGTGCTCCGGCCGTGTCCGCCCCCGCGTCGGTCTCCAGCGCCAGGGTGGGTACACCGTCGAACGGCGTGGCCAGCGTCATCACGGCCACGTCGTGACCGGGTGCACTGCCGTAGTCCGGGTCCACCCAGATGTTGCTGATCTTGGACTCCTTGCCGCTGGACGTGTCGGTCAGTACGTCGCGGCCCTGGATCGCGGTGTAGGTGCTCGCCGACTCCTGGGCGCAGTGCGCGGCGGTCACGATCTTGTTCGCCGCGACCAGCGTCGATCCGCACCATTCCTCGGTGGGATCGGGGGAGCCGCTGTTCGACAGCTGAATGGCCCACGGGGTGTCGGCGGTATGGGCGATGGTGCCACCGACGATCCGGGTCTTGGGTCCGTCCGGCGCTTCCGCGGCCGATGCGGAGCCGGCTACGGCCACCGCACCGAGGGACGCCGCGGCCAGCACACCGGCTGCCAGGGCAGCACGGACCAACTGCAATCTTCCTGTCATGCCTCACTCCAGGTTGATAGGGGCCACACGGGCGGCGTGGCCTCCTTGGAGCGTCCCCCGAACACCTTCTGTAGCGCACCTCCCACTTACGGTAACTTCCGAGTTATGGCCCGGGCTCCCACTACAGTTCGGCCGTGCGCGCGCCCCGAACCAACTGGAAGACGGTCTGGCTGAAGCTGGCCGGCGCCGCCGTTCCCCTGGTGACGATCGGTGTCGGCAGTCCGATCATGTTCGGCATCCTGGCCGTCCGGCGGCGGAGTCTGCTGCTTGCCGTGTCCGCGCTGGTCTATCTGGGCACGGCCGTCGCCTTCTGGGTGCCGGGCTGGGGCGAGCCGGATCACCCGACCCCTGACGCCGTCGTCCTCATACTGCTGGCCAGCATGGGCGTGGCCGCCATCCAGGCCGCACTGGTCATCGGCGGCCGGAAGGACGGCGGCATGGTCGACCTCAACGAGGCATCGATCGAACTATTGTCGGCGCTGCCCGGGCTGGATCGGCAGCGCGCGACGGCCATCGTGTCGAGCCGCACGCAGACGGGTCGCTTCCGGTCGGTCGACGAGCTGTGGTCCCGAGGGCTGCTGTCCGGCCCGCCGAGCAAGGATCTGGTCGACAGGCTGGTCGTCGTACCGGTCCAGGATCGGCGCTGAGCCGATTCTGTCGGTGGGGTCGGGCAGAATCTCGAACGTGACTACGCAGGTGTTGTCGACGGCACAGGCGCGGCGGGTCGCATTGGCGGCCCAAGGCTTCATGGACCCACGGCCGAAGGGAGTGCCGGACGCCCGGGCGCTGGCCCGGGTGCTCGGCCGGATCGGCCTGATCCAGATCGACTCGGTGAACGTGCTCAGCCGCGCGCAGTACCTGCCGCTCTACTCCCGGCTCGGCCCGTATCCGCGGGCGCTGCTCGACCGTGCGAGCGGCAAGGCGCCCCGGCGCCTGGTCGAGTACTGGGCGCACGAGGCGTCGCTGATCCCGGTCGAGACGCATCCGCTGATGCGCTGGCGGATGGACCGCGCGATGACCGAGGCCTGGGGCGGCCCGCGCGCGATCGCGCAGCAGCGGCCGGACCTGGTCAAGCAGGTGCTCGCCGACGTCCACGACCACGGCCCGCTGACCGCCCGCGAGATCGACGACGACGTCGAGCGCGAGCGGGACAACTGGGGCTGGAACTGGTCCGACGTCAAGCGGGCCCTCGAGTTCCTCTTCTACGCGGGCCAGATCACGGTGGCTCGCCGCAACCAGCAGTTCGAGCGGCAGTACGACGTACCCGAGCGGGTGCTGCCGGCCGCCGTGCTGGCGACGCCGACGCCGTCCGACGCGGAGGCGCACCGCGGGTTGGTGTCGATCGCGGCCAAGGCGCATGGGGTGGCGACCGCGCAGTGCCTGAGGGACTACTTCCGGACCGCGCCGGACCCGACGGCGCAGGCGATCGAGGAGTTGGTCGAGGAGGGCGAGCTGCTGCCGGTGCGGATCGACGGGTGGAAGCGGCCGGCGTACCTGCACCGGGACGCGCGGCTGCCACGGCGGGTGAACACGCGGGCTCTGGTCAGCCCGTTCGACTCGCTGGTGTTCGAGCGGACCCGGACCGAGGTGCTGTTCGATTTCCGGTACCGGATCGAGATTTATGTGCCGGCCGAGAAACGGATCTACGGGTACTACGTCCTCCCCTTCCTGCTCGGCGACCGGCTGGTCGCGCGGGTGGACCTGAAGTCGGACCGGACGGCCGGCGTACTGCTGGTCCAGTCGGCGCACGCGGAGCCGAAGGCGCCGGTGGAGACCCCGGACGAGCTCGCCGCGGAGCTCGTCCAGCTCGCGGGTTGGCTCGGTCTCGACCAGGTCCGGGTGGTCGGTGGCGGTGATCTCTCGCCTGCGCTGAGTGACGCACTCCGCGGTTTCTGAGCGCGGAGCCGGAACTTTTCGGGCTCCCTGAGCGTGGGTCGGGTAAGCCCTACGGCACGCAGCGGGCGTGGCTTGACACACCCGGCCCCGTACCATGGGTCACGCGCGCCCGCCCGTGGGTGGGACGCGCCTGTCGGCTCATGCCGCAACCCAGGCTTCAGCAGCAAGGAGAGAACTCCCCACCATGAAGGTGATCGACAAGGTCCTGCGGATCGGCGAGGGCAAGATCCTGCGTCAGCTCCAGGGCATCGCGAAGATGGTCAACTCGATCGAGGACGACTTCGTCGGCATGTCCGACGAGGAGTTGCGCGGTCAGACCGCGGAGTTCAAGCAACGGCACGAGAACGGGGAGTCGCTCGACTCGTTGCTGCCGGAGGCGTTCGCGGTGGTCCGGGAGGCGGCCAAGCGGACCCTGCACCAACGCCCGTACGACGTCCAGATCATGGGCGGCGCGGCGCTGCACCTGGGCAACATCGCCGAGATGAAGACCGGTGAGGGCAAGACCCTGGTCGCCACCATGCCGGTGTACCTGAACGCGCTGTCCGGCCGGGGCGTGCACGTGGTCACGGTGAACGACTACCTGGCCAAGTACCAGGCCGAGTGGATGGGCCGGGTGTACCACTTCCTCGGCCTCGACTACGGCGTGATCCTGCCGGAGATGACCCCGGCCGAGCGCCGGGTCGCCTACGCCAAGGACATCACCTACGGCACCAACAACGAGTTCGGCTTCGACTATCTGCGCGACAACATGGCCAACTCGATCGAGGACCTGGTCCAGCGCGAGCACAACTACGCGGTCGTGGACGAGGTCGACTCGATCCTGGTCGACGAGGCCCGGACCCCGCTGATCATCTCCGGCCCGGCCGAGGACTCGCAGCGCTGGTACGTCGAGATGGCGCGGATCGCCGGCACGCTGAAGCCGCGGATCGCCGACGACAAGGTGCCGGAGGAGCAGCGCCCGGTCGCCGACTACGAGGTGGACGAGAAGAAGCGCACCGTCGCCATCCTCGAGCGCGGTATCGAGAAGGTCGAGGACCGGCTCGGTATCGACAACCTGTACGAGTCGGCCAACACCCCGCTGATCAGCTACCTGAACAACGCGCTCAAGGCCAAGGACCTGTTCCGTCGCGACAAGGACTACGTGGTCGTCGAGAACGAGGTGCTGATCGTCGACGAGCACACCGGCCGGACGCTGCACGGCCGCCGCTACAACGAGGGTCTGCACCAGGCGATCGAGGCGAAGGAGAACGTCGAGATCAAGGAGGAGTACCAGACCCTCGCGACGATCACGCTGCAGAACTACTTCCGCCTCTACGACAAGCTGGCCGGTATGACCGGTACGGCGATGACCGAGGCGGCCGAGTTCTCCAAGATCTACAAGCTCGGCGTGGTCCCGATCCCGACCAACAAGCCGATGATCCGCAGCGACGAGCGGGACCTGATCTTCCGCACCGAGGACGCCAAGTTCGACGCGGTGGTCCAGGACATCGTCGAGGTGCACCAGACCGGTCAGCCGATCCTGGTCGGCACCACCAGCGTGGAGAAGTCCGAGCGGCTGTCCGCCCAGCTGCGCAAGGAGAACGTCGCGCACGAGGTGCTGAACGCCAAGCAGCACGCCCGGGAGGCGGCGATCGTGGCCGAGGCCGGCCGCAAGGGTGCGGTCACGGTGGCCACCAACATGGCCGGCCGTGGTACCGACATCATCCTCGGCGGCAACCCGGAGTTCCTGGCCGACAAGGAGTTGCGCGCCCGTGGCATCGACCCGGCCGAGGCGATCGAGGAGTACGAGGCGGCGTACCCGACGATGCTGGAGCAGTTCGAGAAGCAGGTGAAGGACGAGCAGGAGGAGGTCCGCGAGGCGGGCGGCCTGTACGTGCTCGGCACCGAGCGGCACGAGTCCCGCCGGATCGACAACCAGCTGCGCGGCCGGTCCGGCCGGCAGGGCGACCCGGGCCTGTCCCGGTTCTACCTGTCGCTGGAGGACGACCTGATGCGGCTGTTCAAGCGCGAGATGGTCGACTGGGCGATGTCGCGCAACAACGACGACAGCCAGCCGCTGGAGAACAAGGTCGTCACCAAGGCGATCGCGTCGGCACAGTCCCAGGTCGAGGCGCAGAACTTCGAGACCCGGAAGAACATCCTCAAGTACGACGACGTGATGAACCGGCAGCGGCACGTCGTGTACGACGAGCGCCGCCGGGTGCTCGAGGGCGCGGACCTGCGCGAGCAGGTGCAGGACATGCTCGAGGAGACCGTCACCGGGTACGTGCAGGGCGCGACCGCCGACGGCTTCGCCGAGGACTGGGACCTGGACGCCCTGTTCACCGCGCTGAAGACGCTGTACGCGACCGAGGTGACCGAGGACGACCTGATCGAGGAGGCCGGCGGCGAGAAGGCCGGCCTGACCTCGGACTTCCTGATCGAGCGGTTCGTCCTCGACGCCAAGGAGGCGTACGAGCGGCGCGAGGCGACGCTCGGCGAGGAGTCGATGCGTGAGCTCGAGCGCCAGGTCGTGCTGAGCGTGCTGGACCGCAAGTGGCGCGAGCACCTGTACGAGATGGACTACCTGCGTGAGGGCATCGGGCTGCGCGCGATGGCGCAGCGCGACCCCCTGGTCGAGTACCAGCGCGAGGGCTACGACATGTTCGCCGCGATGATGGAGTCGATCAAGGAGGAGTCGGTCGCCTTCATCTTCAACGTCGACGTGAAGGCGATGCAGGAGCAGATGGTGCTCACCGCGGAACCGGACGAGGTCGTCGCCGAGGACGAGGACATCCTGACTCCCGGTGCGCCGGTGGCGGAGTTCCCGGGCCGGCTCCAGGACGAGATCCGTCCGCAGGACGCGCCGCGGCCGCGAGACACCCCGCGCCTGCAGGTCAAGGGCCTGAGTGAACGGCGCCCGCAGCGGCTGTCGTACTCCGCTCCGACCATCGACGGCGACGACGAGGTCTCGCTCCACCAGGACGCGGGCGACGAGGGTGGCCTGTTGTACGCCGGCACCCCGCGCAACGTCGCCTGCCCGTGTGGCTCGGGCAAGAAGTACAAGCGCTGCCATGGCGACCCGCAGTCGGACGCCTACAAGTTCTGACGCCTGTCGAGTTCTGCACAGTGTGGCTCCCGCCTTGGCGGGAGCCACACTGCTGTGGTGGTGTGGACGCATGTGGCTGAGGGAGCGGTTCGGGCTGGGGGTGCCCGTGGTGGGGGCGCCCATGGCGAACGTGAGTGGCGGGAAGCTGACGGCCGCGATCTCGGCGGCCGGGGGACTCGGGATGCTGGGGGCCGGGTCGGCGGTCACTGCTGACTGGATCCGGACCGAGGGGGCCGTGGCCGCGGCGGGCGGGAACCCGTACGGCGTCGGGCTGATGGCCTGGTCGGTGGACGAGCGGCCCGAACATCTCGACGCCGTACTCGAGCTCAAACCAGCCCTGGTGTCGCTCAGCTTCGGGGACTACACGCAGTACGTCGAGGCGCTGCAGAAGGAAGGCATCGTCGTCGCGACCCAGGCGGGGACCGTCGCGGACGCGCGGCAGGCGATCGACGCCGGCGTCGACGTGATCGTCGCGCGTGGTGCCGAGGCCGGCGGTCACGGCCGCAACGAGGTCGCCACACTCCCGCTGCTGCAGGCGATCCTCGACCTCACCGATCGCCCGGTGCTCGCGGCCGGCGGCATCTCCGGTCCGCGCGGGCTGGCCGCCGTACTCGCCGCTGGAGCCGCCGGCGGCTGGATCGGTACGGCGTTCCTCACCTGTGCCGAGGCGTTGACGTCGGAGCCGGTCCGCCGTCGGGTGATCGAGGCGGACGAGACCGACACCGTCTACGGCACGGTCTTCGACGCGGCGTCGCGCGCGGGCTGGCCGGACGAGTTCGGTGGCCGTGCCCTGCGCAACGACTTCTTCGACAGCTGGGTCGGCCGCGAGGAAGAACTGAAGACGCAGGACAGCGGTCACGCGGACTATGTCGAGGGCACCCGCGCCGCCGACCCCACCCGCGCGTCGATCTACGCGGGCCAAGGCGTCGGCGCCCTCACCGGCCAACCGACAGCCGCCGAGGTCCTCGAAGGTTTCGCCGGTTACCGCACCTACCTCCAGGCCGCGAGCAACCAGTGAACCAGGTGGCACCGGGCAGCGGGCGGACGACTCTGGCGACTGTCGCCGCTGCGGCCGGGGTGTCGACGGCGACGGTGTCGAAGGTTCTCAACGCACGTCCGGACGTCGGCCAGGAGACCCGGGTTCGGGTCGAGCGAGCGCTCGCCGACCACGGGTACGTCCCGCAACGCCAGCGGAGCGCACGGAAGAAGACGCGGATCCGAACCGTCGGCCTCGTCTGCGACGACCTCCTCTCGCCGTACACCGTCGAAGTCCTGCGCGGCGTCAGCGGCGCCGCCGCGGAGTCCGAGGTCGACGTGGTGGTCGCCCTGCTCGATGATGTCCTGGGCAGCTCGTCGTCTGATGCCTGGGTACGGCGACTGCGCGCTGCCGGGCACGAAGGGATGATCGTCGTCGCCTGTGAACTCACCGAGCTGCAGGGCGCTGCCGTCGACCGTGCCGGCCTGCCCCTGGTGGCGATCGACGCGCTGAGCCTTCCCTCGATCGAGGTGGCCACTGTTGGCGCGACCAACGGGACCGGGGCGTTGGGTGCGACCGAGCACCTGATCGGGTTGGGGCACGAGCGGATCGCCTTCGTCGGTGGGCCGGAGTCGTCGTCCTGCGGACAGGCCCGGCTGCATGGCTATCTCGCCGCGATGACGAACGCCGGTCTGCACGTCGACACAGAGCTCATCTCGCACGGCCTGTACATCACCGCGACCGGTGTCGCGGAGGGCCGGCGCCTGCTCGGGCTGGAGCGACCGCCCACCGCCGTCCTCGCCGCCAACGATCCGATCGCCATCGGAGTGATCGAAGCGGCCCGGCTGCAGGGACTTGCCGTGCCGGCGGATCTGAGCGTCGTCGGCTTCGACGACACCTTCCTGGCCGAGTCGTCGACGCCGCCGCTGACCACCGTGCGACAGCCCCTGCAGCAGATGGGCGCCTTCGCGTTCGCATCGCTGATGCGTCTGGTCGGTGGCCGTGCCCTGGACACGTCCCACATCGAACTGGCGACCGAGCTCGTCGTCCGGGAGTCGACCGCCCGCTTGCTCTAGGCAACCGCCGGGAAGCGGGCGGGAAGGTCCGGGGAAGGTGCTCCTCCTAGCGTCGTCGGCAGTTGTCCACGACGCCGGACATCCGGCGCGATCAGGGGAGGATTCATGACCACGACGACCGAGAAGCCACGCCGCAACGGCGTGGACACCGCGACGCTCTTCGCTACCCTCGACGCAGTCAAGGGGCAGAACGAGATCGCGAAGTTCCAGTTCAGGGCGAGCAACACCTGGCAGACCGGCACGCACAGCCGCTCAACGGCGTCGGGCTTCTTCGGTGCGATGCAGGAACTGCGGCACCAGTCCGACACCGTGCTCGACTTCGACCACCCGGCCGTCCTCGTCGGCACGGACAACGGGCCGACTCCGGTGGAGTACCTGCTGCACGCGATCGCCGCCTGCCTGACGGCCGGCATCGCCAACATCGCCGCGGCACGGGGTGTCGAGCTGACCAAGGTCACCTCGACGGTCGAGGGCGACATCGACCTGCTCGGCATCCTGGGGCTGTCGGACGGGTCCGTCCGCAACGGGTACGAGCAGATCCGGGTGTCGCTCGCCATCGAGGGCGACGCCGACGACGAAACCCTGCGCGGCATCGTCGAGCAGTCCCGGCGCCGTTCGGCCGTATACGACGTACTCGCCAACCCGACGTCCGTCGTGATCGACGTGGTCACCGGCTGACACCTCAGCCGCAGCCAGGGAGGGGGAGCACGATGCGGACCATCGACACGATCGTGATCGGCGCCGGGCACGCGGGGCTCGCGGTGAGCCGGCTGCTCACCGGGGCCGGTCGCGACCACGTGGTGATCGAGCGGGGCAGGATCGCCGAGCGGTGGCGCACCGAGCGCTGGGACTCGCTCCGGCTGGTCAATCCGAACTGGATGCTGCGGCTGCCGGGCTGGGAGTACGACGGCCCCGAGCCGGACGGATACCTGAGCGCCGGCCGGTTCGTTCGCCATCTGGTGCAGTACGCCGATTCGTTCGGTGCCCCGGTGGTGTCCGAAGCAACGGTGCTGGAGGTCACCCAGGCGAGCTCCGGGGGTTACCGAGTGGTCACCGATCGCGGTAGCTGGCGAGCCAGGCATGTCGTGATCGCAACCGGGCCGCACGGTGCGCCACGAGTGCCGGCCGGACTCGGCGCGGCTGAGGTCCTGACCGCGAACAACTACCGCTCGCCGGGCCTGCTCGCTCCCGGAGGCGTGCTGGTGATCGGTGCCTCGTCGTCCGGTGTGCAGATCGCCGACGAGCTCAACCGGGCCGGCCGGCAGGTACACCTGTCGGTCGGCCGACACACCAGGATGCCTCGCTGCTACCGCGGCATG
This sequence comes from Kribbella sp. NPDC050281, assembly GCF_040655855.1. NCBI lineage: Bacteria > Bacillati > Actinomycetota > Actinomycetes > Propionibacteriales > Kribbellaceae > Kribbella > Kribbella sp. NPDC050281. The sequence goes on along the minus strand of NZ_JBFAKS010000002.1, from coordinate 6,423 downwards.
GACATCTTCTGGTGGCTGGAGAGCATCGGGCGGCTGGCCCGGACGATCGACGACGTACCCGATCGGGCGGCTGCTCGGCGGGAGCCGTCGATGCAGTTGATCGGGCACCGGCCGGGAGAGCGGCCGCGCGAGGTCGACCTGCCGACACTGCGGCGTGCCGGGGTTCGGTTGCTCGGCCGCTTCGACGGTATGGACGGATCGCGGGCGCTGTTCCGGCCGGACCTGGCTGACAGCGCGGCGGCCGCCGATCTACGGATGCATCGGCTGCTCGACGCGGTCGACGAGTACATCGCGTGCACCGGCCTCACCAGCGAGGTCCCGCCGGGCATCCGCCTACCCAGCCTCGCTGCACCGGCGGAGAGCGTCGACCTGTCGATGTCGGGTATCGGGACCGTGCTCGTCGCCACCGGCTACCGGCCCGAGTACCCGTGGCTCCGGTTGCCGATCGTCGGTCCTGACGGCTACATCCAGCAGGACCGCGGCATCACTGCTGCTCCTGGTGTGTACGTCGTCGGGCAGCGGTTCCAGTACCGGCGTGACTCGGGCTTCATCGACGGCGCCCGTCACGACGCCCACACCGTCGTACAGCACCTGTTGACGGCGTGCACGGTGGAGTCGGCACGATGAGCACGCCGTACGACGTCCTGGTCGTCGGCGGACGGGTGGCAGGGGCCTCGACCGCCATGCTGCTCGCCAGGGCAGGTGCTCGCGTCGCTCTGGTCGAGCGGTCTGCCTATGGCAGCGACACTGTCTCCACCCATGGCCTCATGCGCGCCGGAGTTCTGCAGCTGTCGAGGTGGGGCCTGCTGGACACGCTGACCGCCGCCGGCACACCACCGATCCGCGAGACGACCTTCCACTACAGCGATCGCGAGGACCAGCGGGTCACGATCCGTGCCAAGGGTGGTGTGGACGCCTTGTACGCACCTCGCCGGCAGGTGCTCGACCGGATCCTCGTCGACGCGGCCGCTGACGCCGGAGCCGACGTACGGCACCGAACTGCGGTCACGATGATGCTGCGAGACGACAGTGGACGCGTCACTGGTGCTCACGTTCAAGATCGTGCCGGGCGTAGCGCGGACCTCCAGGCCAGGTTGACGATCGGCGCCGATGGCATCCGGTCCGCCGTCGCATCTGCAGTCAACGCTCCCGTCGTACGGCGAGGCGAGTCGCGCAGCGCCATCCTCTATCGGTACTACGCCGGGCTGCGGACTACCGGGTACGAGTGGGCGTACGCACCCGGTGCAGGCGCCGGCTTCCTGCCCACCAACGAGGAGCTGACCTGCGTTTTCGTTGCGACGACTCCGGTGCGGATGCGAGCCCTGCGCCGGGCCGGGGCCGAGGAAGCGTTCGCCACACTGCTCACGGAGACCGGCCTGGCCGAGCGCGTGTTCTCGGCAGAGCCGACTGGCCGCCTGCATGGTTGGGCTGGTGCCGCAGGGTTCATGCGCCAGTCGGTGGGGCCGGGCTGGGCGCTGGTCGGGGACGCGGGCTACTACAAGGACCCGATCACCACCCACGGCATGACGGACGGTCTGCGGGACGCCGAGCTACTGACCGACGCGATTCTCCAAGGCCCGGAGGCCGTCGCGCTGACGCGGTACCAGGCCACGCGGGACCAGCTCTCGCGCCGGTTCTTCGACGCCACCGAGAGCGTCGCGTCGTACGCGTGGAGTATGGACGAGGTCCGGCTTCTGCTGCGGGAGGTCAGCTCCGCGATGGGCGACGAGGTCGAACACCTGCAGTCGCTGCCAATCCCGTACTCCGTGCTGTAGCTGGGGGTCGTCCAGGCGCCTACGATCCGAGATGTGCAGGTCAGGGTTCGGCTGCTGGGCGGGTTCACCGTCGTTGTCGACGGCACGCCGATTCCCAACGGACGGTGGAGCCGCCGCCAGGCCGCGACGCTGGTCAAGCTGCTCGCACTGGCGCCCGGCGGCAGACTGCATCGGGACCGGGTCGTGGATGCGCTGTGGCCGGACCTCACTCTGGAGGCCGCCCTTCCGCGGCTGCACAAGGCCGCTCACTATGCCCGGGCTGTCTTCGACGACCGGGACGCCGTCGTACTGAAGGACGAGGTCGTCGCGCTCTTTCCCGACGCGTCTCTCGAGGTCGATGCCGGACGGTTCGAAGCGGCCGCCAGGGATGCGCTCGCAGGCGAGCCGGCGTCGCCCGAACTGTGCGCCACTGCTCTGGACCTGGCTGGTGAACTGCTGCCGGACGACCTGGCCGAGCCGTGGCTGGACGATCCGCGCGAGCAGCTTCGGCTGCGAGTCATGCGGCTGCTGCGGTGCGCGGGTCGCTGGGAGGACCTCCTGGCGATGGACCCGGCGAACGAGGAGGCCCACGTCGAGCTCCTGCGCGAAGCGGTCGTGGCTGGTGATCGAACGAACGGGCTCCGCCGCTACGACCGGATGGAACGCGCCCTGGCCACCGAGCTCGGCATCTCGCCAGGCCCCGAAGCCGTCGTACTGCGTGAACGCCTTCTGACGTCCGTGACGCCATCGAAGCAGACGGAGTTGGTCGCGGAACCGCACGCTTCGACCCTGGTCGAGCGGGACGCCGAGTTGGCGGAGCTCAGAGGCGCGGCCGGCGCCGCTGTCAGCGAAGGCCGCGGTGTCGTCATCCTGGTCTCGGGGGAAGCGGGCGCCGGCAAGACGGCTTTGGTCCACGCGTTCCTCGACGGGCTGGGGCCCGCGATCAACGTGGCGATCGGTGACTGTGACGACCTGCTCGCGCCACGCAGCCTCGGGCCGTTCCGCGACATGGCCGAGCATGACACTGAGCTCGCGGCCGCGTTGTCGGCCGATCGGCCGGACGGCGCGCTGTTGCGCGTCTTCTCCGAGCGTCCCTCGGTCGTCGTGGTGGAGGACATCCACTGGGCCGACGATGCGACGCTCGACGCGATCCGCTTCCTCGCCCGCAGGTTCCCGGGCATCCCGGCCGTGCTCCTGCTGACGTTCCGGGAGACCGGGGTCGATCCGGGACATCCGCTGCGGCAGCTGCTCGGAAGCCTGACCGGTTCCTCGGTACGACGGGTGACGCTGCCGCCGCTGACCGTCGATGCTGTGCGGCAACTCGGGCCCGCCACCGCGAGTCAGGCCGAGGAGATCCATCGGGTCACCCAGGGGAATCCGTTCTTCGTCACCGAGGTGCTCGCCGCCGGTGGGGGTGGCGACGTACCGCAGACGGTCCGCGACGCCGTACTGGCGCGCCTGGGCAAACTCTCGGCTCCGGTGCGAACGCTGGTGGAACGCCTGTCGGTCATCCCGACCCGGGCGGAACGGTGGCTGGCCGAGAGTCTCGCGGAGGGCGATCCAGCAGTACTGATCGAGGCCGAGCGTTCCGGGATGGTCATCGGGGCCGACACGACGGTCGCGTTCCGCCACGAGCTGGCCAGGCGGGTGATCGAGGCCACGCTCACTGCGGGCGAGCGGGTCCAGGCCAACCGCGTCGTGGTCGACGTACTCCTCGGGCGTCCTGTGGTGGAGCCCGCTCGGCTGGTGCACCACGCGGAGCGCGGCGGACGGGTCGACGTCATCCTGGAGCACGGTCCGTCCGCCGCGCTCGAAGCCGCCCGACTCGGTGCCCACCGCCAGGCGGCCGGCGTACTGGACGTCGTACTGCGGCATCGCGAGCTGCTCGGCGATCACCAGGCAGCCGACCTGTTCACCCGACGGGCTTACTCGCTGTACGTCGTGAATCGATTCGAGGCCGCACTGGAGTCCGCCGAGTGCGGTGTCGGTGCCGCCGAGGCAGCCGGCGACGCAATCCTCCAGGCAGACGCGCTGATGGTGCTCGCTCGGGTGGCCCTGTTCGCGAGCGGCCCGCTCCGCTCGCGGCGGGCGGCCGAGCAAGCTGCGGATCTGCTGGAGCCGACGGGTGACGACGCGCGGCTCGCGGCCGCGCTCATCGAGCAGGCCCGCGCTCACAGCAATCTGGCGACGATCGGGATTGTCGCCGAGCCTGGCGAGCGGGCTGAGGCTTACGCCGAGCGGGCGCTCGCCATCGGGCAGAGCCTGGGCCGGAGCGATCTGGAGGCACAGGCCGGGTGCTACCTCGGTGACGCCCGGCTGGCCCGGGGTGACCTGCGCGGCGACGAGGATCTGCGCCGCGCGATCTCGCTGGCAGGGGCGGACAGCCGCGTGGAGACAGTGGTGCGGTGCTACGTGAACGCCGCCGGCGGCGCCTACCGCAGCGGCCGGTTCGACGATGCGGAGAAGTATGTCGCCGGAGGCCTGCGGGCCGCGGCGGACGGTGAGTTCTTCGCCGGCCAGTACCGCCTGCGCCTCACCGCGGCTGCGGTGCAGGCGAGCAGAGGACAGTGGGACCGCGCCATCGCCGCCCTCCGTGCCCTGCTGGACAGTCCGGGCGAGCCGGGTGTGATGGCAGCGCTCGCCGGCAACCTGCTGGCTCGGCTTCTTGCCCGGCGCGGAGACGGCGAAGCGGGTGATGTGCTGGCGGCGGCGCTGGCCGCCCGCCCGATCGCGGACGACGGCTACGTCGAGGGCACGCTGGCGGTCGCGCGGATCGAGCTCGGATGGCTGGACGGCTCCCTCGGCGCCTTCACCGACGACGCCCGGCTGGCGCTGACCCTCGTCAAGGAGGCGGAACACCGCACGATGCAGGCCGAGCTGTCTGCCTACCTGGTCCGAGCCGGCATCGACGTCGCTGCTCCGGCCGGAGCGCCCGGCCCCTGGGCCGCCACTCTCGCCGGACGCTGGGAGGAGGCGGCGGCCGCTTGGGCCGCCTTGGGTGATCGCTACGAGCAGGCGGTCGTGCTGGCAACGGCTCCGGACCGCCGCGCACGGGCGCAGGGCCAGGTCCTGCTGCGCGACCTCGGAGCCGCCGGTACGGCGCTCGCGGTCTGAGACATACCACTCGACGGTGTGGTCTTGACGAGCACCGTTTAAACCGGTTTAGATAGACCTTAAACCGGTTTAAATCCCGCCAGACGAGGTGTCGATGAGCAAGCAGCGGCCGACGATCGCGGATGTCGCGCAGCGGGCCGGCGTGTCCAAGGGCGCGGTCTCGTTCGCGCTGAACGGGCGGCCGGGGCTGGCGCGGGCGACCGTCGACAAGATCCTCGCCGCGGCCGACGACCTCGGCTGGCGACCGAGCAACCGCGCCCGCTCGCTGTCGGTCTCGAAGGCGTTCGCCCTCGGACTGGTGATCACCCGGGATCCGGCTGTGCTGTCCTCGGACCCGTTCTTCCCGGCCTTCATCGCCGGCGTCGAGAGCGTGCTGTCCTCGCGAGGACAGGCGCTGGTGCTGCAGGTCGTCACAGCCGGCGAGGAAGAGGAAGCCGGCTACCGGCGGCTGGCGCAGGACGCCCGGGTGGACGGGGTGTTCCTGTCCGACCTCCGGCACGACGATCCGCGGATCGCCCTGCTGACGGAGTTGGGCCTGCCCGCCGTGACGCTGAACCGGCCCGACGGGACGTCGCCGTTCCCCGCCGTCATCCTGGACGACCGGCCCGGAACCGCCGCGGTCGTCGAGCACCTGGTCGAGCTCGGCCACACCCGGATCGCGCACGTCGCCGGTCCGCCCGCGTTCGTGCACGCGACCGCCCGGTCCACCGCACTGCTCTCAACGCTCGCCGCTGCCGGCCTGGAGCCGGTCGCGGTGGAAACCAGCGACTTCACCGCCGCTGGTGGGATCGAAGCCACCCGGCGGCTGCTCACCCTGTCGCAGCCGCCGACCGCGATCGTCTACGCCAACGACCGGATGGCGATCGCGGGCCTGGGTGCCGCCCAGGCCGCCGGGCTCACCGTGCCCGACGACCTGAGCATCGCCGGCTTCGACGACAGCGAACTGGCCGAGTACGTCCACCCCGGCCTGACCACGGTCCGCGCCGATCCGTTCGCCTTCGGAGAGGCCGCGGCCCAAACCCTCAACCTGGTCGTCGACGGCGCCACCGACGTCCCCGACGTCGAGTTGCCACCGGCGCAGCTCGTCGTACGGCGCTCCACCGGCGCGCCACCATCACTGGGGTCCCCTTCCCCTGCCTAGCTGGAGGAACATCATGAAGTTGCAAGCTGGATTGCTGGCGCTGGTACTGGCCGGCTCGCTCGCCGCGTGTGGCGACAGTGGCGGTGGCTCTGGTGACGCCGACGCCGCTGCCTCGGCCCGCGGGCCGATCAGCATCTGGTACTCGAACAACGCCGAGGAAGTGGCCTGGGCCAAGCAGATGGTCGCGGGCTGGAACTCTGCCCACGCGGACCAGAAGATCACCGCGCAGGAGATTCCGACCGGGAAGAGCTCCGAGGAGGTCATCGGCGCCGCGATCACGGCGGGTAACGCGCCCTGCCTGATCTTCAACACCTCGCCTGCCTCGGTCTCGCAGTTCCAGAAGCAGGGCGGGCTGGTGCCGCTGGACACCTTCTCCGACGGCAAGTCCTACATCGAGGACCGCTCCGGTGACAT
>NZ_JBFAKS010000001.1:311532-504418 GCF_040655855.1 Kribbella sp. NPDC050281 | reverse complement strand
GGTGAGTGTGAAGCCTTCGACAAGCCACACCCCAACCGGAGGTTCTCCTCACGTCAACCCCAACTCACCTGCCACCAACGTCTTGTCCCGGTACATCTAGTCGATTCCGGGATGGGTCGTTCGTCATCTGAATGAGCGCTACTCGCCCGGCGATCACGCCGGGTGGGACGTCATTCAGTTGGGAGGGGCTCATGGCACATCCAGTCGTCCACACCGAGATCCGATCGGCGGACCCGGACGCGACACGTCAGTTCTTCGCGGACCTGTTCGGGTGGAAGATCGCGTCCGAGGGCGGGTTCCCGGGCTACACGTTCATCGACACCGGCACACCGGACGGTCCGTACGTCGCGATCAGTCCGCGGCAGGGCGCCGAGGACGAGGTGCTGTTCTTCGTGGCCGTCGAGGACGTGGCGGACACGCTCGCGCGCGCCGAGAAGCTGGGCGGCAGTGTCCTCCAGCCGATGCAGCAGGTGCCCGGCACGAGCTTCGCCGTGTTCGCGGACGCCCAGGGCCACAAGATCGGAGTGGCCGCCAGCGAATGATCACCCGGGGCGGGCCGCGCAGGGGGCGGCCCGCCTACAGGCGGCTTATTCCTTCTCGAGGGCGATCTTCGGGAGCACTCGGTCGAGTCCGCGCGGCAGCCACCAGGCGCGATCGCCGAACAGGCGCAGGATGGCCGGGACAAGGACGCATCGGATCAGCACCGCGTCCAACAGCACCGCGGTCGCCAGCCCGAGCCCGAACTGCTTCAGCATCCGATCCGGGCTGAGCAGGAACGCGCCGAACACCACGATCATGATCGCCGCCGCGGCCGTGATCACGCTGCCGGTGTTGGCCAGCCCTTCGCGAACCGCCTCCTTCGCGTCCTTGGTACGCCGCCATTCCTCGTGGATCCGGGACACCAGGAACACCTCGTAGTCCATCGACAGCCCGAACACGATCGCGAAGATCATCACCGGCACGAACGCCTCGATCGGCCCCGGCTGCGCACCGAACCAGCCCTGCTGGAAGACCAGCGTGATGACACCGAGCGAGGCGCCGATGCTGAGCAGGTTCAGCACAGCTGCCTTCAACGGGATCAGCACGGACCGGAACACCGCCATCAGCAGCAGCGCGGACAGGCCGACCACGACCAGCACGAAGATCGGCAGCCGATTACTGACCGCGGACGCGAAGTCGTCGGCCGCCGCTGTGGCGCCACCGACCAGGTACGTCGCGCCGGTCTGTGACTCGAGTGCCGGCAGGGTGTCGGTCCGCAACCGGTCGACCAAATCACTGGTCGCTGCGTCCTGCGGTGCAGACTTCGGGAACGCCAGTACGGTCGCGACCTTGCCGTCGGGCGTCAACTGCGGTGGCGTGACCGCGGCGATGTTCGGATCGGCGGCCAGCGTACGGCCGAGCGCCTGAGTTGCAGCCTGGTCGCCTTCGGACACGACTACCAGCGGACCATTGAATCCCGGCCCGAATCCCTGCGCCAGCAGGTCGTACGCCTTCCGGCTGGTCTTCGCCGGATCGTCCGTCCCGGCATCCGCGAAGCCGAGCCGCATGTCCAGCGCCGGCAATGACAGAGCGACCAGGGCGATGGTCCCGAGCACGAGCGGCACCCACGGTCCACGCTGCACTGCGGCTGCCAGCTTCCGCCATCCGTCTCCCGGCGTACGGCGCCTCTTCGCGGCATGCTTGCGGACACTCCGCTCGATGCGCTTCCCGAACAGCGTCAGCAGAGCAGGCAACAGACTCACCGCGGCGAGCATCGTCATCAGCACGGTGAGGGTGACACCGAGGGCGACGCCTTGCAGCGAACCAAGCCCCAAGGCGAGCAGCCCGAGGAGTGCGATGACCACAGTGCAGCCGGCGAACATCACCGACCGGCCCGCGGTGTCCAGCGCAACCATCGACGCGGTCGCGCGATCGGTCCCGTCCTTCAGCAACTCATGGCGGTAACGGGAGAAGATCAGCAACGCGTAGTCGATGCCGACACCGAGCCCGACCAGGATCATCACCGGTGCGGTGTAGTCGGGCACGGTGAACAGGTGCGACGCCAGCACCAGCAGCCCCAGCGTGCTGCCGACCGCGAACAGGGCCGTCAGCAACGGCAGCGTTGCCGCAAGCAACGATCCGAACAGGAGCACCAGGATCACCAGCGCGGCCAGGATGCCGGCGCCTTCGGACGCACCACCCGCGCTCTCCGCCGCCGACCGCGCCAGGTCGCCGCCAACGTCCACGGTCAGACCGGGGACCCGGAACTGCTGAGCCTTCTCGATGATCGCGCGGACGTCCTCGATCGGCATGTCCGCCACGGCGACATCCAGACTCACCGTCGAGTACGCCGTACGACCGTCTGGTGAGAGTGATCCGGGAGCAGTGAACGGGTCGGCCACCGAGGCCACGTGCGGGAGGCCGCCGACGGCCGCCAGCATCGAGAGGACTCGCGGCTTCTCCGGCCGGAGCCCGCCGTCGGCGTGCATGACGATCTGCACCGAGGCGGTCTCACCCTGCGGCTGGTGCTCGCGGAAGATGTCGGTCACTCGCTGGGAGTCGGTCCCGGGGAGCGAGTTGTCGTTCTTGTAGCTGTCGCCGACCACCGTCGACGCGGCGGTGACCGCGACGAGGGCGACCACCCAGAGCAGCAGGGCGAGTCCGGCGTGCCGCATCGACCACCCGGACACCCGGTGCAGCAATCCGGGCCGTCCACTGTCCTTCCGGGGCGGGCGTCGTACCGGGGTGTCCACGGTCATCGCCGGGCCTCCTCACATCCTGATAAGTAGATTGGCTACATGTTGCCTCTCGACACTAGCAGGCATATGAGTAGACTGGCTACATGAAGGCGGATGCGCTGCGTGGGCACCTCGACCCGATGATCCTGGCGGTCGTCGAGTCCGAACCGCTGCACGGCTACGCGATCATGGAGGCTCTGCTGGAGCGCAGCGGCGGCGAACTCGACCTGCCCACCGGCACGCTGTACCCCGCGCTGCGGCGGCTGGAGCGGGCCGGCTACCTGGCCAGCGAGTGGAGCACGGTCGGCGGCCGGAAGCGGCGGACGTACCAGCTCACCTCGGCCGGCCAGAAGATGCTTGCCTCAGGCAAGCAGGAGTGGCTGACCTTCCGGGCTGTGGTGGAAGGCGTCCTACGCCCGGGCCAGGCGTAGGCACCGGCCGGCCTGAAGAGCGACGAACGCCAGCGGCAGAACAACGAACGCCCCGACGACACCGAACGCGGGAAGGTCAGGCGTACGACCACCGGTCGCCGACATGGCGACACCGATCAGGCTGATCACGACGGCGTTGACCAGAGCGAAGACTGCCGTCACGCGAGTGACGTGCTGGCGGACGAGTGCGTGGCGCAGGCCGATACCGGCCGCGATGACAGCCAGCACCGCACCGGCGATCGCGAACATGCCGACGGTCCGGACGAGCGACTGCAGGAACTCGTTCACCGGGTTCGGCGTTGCCGGGTCCTGGTTCCAGCTCCACACGCCTTCCTGCCAGACGATCGGCTGGATGATCAGCGCCAGGAACAGCAGCATCGCGGTCCGCCGGCTCTGGCTGACCGCGAGATCGGCGCGGTAGCCGGGGACGACGTCGGACAACTCGCCGAAGTCGGCCACCGCCTCACGCTCGGCCTCGTCCCGGTCGAGACCGTCGGCCTCGAAGGCCTCGGTCGCGTCGACCAGGTGGTCCCGTGCCTCGGCGAGCAGGTCGGCCTTGCGCCGGCGCGGGCCGGGCAGCGCCTTGCCGAGTGCGGTCAGGTACGCGTCAACCGGCGTACTGGTGCTGGACACGTCTTCCAGTATGGGGATGCCGGGGCCCGATCACGTCCGGGGTCCCACTGACTCTCCCCTGAGCTTGGTCCTCCGCCGGTGCCGCAGGACGAAGAAGCCGACGTAGGAGATGATCACCAGGGCGAATCCGACCTTCTCCGCGGCCGGAGTCTGGCCTTCCGGCCACAGCGTGCCGTTGAGGTAGTGATTGATGTACCCCGCCTCGTACGGCGTCTCGCCGCCCTTGCGCAGGAAGAACTTCTCCGCCCCGGTGAACGGGCAGTCGTAGTCGAAGACCACGATCGCCACGCTCCACACCACGATGGCCAGGTGCGCCCAGATCACCTTGGGCCACTTCCAGGCCAGGAATCCGCCGAGAACGAAGAAGAGCAGGAAGGCGGCGTGCAGCACGAACATCACGTCCGCGAGGAAGCGCCAGATCATCGCGATCCCGCCTCAGGAGCTCGGAGTACGGGTGAGGGCGTCCCGGACCGTCACCGGCTTGGGTGGTGAGTGCTCGGGCCGGATCGCGCCCATCAGCCGCTCCACCGCGGCCTCCATCTCGCTTCGCCACGTCACCGCTGAGCGCAGGTCCAGCCGCAGCCTGGGGTTCCGCGGGTGCTCACGGACGACGCCGAACCCCACCGCACGGAGGAACTCGGTCGGCCAGACACATCCCGGCCCGTCCCAGCGGGAGTCGCCGAACGCCTCGACGGCACGGAACCCGCGCTTGAGTACGTCCTTCGCCACCGCCTGGATCAGGATCTTGCCCAGTCCGAGGCCGAGGTAGCGCGGCAGGATCCGCCCGGTCGCGAGTACGACGGCGTCCGGGCTCACCGGCGCGGTCGGGAACGCCTGGATCCTCGGCAGGTACGTCGCCGGGGCGTACACCGCGAATCCGGCCGGCTCGTCGTCGACGTACAAGACGACGCCCGCGGTGCCCCAGTCGAGCAGCAACTGCGACAGCCACGCCTCCTTCTCGAGGCCGGTGTCGCCGTTGCGGTCGGCCTGCTTGGCGGCGACCGGGTCGAGCTCCCAGAACACACAGTCACGGCACGGCACCGGCAGCTCGCCGATATTGGCGAGCGTCAGCGGTTCCAGCCGTCGGGCCATCAGCGCGTCCGGTCCGCGGTGCCCGGTGTCCGGTGGGGCGGCGTACTGCCTGTTAGCTTCATCACTTTGGGTGTCACCCTGCGGTTCATCGGGCTGCCGGAGCCGGAGTGGGAGCCGCGGCCCGCACGTCCGGGGTCTCGGTCGCCTCCGGGGCGACGTACCGTTGCTGCACCTTGGCGGCGGGTTGCCGCCGGAAGAGCTCGCCGGCGAAACCGGCCAGCACACCCAGTACCAGTCCACCGAGCGTCCACCCGGCGGCCTTGCCCACGCTCATCCCAGATTCCTGCCTTCCGCTCCACCTCTCAGGCCGCACCCCACCGCAGACTGTCTCAGCAGCCAGTCCGCGGCATGGTCGGAACCTGCCCCTATAAGGCATGGTAGTGAGAGGTCACGCCGTTCCACAGCCCAGGCGCGCTCGGGATGGTCCGGCGTAATCTGGTGACTTCCCCCTCGATCACCGTGGAGTGGCTCTGTGAGTGCTGACGTGCCTGATGTCCGGCAGACCCGTCTCGACAACTACGTCGACCGGTACGCAGCACGGACCAAGGGCATGACCGCATCCGAGATCCGGGCACTGTTCTCGGTCGCCAGCAGGCCCGAAGTGGTCTCGCTGGCCGGCGGCATGCCGAACATCGCTGGACTCCCCCTCGACGTGGTCGGCGGCGCGGTCCGCGACCTGGTGAGCGACAACGGCGCGGTGGCGATGCAGTACGGCTCCGGCCAGGGCGATCCGGTCCTGCGAGACCAGATCTGCGACATGATGCGGCTGGAGGGGATCGACGCCCACCCGGACGACGTCGTCGTGACCGTCGGGAGCCAGCAGGCCGTTGACCTGGTCACGCGGGTGTTCTGCGACCCGGGTGACGTGGTGATCTGCGAGGCGCCGTCGTACGTCGGTGCCCTCGGCGTCTTCCGTGCGTACCAGTGCGAGGTCGTCCACGTCGCGATGGACGACGACGGCGTCGTACCGGAGGCGCTGGAGCAGGCGATCACGGCGGTGCGTGCGGCCGGCAAGCGGATCAAGTTCTTCTACACGATCCCCAACTTCCACAATCCGGCCGGTGTCTCGCTGTCCAACGAGCGACGGGCGCGCGTGCTGGAGATCTGTCAGCGCGCTGACTTGCTGGTGCTGGAGGACAACCCGTATGGGTTGCTCGGCTTCGACGGCGAGCCGCAGCGGGCGCTGCGCGCCGACGACCGCGAGGGCGTGATCTACCTCGGTTCGTTCTCGAAGACGTTCGCGCCGGGCTTCCGGGTCGGCTGGGCGGTCGCGCCGCACGCCGTACGCGAGAAACTCGTGCTGGCACAGGAATCCGCGACCCTGTGTCCGCCGGTCTTCAGTCAGCTCGCGATCTCGTCGTACCTGACCCGGCACGATTGGCTCGGGCAGGTCAAGCAGTTCCGGGAGATGTACCGGGAGCGCCGCGACGCGATGCTGGCGGCGCTGACCGAAAAGATGCCTGCGGCAACGACCTGGACCAGGCCGGGTGGCGGGTTCTATGTCTGGCTGACCCTGCCGGACGGGCTGGACGCGAAGGCGATGCTGCCGCGCGCGGTCACCGCGCGGGTGGCCTACGTCCCCGGAACCGCCTTCTTCGCCGACGGTTTCGGGTCGCAGTGCATGCGGCTGTCGTACTGTCATCCGACGCCGGAGCGGATCACCGAAGGCGTCGGCCGGCTGGCCGCGGTGATCCACGAGGAGCTCGAACTCCGGCAGACCTTCGGCCCGCTACCACCAGGCGCCGGGCACGGGTACGACGCCCCAGGTCCGGAGTTGACCTGACGACCAGTGCGCAAAGGTTGCGCAATGGATCTGCGGGCGGCCGGGGGTCCTTGACGCGGTAGCGGTACCGTTCCAGTGGGCCTCGGGACCGGCGACCGTGCCGGAGTCGCCCACGAGTGATCGGGATATTTGTGATGAGTGATCTGGGTCGAGTGCTGGTACTGGCAGGCGGACTGTCACACGAGCGGGACGTCTCGCTCCGGTCCGGCCGACGGGTCGCCGACGCCCTGCGCAGCGTCGGCGTCGAGGTCGAGCAGCGTGACGTCGATGCCAGCCTGGTCGAGCGGCTCCGCGAGGATCCGCCGGACGCGGTCTTCCCCGTCCTGCACGGCGTCACAGGCGAGGACGGCGCGCTCCGCCAGGTCCTCGACCTGTACGGCGTTCCGTACGTCGGCGCCGACGCGGCAGCGTGCCGGACGGCCTTCGACAAGCCGGTGGCATCCACCATGGTCGGCGCCGCCGGACTGCAAACACCCTCGTCAGTGGTGCTTGGGCACGAGACGTTCCGCGAGCTGGGCGCCGCCGCGCTGATGGAGGCGGTGATCCACCAGATCGGGCTGCCGCTGGTGGTCAAGCCGGCCCGAGGCGGTTCGGCGCTCGGTGCGTCCATCGTGCGGTCGGCCGAGGAGCTGCCGTCGGCGATGGTGAACTGCTATGCGTACGGGCCGGTCGCGCTGATCGAGCAGTACATCGACGGGACCGAGATCGCGGTGACCGTGGTCGACACGGGCGATGGGCCACGCGCCCTGCCCGCGGTGGAGATCCGGCCGGACTCCGGGTTCTACGACTACGAAGCCCGCTACACCGCCGGCGCCACGCAGTTCGTCGTACCTGCTCAGCTGGGTGACGGCGTCGCGGCCGCGTGTGCTTCGGCTGCGGTCACGGCGCACGAGGCGTTGGGCTTGCGGGATCTGTCGCGGTCGGACCTCGTGGTGGACGCTTCGGGCGTGCCGTGGTTCCTGGAGGTCAATGTCGCTCCGGGGATGACGGAGACGTCGTTGGTGCCGCTGGCGGCTGAGGCTGCGGGCGTCGAGCTGGGTGTGCTGTGCCGCGACCTGCTGGCTGCGGCCGCGGCTCGTTGTTGAGGTCCTGATGGATGGACGGCCGCTGTGGCGGACAGTACTGACGCCGCGGTGGTCCGGATTGTTGCTTCTGGCATTGGCTATTGCTGCGGTGATGTCCGTGCTGGGTGTGTGGCAGCTGGACGTGTACCGGTCGAAGACGGACGCGGCCACGGCCAAGCGGGCCGAGGGTGCGCCGGTCGCGTTGCAGTCGCTGTTCTCCATCGACGAAGGTCTGCCGGCGAAGGCTGTCGGCCGGCGCGTGACCGTGAGCGGTACTTGGGCGGCGGGTGCGGACCAGGTGTTCATCGCGGATCGGCGGCAGGGTGATCGGGACGGGTTCTGGGTCGCGAGCCCTTTGATGGTTGACGGTTCGGGTGCCGTGATGGTCATCCGCGGCTGGGTTGCCTCGGTCAACGATCCGGCCGCGGCGGCGCCCTCCGGGCCGGTGAAGCTGACGGGAACGGTGACGGCCTCGGAGGCTGAGGACTCGTCCGGCGACGCCGCCAAAGGGCGGGTGCTGTCGTCGCTGCGCATCCCGACGATCGTTCACATGGTCGACTACCGGTTGTACGACGCTTTCGTCATCCAGGCGTCGGTCGAGTCCGGCGACGTACCTTCCCCTGCGCCGGCCGTCGTACAGCCGCCTCCACCCCCGACCGACCACGCCGGGCTCCGGAACGTCGCGTACGCCTTCCAGTGGTGGATCTTCGCGGCCTTCACCTTGTGGATGTGGTGGCGCATGGTCATGGACGCACACCGGACCGACGCGGAGCCTGACGGCTCCGGTGACGGGACCGATGGTGGGTCCGGTGGTTCGCCTGATGGAGATGGTGACCAGGCCGGTGCGGCTGTGGAGTCGAGCGGTACCGTTTCAGCGTGACCTCACCAGCCGACCCCGCCACCTCCGCCACCC
Source organism: Kribbella sp. NPDC050281 (assembly GCF_040655855.1). Taxonomy (NCBI): domain Bacteria; kingdom Bacillati; phylum Actinomycetota; class Actinomycetes; order Propionibacteriales; family Kribbellaceae; genus Kribbella; species Kribbella sp. NPDC050281. Next base: position 495,785 of record NZ_JBFAKS010000001.1, on the reverse strand, counting down.
CGCAGCCACTCACGCCGGCCGTCCGCGGTGCACTCACCCGGTATCGCGTGATCGCCTACATCGTCGGTGTCATGCTGCTGGTGCTGCTGTTCGTCGCGATGCCGCTGAAGTACCTCGCCGACGACCCGAGCGCAATGGACGTCGTCGGCCCACTCCACGGCTTCCTGTACGTCATCTACCTGCTCGGCACCTTCGACCTCTTCCGCCGGGTCCGCTGGTCCCTCCCCCGCCTGATCCTGATGGCCCTCGCCGGCACCATCCCCTTCCTCTCCTTCTACGCCGAGCGCAAAACCACCCACGAACTCCTGGGCCGCTAACCCCGCGAGCCGCCAGCTTGCCCCTCGTCACACCCCTCCACGAGCTCACCCAGCCGACCCGCGCCTGGCGCAACCAGATCCACCACACACGCCCGGGACAACCGCCTCGCTCTCAAGCTCAGGTTCCTGGCCCCCGCGCCGGAACTCGCGGCACGTGGATCTGTGTTGGGGAGCGACGAGGTCTCGGAGGCTGGTGAGGTCACCGGCCGGCGAGACCTTCAGCTGGCTACCTCCTGCGGCGATGAGGCGATCCCCTGGCGCCTCTCCACCGACCTCATCAAAGCCACCGAGCCCGCGAATGTTTCACATGAAACATTCGCCGCAAGTCCCCAAGTATCTTTGTCGACAAATCCCAGCGATCGGTCGACAGAACCGCAAGCCCACCGAACCCTCAGAATTCCTCCCCCAGCGCGATCCTAAGCACCCTCGCGCACCAAGCCCGCCGCAGGCCGACACCGTCGTCCAACTCCGAACTGCGGCCAGCAGAACGCTAAGAATCACGCCCACAGAGCAATCCAGCGGTTTCGCCCGCTTCCCCGCCGACCCACGCGACCACCCGACCCGCGCGACCAGGCGGGACACCGTCCTGGGCCAATCGCGACCGACTACTAAATCGCCGTGCGGTGCACGCTGAGACGGTCAGACCAACAGCCGCAGCCAGGTCGACAAGCCACCGCGGGACTGATGTTTCATGTGAAACATCCGAAAGGCTTGGTAGCGCAGATTCCGCCGGGCGAGCTCGACATACTCCGCCCACCCGGTGCCGGGTCCTCTTGGCAACTGCCCAAGTCCGCCATCCCCAGTCCGCCGACCGTACCGAGAAGCGGGCAGTCGCAAAGCTCAGACCGGCTCGGGCGGGCCGCCTCGCTGACCGGCGCCGCCGTCTTCGAGATCAACCCGTCGGCTGGCTTCAGGCGCCTACCTCCCGTGGCTCAGGCCCACCCGAGGCCGGCTGTCCGAAACCGCGGCCAGGTCGGCCAGCGAGTGCGGGTCGAACGAGGCCAGCGAGCTCGCACTACCCCGCCGACCGCAGGCGCCGGTGCTCTCCGCAACCGCCCTCGTCGGCCCCTGGACTTCGACGGCGTCCGTCCGTACCGAAGGACGGGTAGTAGTCCCCCGGCTCGCACCCAGGCCCGCCCCGGCGCGCACCGAGCCGGGTTCGAGCTACTGTCTCCCGTTCTTCGGTACATCCGAAGGACCGACTAGCTACACCGGATCGGCGGGAAGCTTCCCTGGGTGGAGAGCGTGCCGCCGAGGAACTGCTGGACCAAAGGGACGCCCGCATCGCCCAGCCAAGCCGGGTCGGCGAGCGCCGGCGTTGCTCCGCGGGGCATCAGGGCGGGACCGGGCGTCCAGCCGGCCAGGGCCGCCCCGACCGAGCCGGGTCGGCGAGCGCCGGCGTTGCTCCGCGGGGCATCAGGGCGGGACCGGGCGTCCAGCCGGCCAGGGCCGCCCCGACCAAGCCGGGTCGGGGAGCGCCGGCGTGGCCCCACCGAGTACGAGACACCGGGCGAGACCGCGCGTCCAGCCGACTGGAGCCGCCCGGACGTACCGGCCCGGGCAGTCCGCGTACGGCCTGCCAGCGGGCCTGTCCGAGGTCGGCCTGTCCGAGGTCGCCTATGCGACTACGCCGCCGGGTCGGTCGGTGCGTGGGTGGACGGATGTGCGCCGGAGCGGCCGTGCCCTCCGGTGGTCAGCCGTACGCCGGAGGCCGAGACCGTGTGGTCGCGCCGTGGTTGCACACGTGGGATGTGCGTCCCGGCTGCCTGCTCTCACCCAGAGTCTCAACGCCACCGGTGCTGCCCGTCCGGTCACCGCTCAAGAGCGCGCAGCCCGCGAGTCCCACTGGTGTATCGGCAACCCACTCCGCGTGCCCCGGCAGCGTCGGCCTGCTCCAGGACTCTGGGACAGTCGGCTGCTCCAGGGCTCTGGTGCGTGAAAGGCGACGAGCCCCGACGCGTTGCCGGTCAAGCAGCTGCGGACCTTGGCTCGTCGGGGTGCCCACGATGGGTCGGGACGCTTGGGGCGCGTCGAGCAAGGTCCTGGGTCGGCGCCTGGGCGGTCAGCGGCCGCCTGAAGGGCGTGCGACACCGGGCGCCTTGGTGACGGAGATGAGTGGTGGCGTCGCGCCGCGCGTACGGGCGTGGCTTGCGGGGCCCACTCCTCGGGGAGTGGTCGCGAGGGCGGTGGCGCCGGGAGGTCGGCGCGGAGGAGGGCGCCCTTCAGGCTCCGGGAGCGCGGTTGTGTCCGCACAGGAGGCTGCCGGGGAGATGGAGGCCGGGGGACTGCCCACCAAGCTTGTGGGCCGGCCGCGAGGGTGGTGGCGCTGGCCGCGGAGGTGGGCGTCCTGCTTGCCCCGGATTACGGGTTGGGCTTGTTGGGGTCCATGAGGGTGACGATGCGTTCTAGGTCGTCCAGGGACGCGAACTCTACGGTGATCTTGCCCTTGGTTTTGCCGAGGTCGACCTTGACGCGGGTCTCGAACCGGTCGGAGAGGCGGTCGGCCAGGTCGACCAGGCGGGGCGCGACCGGCTTGTTGCGGCGGCGTTGGGCCGGGGTGGCGTCGTCGGCGTTCATGTCGCCCAGGGCGACGATCTCCTCGACGGTGCGGACGGAGAGGCCTTCGGCAACGATGCGCTGGGCCAGGCGCTCGATGGCGTCGCCGCTGGGGAGGCCGAGCAGCGCGCGGGCGTGACCCGCGGACAGGACACCGGCGGCTACGCGGCGCTGTACGCCGGCCGGGAGTTTCAGCAGGCGCAGCGTGTTCGAGATCTGCGGGCGCGAGCGGCCGATCCGGGTGGCGAGGACTTCCTGGGTGCAGCCGAAGTCGTCGAGCATCTGCTGGTACGCCGCTGCTTCCTCGAGCGGATTCAGCTGGCTTCGGTGCAGGTTCTCCAGCAGCGCGTCTCGCAGCATCACGTCGTCCGAGGTGTCGCGGACGATGGCCGGGATCGTGGCGAGGCCGGCCATCTGGGTCGCGCGCCAGCGGCGCTCACCCATCACCAGCTCGTACTTGTCATGCTCCAGCCGGCGAACGACGATCGGCTGAAGCAGCCCGATCTCCTTCACCGAGTGGACGAGCTCCTCCATCGCCTCCTCGTCGAAGACGCTGCGCGGCTGCTTCGGGTTCGGGGTGATCTTCGAGACCTCGATCTCGGCGAACTCGGCACCCGGCACCGCGGCGAGCTCCGACTCACGCCTTACGGCCGGGGGCGCTCCCGGAATCGAACTGGACTTGCTGCCGAGGGTGGCGGTGGTCCCAGGAGCCGGCGTGCTGGGGATCAGCGCACCAAGTCCGCGTCCGAGTCGGGTGTTCATCGCGCTCCCTCGAGTTCGACAACCTGCTGATGTCCTGCGGTCCTACCGAGCACCGTTTCACGTGAAACAGCCCGCCCAGGAATCCTGCTGGAGCAACCGTAACCGGTGTCCCAGTACGCCGGGCGGGCCAGGGCCGTCGACGGATCAGGTGTTGTTGCGCATGGCGATCTCACGGGAGGCCTCCAAGTAGGAGAGCGCTCCGGCAGATGCCGGGTCGTACGCAAGAACCGTCTGCCCGTGGCTCGGTGCCTCCGAGATCCGCACCGAGCGGGGTACGGCGGTCCGCAGTACGGCGTCACGGAAGTGACCCCGAACCTCCGCCGCTACTTCACCGGCCAGCTTGGTACGGGCGTCGTACATCGTGAGGAGGATGGTGGAGACGTCGAGGCCCGGGTTCAGGTGTGACTTCACCATGTCGATGTGGCGGAGGAGCTGGGACAGACCTTCGAGCGCGTAGTACTCGCTCTGGATCGGGACCAGGACCTCGCGGGCGGCGGTCAGCGCGTTGACCGTCAGCAGGCCGAGCGACGGCGGGCAGTCGATGAAGACGTAGTCGTACTTCTCGCCCGCGGCCTCGGTCTCGGCCAGGTGCGCGTCGAGGGCGCGCTTCAGCCGGCTCTCCCGGGCCACGATGCTGACGAGTTCGATCTCGGCACCGGCCAGGTCGATGGTTGCCGGGATCACCATGATCCCGGGGTGCTCGGCGCAGGGCTGGAGAAGCTTCCCCAGAGACTCGCCCTCGATGACCGCCTCGTAGACACCCGGGGTGCCTTCCGAGTGATCGATGCCCAGGGCCGTCGAGGCGTTGCCCTGGGGGTCGAGGTCGATGACCAGGATCCGCGCGCCGTACAGCGCGAGCCCGGCGGCGACGTTCACGGTCGTCGTGGTCTTGCCGACGCCACCCTTCTGGTTGGCGACGACGAAGACCCGGGTCTCGGCAGGCAGCGGGAACTCGCGGCCCATAGTGCGTCCTTCATTCACCAGCAGGGTCCGTTCGGTGGCGGCGGCGATCGGAGTCTCGAGAAGTCGTCGCTGAAGCTCGTCCGACGTGGCCCGCGCGGCGATCTGTGCGGCAGTCATAGCGCCCATTCCAATAGGTGCGGGACTTGGCCCGAAGAGGATGTCGGTAGGGGTCGGGGCGGGTCTGCCCCCAGCTTCATCCACAGGCTTCTGTGGACGAATCCCCGTGTGCGAAGGCAGTTTCATGCGGTCGTCATCCACAGGCGGTGGAGACTCGGAGAAGTTGTCGTCGGCATCCACCAACGATGCCGTTTCACGTGAAACACCATCATCTCCCGGCTCCCCACCTTCACGTGAAACGGGAGACTCGTCGGGAGCGGACGTGGTTTCCAGTGCCTGGTCGAGGCCGGTCGCGGCGACCGTCCGGAGGGCAGAACTGTCGATCGGCGGCGGGTACTCGTCGCTCGCCGGCTCGGGGTCTGCCGTCAGCAGTTGGGAGTTGGATGCGGGTTGTGCGGGCCAGCCGACCGCCTGGGAACTCTTGGCTTCCCCGGTGCTCTTCTCGGGCCATCCGAGGGCACGACTCACCAACCCACTCACCTCCCGCGTCTTCCGTGCCGGGATCCCCCTGCAGCACGTCCGGCCACAATACTCACGACTGTCGTCGGCTGGGCCAGTTCATCGACGCCGAGTTGGTGAATGTGCCACACCTCGGCTCCGAGGGCTTCGAGTTCGCGTTCGGAGGCGTCCAATTCCTCCTCGACGGACGAGCCTTTCATCGCCAGCATCAGCCCCCCTTCGACGCACAGTGGCAGGCACCACCCGGCCAGTTTGCCCAAGGGAGCGACGGCCCGGGAAGTCACCACGTCGTACGACGCCGGCGGAAGTTCTTCGGCCCGTGCGCGGACCACAGTGGCGTTGTCGAGTTCGAGGGACTCGACTGCCTCCTGGAGGAACGTCGTGCGCCGGAGCAACGGCTCGACGAGCGACACGTTGAGGTCAGGACGAACAAGAGCAAGCACGATCCCCGGCAGGCCGGCACCGGTGCCGATGTCGGCGACCGTCGACTCCTCGGGGACCAGCCGCTCGAGGACCGCGCAGTTCAGCAGATGGCGATCCCACAGCCGCGGAACCTCACGCGGGCCGATCAGCCCGCGGAGAGTTCCCTCGGTGGCCAGCAGTTCGGCGTACGCCGCAAGCCGAACCGCCGCTCGTGGATACAGCTTCTCCACGAGCGGCGGCGTTTCACGTGAAACAGGTTCGGTCACAAGGTCACACGTCCGGCGATCATCGGATCACGACGGCTGGACGACGACGCGGCGGCGCGGCTCCTCGCCCTCGGACTCACTGGTCAGGCCGGCGGCGGCCACCACGTCGTGGACGACCTTGCGCTCGAACGGCGTCATCGGGTCCAGGCGTACCGGGGTCCCGGACGCCTTCGCCTCCTCGACGGCCTTCCGGCCGACCTCTTCCAGCTCGGCCTTCCGGTTCGCGCGGTAGTTCGACACGTCGAGCATCAACCGCGACCGCTCACCGGTCTCCCGGTACACGGCCAGTCGGGTGAGCTCCTGCAGCGCCTCGAGGACCTTGCCGTTCTCGCCGACGAGGTTGTTCAGCTCCGCACCGACGATCGAGACCGCGGCGCGGTCGCCGTCGATGTCCATGTCGATGTCACCGTCGAGGTCGGCGATGTCCAGCAACTCCTCGAGGTAGTCGGCGGCGATGTCGCTCTCCGCCTCGAGCGCCTTCAGACGATCGGCAGCGGAGTCGGTGGACTCCTCTGTCGCCTCGTTGTTCTGCATGCCGTCGCTCACGGCCACTCCTTCACAATGTCGAGATCCGCCCCACGGGGACCCAGGTCATACACAAGCAGGAAGAGGAATAGCGCAGGCGGGTCAGCGTGATCCGCCGGACTTCTTCTGCGCCGCCTTCTTCTGGGCGGCCGACTTCGCCGCCGGCTGGCGCTTGGCCGCCGTCCTCTTCTTGCCGGCCGGCTGCTTCTTGGCAGCACCGGCCTGAGTCTTCTTCGCCGCGTTCGGCGGGGTGTTCGACGCCTGCCCATTGCTGGCGGCCTTCGCACCGTCCGCCGCGCCGTCGGAGTCCGCCACGCCGCTCGCGGCACCGCCGGCCGCAGCTCCGCCCCTGCGGTCGCTGCGCGACTGCCGCTTCGGCTGCTGCCGCTGCGCCGGACGCCGGTCCGAACCGGGCTCCGCCGTACCGTCGGCGGACGCCAGGCCCTCGTCGGCCGGCTTGCCCGCGCGCAGGTTGTGCTCGCGCTTGCGGGCCTCCATCGCGTCGTACGCCGGCGTGCCCGGAGCCGGGTTGCGGCGGATCACGTAGAACTGCTGACCCATCGTCCACACGTTGGAGACGAACCAGTAGATCAGCACACCGATCGGGAAGTTGAAGCCACCGATCAGGAAGAAGACCGGGAAGACGTACAGCATGATCTTCTGCATCTGCGCGGCCTGGCCGGTCAGGGCTTCCTTCGGCATGTTCTTGCGCATCAGCTGCAGCTGCGTGGTGAACATCGTCGCGGTCATCAGGATGATCAGCACGATCGCGACGATCTTGACGTTGTTCTCGCCCGGACCGCTCGCCTTCAGGAAGGTCTGCGAGATCTCCGCTCCGAAGATCTTGGCGTGCTGCAGCGACTCGACGTACGGCTCCATGATCTTGCTGTGAGCCTTGCCGTTCGCCGCGTAGTCCAGCACCCGGAACAGGGCGAGGAAGATCGGCGACTGGAGCAGCAGCGGCAGGCACGAGGAGAACGGGTTCGTCCCGGTCTCCTTGTACAGCTTCATCATTTCCTGACCGAGCTTCTCCCGGTCGTGGCCGTACTTCTTCTGCAGCTCCTTCATCTTCGGCTGCAGGAGCTGCATGTTCCGGCTGGAGCGGATCTGCCGGACGAACAGCGGAATCAGCAAGGTCCGGATGACGACGGTCAGGCCGGCGATCGAGAGCGCCCAGGCCCAGCCACCGTTCGGGTCGAGCACCTGGCTGAGTAGCCAGTGCCAGCCGACGAGCAACGCCGAGACAGCCCAGTACAGGGGCGTCATGACGGCGTTGAACAGGTCTACGATCCCGTCCCACAACGCGAGTTCGGGGATGGCCAGAAGAGTCACTCAAGCACCTCGCTGCGCAGGCCCGGCGTCGCTAGACGGCCCGGGCTGGTTGGCGGAGATCGAGTCTCCGCGCTGGTCGACATCTGTGGGTGGAACGGGGTCGTAGCCGCCGGGGTTCCACGGGTGGCAGCGAACGAGTCTCCTCGCCGCCAGCCAGCAACCGCGCACCGCGCCGTGGCGTTCGACCGCCTCCAGGGCGTACGCCGAACAACTCGGGTAGAACCTGCACACCTGCCCGTACATCGGGCTGATGGTCAGCCGGTACAACTTCAGAAAACCGATGATCCCGCTCTTCACGGGATTGATCCTCATCGTGGGTCCAGGATCCGCCGCAGCGCACCGTCGACGTCCGCGGCCAGTTCGTCGTACGACGCCGAAGCGGACGACGGAAGGGCGCGGACGACGGTCAGGCTGCCGGCCGGTAGATCAGGGAGCCGCGTGCTCAGGACGGCACGCAGACGGCGGTGGACCCGGTTCCGCAGAACCGCGTTGCCCACCGCCTTGTTCACCACGAATCCGACGCGAGCGGGCGCGGCCTGAGCGTCGTCCGCCCGGTCGTCCCGCACCAACAGATGGAGGACCACCGCACGCCGCCCGGCCCGCCGTCCCGATCGGACGGCGCGGCGGAAGTCGTCGGACCGGCGTAACCGGTTCGACGCGGGCAACACGAGGTGGTCACCGTCGAGGAGGTCGGTCAGGCCGCGAGGCGCTGACGACCCTTGCCACGGCGGGCGGCGATGATCGCGCGCCCGGCACGGGTACGCATCCGAAGACGGAAGCCGTGCTTCTTGTGCCGGCGACGGTTGTTCGGCTGGAACGTCCGCTTGCTCACTGGAATGACTCCGGTTACTCGAGATCACAATGATCGACAGATCCACTGATAGATCTGCCGCTGGTGCTGTCCTGCACACACGCCACTCAGGAACCAGTGTGGTCCAGCAGGGAGCGCAGCACAAAAGGGCCGGTTCAACACCGACTGATCAACGGTACGTGGCCGCCTGTGGACAGGTCAAACCAGCCATCCCCATAGTTATCCACAGGCCTGTGGACAGAATACTGGGCACACGGTCGGTCACCGGTCGTCACGCAGTGGTCAGGATAGTCACCGACCGCGATCTGCCCAACACGACTACGCTCCGGCGTCCACCCGACACGCCGGACGTTTCCCCCAAATTGCTGTTCATAGCCTGTGGATGACGGCTTGTAGCAGGCTGGGCAGACTTGTTAGCGTCTCTCCCTCACACCAGAGGTCCCACACCCCGCGATCGGTAACCAACCTGCTCCACGCGTCGTTCACAGTTGTGGACAACCGTGTGGAAAGTGCGGCGCCCGACTGCGGACAACGGCAACCGCGCCGAGCCGGAACGGGCGACGCACCGGCTGCACGGGTGTCGGGTCTAACGGTCGCGCTGAACGGGTCCAGCCCGGAACGCGCCGGCCACCGCAGCGATGGATTCGGGGAGCAACGCGTGGTCGAGGACCATTCCGCCAGTGCGGAAATCACAGAGGTGGAATACACCGTCGACGGCAGACAGGATCTGAGGCCGGAACCGGCGGTGGACTTCCGGTCCGAGATCCCGTCGGCCCCGGAGCCGGCGCCGCGGACCGATCCGGCCGATCACCTCAGCCCCTCTCTTCCGATTCCCCTCCCCGAGCCCCCCGAGTCCGGGTACCGCCCGCGGTACCAGGGCTACGGGTATCGCTCCGAGCTGGAGCGAGCAGCCACCGAGCTGCCGACCGGCCCGGCGCCGACGCCGGCGCCCACCCCCGAGCCTCCAGCGGGTACGGCGTACTTCGGTGCCGCACCGGTGGTCGGCAATCTCAGGTACTCCGGTGAGACCAGCAACAACTGGACCGGTGCACGAGGACCGGCTGAACCGCCAGGAAACGATCGCCCCGTGTACGGGGACGGAGCAGGACCGGTGCGGAACGAGGGTGATAGGCGTGCGAACAATGAGAGCGGCACTGCTGAGGTTCGGGTGGCCGAGCCGCAGCTCGGTGGGCCTCGGGTTGCCGAGCCACGAGCCGAAGGACCGGGTCCGGTGACGGACCTCGGTGATGCCTGGACCCGGGTCCTCGCGGGCCTCCCGCCGAACCAGCGTGCCTGGCTGACCAACTCCCGCCCCGTGACGCTGCACGAGAGCACCGCCATCGTCGCGGTGCCCGACGACTTCACCCGCGGCCAGCTGGAGACCCGGCTGCGCCCAGACCTCGAGCGGATCCTGTCGGAGAGCTTCGGCCGCGACATCCGGATCGCCGTGACGGTCGACCCGTCGCTCGACCCGGAACTGCGTGAAACGCAGGCGCCGCCGCAGCCCGTCGTACGCGAGCCGCTGCGGACCGACGGGGCGTACCAGCCGACGATCCAGTCCGCGCTGAGCCAACCGGACCACAACGCGCCACAGTTCAGCCCGCCGCAGCGGCAGGAGCCGGCGCCGCAGCACTACGAGCAGCCCCGAGGTCCCGCGCCGCAGCAGCAGCCGTTCGGTCACCAGCTCGGCTCGGTCGCCCCACCGCCGAACGGGATGCCCCAGCCGGCCACCGAGGCACAGGGTGAGGCGCGGCTGAACCCGAAGTACACCTTCGAGACCTTCGTCATCGGCAGCTCGAACCGGTTCGCCCACGCGGCCGCGGTCGCCGTCGCCGAGGCGCCTGGCAAGGCGTACAACCCGCAACTGATCTACGGCGACTCCGGTCTCGGCAAGACCCACCTGCTGCACGCGATCGGCCACTACGTCCGCAGCCTCTACACCGGGGCCCGGGTCCGGTACGTGTCGAGCGAAGAGTTCACCAACGACTTCATCAACGCGATCCGCGACGACAAGGCGTCCCAGTTCCAGCGCCGGTATCGCGATGTCGACGTCTTGCTGATCGACGACATCCAGTTCCTCGAGGGCAAGATCCAGACCCAGGAGGAGTTCTTCCACACCTTCAACACCCTCCACAACGCGAACAAGCAGATCGTGATCAGCTCCGACCGGGCGCCGAAACGCCTGGAGGCGCTGGAGGATCGGCTGCGGAACCGGTTCGAGTGGGGCCTGATCACCGACATCCAGCCGCCCGACCTGGAGACCCGGATCGCGATCCTGCGGAAGAAGGCGGCCACCGAGCGGCTGACCGCACCGCCGGAGGTGCTGGAGTTCATCGCCTCGAAGGTGCAGACCAACATCCGTGAACTCGAGGGCGCACTGATCCGCGTCACCGCGTTCGCCAGCCTGAACCGGCAGCCGGTCGACCTGAGCCTGGCCGAGATCGTGCTGAAGGACCTGATCCCCGAAGGCAGCAAGCCCGAGGTGACGGCCAGCATGATCATGGGCCAGACCGCGTCGTACTTCGGTCTGTCGATCGACGACCTGTGTGGCTCGAGCCGCAGTCGGGTGCTGGTGACCGCGCGGCAGATCGCCATGTACCTGTGCCGCGAGCTCACCGACCTCTCGTTGCCGAAGATCGGTCAGCAGTTCGGCGGCCGCGACCACACCACCGTGATGCACGCCGAGCGGAAGATCCGGCAGTTGATGTCGGAGCGACGCAGCGTCTTCAACCAGGTGACGGAACTGACGAACCGGATCAAGCACCAGGCGAAGCAGCAATGAGGTCCGGTGACCGCGTCCAGAATTCTGTACGCCGAGTGCTACGACGCGGTCACCGGAACCACACAGCCTGGGGATACTCCTGTGGATAACTGGGGGTATCACCGTGGACACATCGCTGTGTGTTGTGGATTCGCTGTGGGGACAGAATTCTTCATCACCAGGCGTCCTCAGACAGACCGGGATTCGTCCACACCCCGTCCACACGCCGATTCGGTACCTGACCTGCGAAGTCGTCGCTTTTCCACAGTATCCACCGGTGCTAAGAACCCTATGGAATCTGTAGAGAGTTCCCAGTCCACAAAACGATCGAGCGGCCCAACCTGGGGAAAACCCCGGTCTCGCGCCGGCTTGCGGCACCTGTCAGGCTGTCCTCGGAGCACAATGAGGGGCAGCACGCAGAACCACCGGAACGACGCCGACGCGACCCGCCCGAAGCGCCACGTCACGCCCGATTGGCGCAGAGCACACTTGTCCGTGGCAGGATCTGCCTGGCACACAGCCGAATCAGGAGGCACCCAGCGGTGAAGTTTCGCGTCGAGCGCGACGTACTGGCCGAGTCGGTGGCCTGGGCCGCGCGCAGCTTGCCCAGTCGTCCCAGCGTCCCGATCCTTGCCGGCCTCCTGATCGAGGCCGAGGACGGGCAGATCACCCTGTCCGGTTTCGACTACGAGACCTCCGTCCGGGTCACCGTGCCTGCGCAGGTGGCCGACAGCGGGAAGTGCCTGATCTCCGGCCGGCTGGTCGCTGACATCTCCAAGAGCCTTCCGAACCAGCCGGTGGACATCGCCGTCGACGGCGCGAAGGTCCAAGTCACCTGTGGCAGTTCGCGCTTCACGCTCCAGACGCTTCCCACCGAGGAATATCCGGCCCTGCCGGAGCTTCCGGCCGCGAGCGGGACGGTCAAGGCCGACGTCTTCGCCCAGGCGGTCTCGCAGGTGGTGACCGCGGCCGGGCGTGAGGACACGCTTCCGGTGCTGACCGGCGTCCGGGTCGAGATCGAGGGATCCACGATCTCGCTGCTGGCCACCGACCGCTACCGGCTGGCGATCCGCGAACTCGAGTGGAACCCGCAGTCCCCCGACGCGTCCGCGGCCGCACTGGTGCCGGCCCGGGTGCTGTCCGAGACCGCGAAGGCGATGACCGGATCGGACGTGATCGTCTCGCTCGCCGCGCCGGGCACCGGTGACGGCATCGTCGGCTTCGAGGGCGAGGTCTCCGGCGGCAACCGGCGGGCGACCACCCGCCTGCTGGACGGCGAGTTCCCGAAGGTTCGCGGCATCATCCCGACCGACGCCGCGATCGCGACCCGGGTCCGGATCGACACCGCCACGCTGGTCGAGGCGGTCAAGCGCGTGGCCCTGGTGGCCGAGCGGAACGCGCCGGTCCGGCTGACGTTCAGCGACGACACCGTGACCCTGGACGCCGGCAGCGGTGACGAGGCCCAGGCATCCGAGTCGATCGAGGCCCGCATGTCCGGTGAGCCGGTGACCGTAGGCTTCAACCCGACGTACCTGCTCGACGGCCTGAACGCGATCGGTACGCCGGTCGCGCACCTGGCCTTCACGCAGGCGACCAAGCCGGCCGAGCTGACCGGTGTGCGGGACTTCGACGGTGATCCGATCAGCGAGTTCCGGTACGTCCTGATGCCGGTCCGCCTGAACAGCTGAAAGCCAACAGAACAAGGGGATTCACGATGGAGCTCGGCCTTGTCGGTCTCGGCAAGATGGGCGGCAACATGCGCCAGCGGATCCGCAACGCAGGCCACACCGTGGTCGGGTTCGACCACAACCCGGACATCTCCGACGCCAAGGACCTGGCCGACATGGTCGGCAAGCTCACCGCGCCCGGCCAGCCCAAGGTGGTCTGGATCATGGTGCCGGTGCAGGCGATCGATGCGGTCGTCGACGAGCTCTCGGACCTGCTCTCCCCCGGCGACATCGTGATCGACGGCGGCAACAGCCGCTGGACCGACGACACCCGCCGGGCCGCCCAGCTCGCCGAGAAGGACATCCGCTTCGTCGACTGCGGTGTGTCCGGTGGCGTCTGGGGCCTGGAGAACGGCTACGCCCTGATGTGCGGCGGCGACAAGGACACCGTCGACATCGTGATGCCGATCTTCGAGGCGCTGAAGCCCGAGGGTGAGTTCGGCTTCGTGCACGCCGGCAAGGTCGGCGCCGGGCACTTCTCGAAGATGGTCCACAACGGCATCGAGTACGGCATCATGCAGGCGTACGCCGAGGGCTACGAGCTGCTCGAGGCCGCCGACGTCGTCGAGAACGTGCCGGAGGCGTTCGAGTCCTGGCGCGAGGGCACCGTGATCCGGTCCTGGCTGCTCGACCTGTTGGTCGCCTCGCTGAAGGACGACAACCACCTGGCCAAGATCCGCGGGTACGCCGACGACTCGGGTGAGGGCCGCTGGACCGTCGAGGCCGCGATCGACCACGCGGTGCCGATGCCGGCCATCTCGGCCGCGCTGTTCGCCCGGTTCGCCTCCCGGCAGGAGGACTCGCCGGCGATGAAGGCGATCGCCGCGATGCGCAACCAGTTCGGCGGTCACGCGGTGAAGGGCGCCGAGGCCGCGGACCCGTCGTACGCGACACCGCCCAAGCACTGAGGTGTATGTCACCGCCCTGGGTCTGCTCGACTTCCGGTCCTACGCGCAGGCGGAGGTCGAGCTCGCTCCGGGCGTGACCGCCTTCGTCGGGCCGAACGGCCACGGCAAGACCAACCTGGTCGAGGCGATCCACTACACCGCGACGCTCGGGTCACATCGGGTCGCGAACGACGCGCCACTGGTCCGGGCCGGAGCCACCAGGGCGATCGTGCGGACGGAGATCCGCAGCCAGTACGACCGGGACGTGGTCGTCGAGCTGGAAATCAATCCTGGGAAGGCAAATCGGGCCCGAGTGAACCGCTCGCCCGTACCGCGGCCACGGGAAGTGCTCGGCCTGCTCCGTACGGTGCTGTTCGCGCCGGAGGATCTCGCGCTGGTGAAGGGCGATCCGTCCGAACGACGCCGGTTCCTGGACGAGTTGCTGACCTTGCGGTCGCCGCGGATGGCCGGCGTACGGCAGGACTACGACCGCGTGCTCAAGCAGCGGAACTCGTTGCTGCGCAGCGCCTCGATGGCCCGCCGGCAGAACCGGTCCGGCGCCGCCGAGGGACAGTTGCGCACGCTCGAGGTCTGGGACTCACATCTCGTCCGGGCCGGGTCCGAACTGCTCGCCACCCGGCTGGAGTTGCTGGAATCCCTGCGTCCATTGGTCTCCGGCGCGTACGACGCTGTTGCCCGAGGCAAGGGTAATGCGCGGCTGGAGTACAAGTCGTCGGTCCTGCTCGAGCCCGGTGTGGTGTCGCGGGAGCAACTCGCCGAGGTGCTGAGCGCAGCGGTCCAGGACAAGCGGCAGGACGAGCTCGAGCGGGGAGTGTCCCTGGTCGGCCCGCATCGCGACGACGTCGTACTCGGGCTCGGGGACTTGCCCGCGAAGGGGTATGCGAGTCACGGTGAGTCGTGGTCGTTCGCGCTCGCGCTGCGGCTGGCGTCGTACGAACTGCTTCGAGCGGACGGGGGTGAACCGGTGCTGATCCTTGACGACGTGTTCGCCGAGCTCGACACGCAACGCCGGGACCGGCTGGCCGAGTTGGTCGCGCCGGCCGAGCAGGTGCTGGTGACCGCGGCGGTCGGCGCGGACGTGCCCGCTGAGCTCAGCGGCGTCCGGTTCGATGTCGGTGAAGGATCCGTGCGGCGTGCCTGAACCCCGGAATTCCTCTGAGAGCGGCTTCGAGAGCGAGGCGGCTCCGGAGCGTCCGGACGAACCTGACCACGACAAGCAGGGGCTGGACCTGGCGAAATCGCTCGCCGGGCGGCTGAAGCAGCAGGCCGCGAACGGCCCGATCAAGCCGGTCAAGCGGACGCGCCGACGGCCACGGATCGACGGCGCCCAGATCAGCAGCGCACGTCCGGACGACCGGGATCCACAGAAACTGACCAACACGCTCGGCCGGCTGATGCGCGACCAGGGCTGGGAGGTGGACGTCGCCGTACACGGCGTGATGGCGCGCTGGCCGTCGATCGTCGGTCCGGAGATGGCCGAGCACTGTACGCCGGAGTCCTACGAGAACACCGTGCTCACCGTGCGTACGTCGTCCACTGCGTGGGCCACCCAGCTGAAGCTCCTCGCCCCCGACCTGGTCCGCCGCCTCAACACCGAACTGGGCGACGGCACGGTCACCCAGGTCAACGTCCAGGGCCCCCACACCCCCAGTTGGCGCAAGGGCCCCCGCACCATCCGCGGCGGCCGCGGCCCCCGCGACACCTACGGCTGAACCAACTGCCGAGCAAGTTGCTCCAGCGACCCGCGACTCCCCTAGGATCGGGCGCGATGCGCACGATCGTCGATGGTTTCCGCGAGATGGTCCAGCTGATCGGAGACACCTTCCGGCTCTGGTGGCGGAACCTCCTGCCCCTGACGACCTGGTGGCTGGCCGGCTTCCTCGGCTTCAAGGCCTGCGTCGAGGCCGCGATCTGGCTGGACGAGCATGCGCACTCGAGCCTCGGCACCGGCGTGTTCTCGATCGGTGTGCTGCTCCAGATCGCCGCCGCCGTCGGCATGATCCGGACCTGCGCGACCTCGCTCTACCGCTGGCGCGACGCAGCGTCCAACAAGAGTGAGGAGACCTCCGACCCGACGCAGCAAGGTGTGATGGAGTTGCTGGCCGTCACCCTGCTGCCGCTGGTCGCGGTGTGGTCGGCCTGGGGATTCCTCGAGGACCAGATCGGATCCCTGACGTCGACGAACAACGTCCAGCGTGGTCTGCAGTCGGGTGCCGCCTTCTTCGAACTCGGCGGCGGCCAGTGGCACAAGTACCTCCCCGCGATCGTCATCCTGCTGGTCCTGCGCCGGGTGATCGAGGCGGTCGACGACCGCTGGCCGAGCCGGCCGGCGAAGTTCGTCCAGGTCTGGGCGGAGGCGTTCTTCCTGCTGATCACGGTCGTCGTCACCCCGTTCGCGGTCGCCGACGCCAAGGACTGGATCAGCGAGCGGACCTTCTGGTACTGGTCGCTGGACTGGTGGGGCGGGCTGAAGGACTTCTTCGCGGGGATCCACATCCCGATCCCGGCCGGGATCGAGTTCCTCTGGGGCTTCTTCTGGGAGAGCCTCTGGCCGCTGTTCAAGCTCGGCGTCGCCGAGCCGCTGACCTGGCTCGCGATCACGACCGTCGTCTTCGGCCACCGGGTGCTGACCAGTGGCGGCGTCTTCAAGGGCACCCGGGTGGAGCGCCGCCTCGGCGGTCAGCTCGAGCAGGAGGCACCGCAGCAGAACCGGATCGTTGCCCTCACCAACAAAGCGCCGAACCTGCTGCTCGGCGGACTGCGGGAGAAGTTCTACCCGACGCTGAACGCGTTCCGGCTGCTGGTCCGGGTCGGCCCGGTGTTCCTCGGCGTCGTCTGCATGGTCTACACGTTCTGGCTGCTCGGCAGCGACTGGGCGTTCGTCCTGATCCAGCGGGCGATCGGACCGGAGACCATGCACTGGGGACTGATGGTCCACGAGATCGCAGACCTGGGCCAGAGCCTCATCTTCGAGCCGCTACGGATCGCTTTGCTGGCGGCTGCGTTCGACCTGTGTATCTCGGTCGGAGCGCAGCGCCGTGCCGAGGCCGCCGAGGCGGAAGCGGCCGAGGCGGAGACGAGCGAGGCGGACAAGCAGCCGGTCAACGCCTGACTGTTGGCGGCCGCCCTCAGGGAGTCAGGATGACGCGCCGGCGCTCGGCCAGGTTCTGAACGACGACGCCGGTCAGATGCGGGACGGCCGACTCGGGGACGACGTACACCCCGGCGAGATCCCCCGGCTTGTTCCGGTAGAACGGCTGGTCCTCGTTCGTGCAGTACGTCGGCAGCTCGAACTTGTACGGCTGCTTGGTCTGCCAGAGGTTGCCGCGGTCGTCGCGCAGGCTGGCCGTGCAGCTGAAGCCGTTCTCCTTCATGTACAGGCCGTCGAGCGGCTTCACCGTCATCTTCGCGACCACGATGACCGAGCCGGCCGGCTTGTCGTCGAGCGAGATCTCCTCACCCTCGTCGTCGACGAGGGTGGTGTAGGTCTCCAGCGAATCCAGCTTCCACTCGACGTCGCCGATCGTCACCGGTCCCTGCTTGACCACCTCGGTGACCCGGCCCTCGTCGAACAACTCCTCGTCGTTGTCGATGTAGTCCCGCAGCATCAGGAAGCAACTCGTCGACAGCAGCGCGAGCATCAGGGCGAGCTGTACTCCCCACCGGACCGCACGGTGCCTGGTCATCTTCACGCCACCCTCACCTCGCGGTTCCCGAACACGTACTGGGGCGCGGCTCCGTCGACGAGCCGCTGAGCCACCTCTTCACTCGGGATGCCGAGGTCGACGTCGATGGCGACGTACAGGACGTTGTACAGCGGCGCGGGATCGAGCCGGAGCGTCAGACCCTTCAGATCCGACGGGTTGACCTCGAAGACGACGGCGCCGATCTGGGCGAAGCCGGGGTCCGGGAAGTCGACGCCGGACTCGGTGATGCCCAGGGGCCGGTAGATGGTGCCGCCGTCGGCGCGCAGGGTCGGGTTGCCCGCCAGCGGCTCGGTGACCCCGCGGACGGCGTCCCACTCGAGCGCGACGAACACGCCGTCCGTCTCCATCGGCTCGTCGTCCTCACCCGCGCTGCTCTCCACCACCGTCTTGGCGAACTTCATCCGGGTGATCGTCACGGACGAGTCGCCGTACGGGAGTTTCTCGCCGATCGTGCCGTGCACGACCTCCACGTTCTGCTTCTCGTACACGTGGTCCGGGGTGGCGAGCCGGGTCAGTCCGCCGAGCAGGATGAACAGGACACCGACCAGGACGGTGGCGGGGCGATACAGCTTCACTTCTTCTCCCCGTTGTCGACGACGATGGCCGGCTTGAGCTGGACCACCGCATCCGCCTCCGGCTGCTGCCAGTACGGGTCCTCGTTCGCGCCGAGGAAGCCTTGGTCGGACTCGAAGCGCTCGCCGAGGACACCGATCTCGACCAAGTCGGCGGTGAAGTCCGGCGGGATGTCGAACTTGGTGACGCAACTGACCGGCGGCAGACCGAAGACGACGACCCAACCCAGCTGTCCACGGCAGGTCGCTCCGTTGGACTCGATCAGATCCTTGCCGTCGCCGGGGACCAGGCGGAGCAGCCGGCCGTCCAGGGAGTCGCTCGTGTCCTCTTCGTCGTCCATGTTCTTCAGGTCGAAGTACACCAGCAGCTCAGCCTCGGCCGGCGAGTACTCCTTCTTCGGGTGCTGGACGATCTCGGCCTTGGTGAAGTTGTACTCCCACTTGCCGGACGTCACCGTCACCGGCGCGGTCAGCGTGGGCACGGTCCGGCCGGTCTTCTCCTTCCACCCACCGGTGGCGAGGACGATCAGGGCCAGGACGACGACGAGGGCGATCGCGATCAGCCACTTGCGCCGATGCCGGTGGATCACCCGCTCCGCGATCATGGCGTCGATGACGTCGTCGAGACTTTCCACGGCAGCGATCCTAAGGGCGATGGGGTGCGCGACGGACCGCCTCGTCCACGCCTGCCTCGGTCTGTTCAACCGGTCTGTACCGGTTGACTTCGTCTCGGTTCCCGGATGGTCAGTGGTGAACCGGCCGGAGGCCACTGAGCGGCCTTGAGCGCTTTCCGGCCCCCCACCCGCGAGAGGGGACATGGAGATGAGGGAGAAAAGACGCCCTGGCCCGAGTTTCAGGCGCCTGGTGGCAGGTTCTGCTTCGGTCGACAGGTAAGATGGAGGCTGTAGAGCGAACCGCGCCTCTGACAACACTGTAGGGGGCGGTTTCCACTGTGCAGCGATGCCTCGCGAACGCGGGGCCGAGGAGGACAACAGCCGGTGACCGACGAGCCGACCGAGATCGACGCCAACCAGTCCGCCGACCCCATCGGCACCGCCGCACCCGACAGCGTGGAACTTCCCGCGATGCTCGACGAGATCCCGTCGAACATCGTCGAGCGCGAGTACGACGCGAGTGCGATCCAGGTCCTGGAGGGTCTGGACGCGGTCCGGAAGCGACCGGGCATGTACATCGGGTCCACCGGTGAGCGTGGTCTGCACCACCTCGTCACCGAGGTGGTCGACAACGCTGTCGACGAGGCGATGGCCGGGTACGGCGACCGGATCGTCGTCACCCTGCTGCCCGACGGCGCGGTCAGCGTCGAGGACAACGGCCGCGGCATCCCGGTCGACATCGTCGAGTCCGAGGGCAAGCCGGCGGTCACCGTCGTCCTGACCGTCCTGCACGCCGGCGGCAAGTTCGGCGGCGGCGGCTACAAGGTGTCCGGTGGTCTGCACGGGGTCGGTGTGTCCGTCGTGAACGCGCTGTCCAGCCGGCTCAAGGTCGACGTGAAGTTGAAGGGCAAGCTGTACACGCAGTCCTTCACGCACGGCGTCCCGGACGCCGACCTCGCCGAGATCGGTACGTCGGAGTCGAACGGGACCACCGTGACGTTCTGGGCTGACCCGGATGTCTTCGAGACCACGACGTACTCCTACGAGACGCTGACCACCCGCTTCCGGGAGATGGCCTTCCTGAACAAGGGCCTGGAGATCGTGATCCGGGACGAGCGGCCGGACCACACCGAGGACGGCCACCCGGTCGAGCAGGCGTTCAAGGCCGAGAACGGCCTGGTCGACTACGTGAAGTACCTGACCGGCATCCGCGAGACCGTGCACCGCGACGTGATCTCGTTCGAGGCGGCGTCCAACGGCGAGAACAGCATGAGTCTCGAGGTGGCGCTGCAGTGGAGCGGCTCGTTCCAGGAGTCCGTGCACACCTTCGCGAACGCGATCAACACCCACGAGGGTGGTACGCACGAGGAAGGCTTCCGGGCCGCGCTGACCTCACTGGTCAACTCGTTCGGCGAGGACCAGGGCATGATCAAGAAGAAGGAGGACAGGCTCACCGGTGACGACATCCGGGAGGGTCTGACCGCGATCATCTCGGTCAAGCTCGCCGAGCCGCAGTTCGAGGGCCAGACCAAGACCAAGCTCGGCAACACCGAGGTCAAGGGCTTCGTCCAGCGGGTCGTGAACGACAAGCTCGGCGCCTGGTTCGAGCAGAACCCGGCCGAGGGCCGCGAGATCATCCGCAAGGCGACCGCCGCGGCGAGCGCCCGGATCGCGGCCCGCAAGGCGCGCGACCTGGCCCGCAACCGCAAGGGCCTGCTGGGTGGCGGCGGCCTGCCGGGCAAGTTGGCCGACTGCCAGTCGACCAACCCGGAGGAGTGCGAGGTCTACATCGTCGAGGGTGACTCGGCCGGTGGCTCCGCGAAGGGCGGCCGGGACCCGAAGTTCCAGGCCATCCTGCCGATCCGCGGCAAGATCCTGAATGTCGAGAAGGCCCGGATCGACAAGGTCCTGCAGAACAACGAGGTCCAGGCGATCATCTCCGCGCTCGGTACCGGTATCCACGAGGACTTCGACGAGGACAAGCTCCGGTACCACAAGATCGTGATCATGGCCGACGCCGATGTCGACGGCCAGCACATCCGGACCCTGCTGCTCACGCTGCTGTTCCGGTTCATGCGCCCGCTGATCGAGCGCGGGCACGTGTACGCCGCGCAGCCGCCGCTGTACAAGATCCGCTGGAGCAACCACGCCGACGAGCTCGCGTACACCGACCGGGAGCGCGACGGTCTGCTCGAGGCCGGCGCCGAGGCGGGCCGGAAGCTGCCGAAGGAGAACCCGATCCAGCGCTACAAGGGTCTGGGCGAGATGAACGCGAACGAACTGTGGGACACCACGATGGATCCGGCCAACCGGGTGCTGCTGCAGATCACCCTGGACGACGCGATCCGCGCCGACGAGACGTTCCAGACGCTGATGGGCGACGACATCGAGGCGCGGCGCAGTTTCATCCAGCGCAACGCCAAGGACGTCCGCTTCCTCGACATCTGATGGATGGGTGGTCCGTTGCCCCGGGCCACGATCCGCTGGCGCCATCGACCGACGTACTGACCTGAACGGGACGAGCTTTTCATGACCGAGACCCCCACCACTCCGGGCCACGACCGGGTCGAGCCACTCGACCTGCAGACCGAGATGCAGCAGTCGTACCTCGACTATGCGATGGCAGTCATCGTCGGCCGCGCACTGCCCGAGGTCCGCGACGGCCTCAAGCCGGTGCACCGCCGCATCCTCTACGCGATGTACGACGGCGGCTACCGGCCGGACCGTGGTTTCAACAAGTGCTCTCGTGTCGTCGGTGACGTGATGGGTCAGTACCACCCGCACGGCGACTCGGCGATCTACGACACCCTGGTCCGGCTGGCGCAGCCGTGGGTGATGCGGGCCCCGCTGATCCAGGGCCAGGGCAACTTCGGTTCCCCGGGCAACGACCCGGCGGCCGCGATGCGGTACACCGAGTGCCGGATGGCGCCGCTGGCGATGGAGATGGTCCGCGACATCGACCAGGACACGGTCGACTTCCGGGCCAACTACGACGGCAAGTCGCAGGAGCCGGTGATCCTGCCGGCCCGCTTCCCGAACCTGCTGGTGAACGGCTCGTCCGGCATCGCGGTCGGCATGGCGACGAACATCCCGCCGCACAACCTGCGCGAGGTCGCCGCCGCGGTCAACTGGGCGCTGGAGCACCCGGACGCGACGCAGGAGGAGCTGCTCGACGCCTGCCTGCAGTACATCAAGGGCCCGGACTTCCCGAACGGTGCACTGATCGTCGGCTACAAGGGCATCGACGACGCCTATCGCACCGGCCGTGGGTCGGTCACGATGCGCGCGGTGGTCGACATCGAGGAAGACGCCAAGGGCCGGACCAGCCTGGTCGTCACCGAGCTGCCGTACATGGTCAACCCGGACAACCTGGCCTTGAAGATCGCCGAGCTGGTCAACACCGGCAAGATGAGCGGGATCGCCGACATCCGCGACGACAGCTCGTCGCGGACCGGGCAGCGGCTGGTCGTCGTGCTGAAGCGGGATGCTCAGCCGCGCGTCGTACTGAACAACCTGTACAAGCACACGCAGCTGCAGGACACCTTCGGCTGCAACATGCTCGCGCTGGTCGACGGCGTACCGCGCACGCTCAGCGTGAACCTGTTCATCAGCCACTGGATCGACCACCAGATCGAGGTCATCCAGCGGCGGACCCGGTTCCGCCTGCGTGAGGCGGAGAAGAACGCGCACATCTACCGCGGCTACGTGAAGGCGCTGGACGCCCTCGACGAGGTGATCGCGCTGATCCGGCGCAGCCCCGACGTCGACGAGGCCCGCACCGGCCTGATCGAGCTGCTGGAGATCGACGAGATCCAGGCCCAGGCGATCCTGGACATGCAGCTGCGCCGGCTGGCCGCACTGGAGCGGCAGAAGATCATCGAGCGGTTGCAGGAGCTCGAGGCGATCATCGCCGACCTCGAGGACATCCTGGCCAGCCCGGAGCGGCAGCGGTCGATCGTCAAGGACGAGCTCGCTGAGATCGTCGACAAGTACGGCGACGAGCGGCGGACCGAGATCATCGCGGCCGACGGCGACCTGTCGGTGCAGGACCTGGTGCCGGACGAGGACGTCGTCGTCACCATCACCCGCGGCGGATACGCGAAGCGGACCAAGACCGACCTGTACCGGACCCAGAACCGGGGCGGCAAGGGCGTCCGTGGCGCGCAGTTGCGGGCCGAGGACGAGATCAGCCACTTCTTCGCCACCACGAACCACCACTGGATGCTGTTCTTCACCACCAAGGGCCGGGTCTACCGCGCCAAGGTGTGGCAGCTGCCCGAGTCGGCCCGTGACGCGAAGGGCTCGCATGTGGCCGGCCTGCTCTCGTTCCAGCCGGACGAGGACATCGCACAGGTACTGACGTTGCGCGACTACGAGCAGTCCGACTACCTGGTGCTCGCGACCAAGAGGGGCCTGGTCAAGAAGACGGCACTGACCGACTACGACTCGGCCCGGCAGAGCGGCATCATCGCGGTGAACTTCCGCGAGGAGGACGACGAGCTGATCGGCGCCGACCTGGCCACCGCCGAGGACGACCTGCTGCTGGTGTCCCGCAAGGGCCAGTCGATCCGCTTCACCGCGAACGACGAGCAGCTCCGCCCGATGGGCCGCGCCACCTCGGGTGTGACCGGGATGAAGTTCCGCTCCGGCGACGAACTGCTGTCGATGTCGGTGATCCGGGCCGGCGCCGACGAGGAGACGCAGTACGTCTTCACCGTCACCGACGCCGGGTACGCCAAGCGCAGCCGGGTCTCGGAGTACCGCCAGCAGGGCCGCGGCGGCCTCGGCATCAAGGCGGTCAAGCTGAACGACGAGCGTGGTTCGCTGGTCGGCGCGATCATCGTGGTCGCCGAGGACCAGGTGCTGGCGATCAAGGCCAGCGGCCAGGTCGTCCGCAGCCGGGTCGACAGCGTGCCGGTCAAGGGCCGCGACACGATGGGCGTCCGGTTCGCCGGCGTCGGCGAGTCCGACGCGGTGGTCGCGATCGCCCGGAACACCGATCTGACCGTGAACGGCGAACTCGACGGGGATCTCGACGGCGAGGAATCCGGAGCGGCCGAAGCGGGTACACCCTCCGAAGGTGCCCAGGATGTGGACGGATCGACAACCGAATCCACCCCTGAGGGCGTCAACAATGATGACCAGCGTTCGACGGACGTCGACGGCGCGGCTACCGTCGAAGAGGACGATGCCGGCCAGGAGGGTGACTGATGACCAACCGCGCGAGGCCGACATGGCCAGACGGTGCGGCGGACAGCTCCAAGGCCCAGCGACCAGCGCAGGGCCGGGAGCAGTCCACGCCACCGGCCGACCCGGCCTCCAACGGTCGTTCCAACGGCCAGCCGAGACCAGGTGCTCCGAACGGCCAGCGTGCCAGTGAGTACCGGCCGCAGCAGCGGCCCGGCTCCGCGCCGGGTGGCGCGCCTCTTCCTGGCCAGACCGCTCGGCCGCCTCAGCAGCAGCCGGTCCGCCCGCAGCAGCAGCGTCCGGGGCAGGTGGCGCCCGGCCCGAGCACGCCTGGTCGCCCCGAGCCCTGGTCCCCCGGCGCGACGGGTGCGCCGCGAGCCACTGGGCCGGCGGCAGCGTCGTACGGGCTGACTGAGGAGCCGGCCAAGACCGAGACGTTGGGTGACCGGCTCAGCGCGGCGCGTCAGGCGGTGCTCGACAAGGCATCGTCGGTGACGACCACCAAGCCGGAGAAGACCGAGACCAGGCTGTCGGCGAAGGCCGAGAAGGCGCCGAAGGCATCGCACCGGCCGCAGACCCGCAAGGCCCGGCTGCGGATGTCCCGGATCGATCCGTGGTCGGTGATGAAGACGGCGTTCCTGCTGTCGATCGCGTTCGGCATTGTCACCTGGGTCGCGGTGTTCATCGTCTGGTCCGCGATCGGCGCGGCCGGTGTGTTCGACAACATCAACAACACCGTCCAGGAAGTCCTGGGTACGCCGACCGCCGAACCGTTCCGGATCGAGAACTACATCAACACCGGAAAGGTGATGGGATTCACCACGCTCCTGGCGTGCGCCGACGTACTCATCATCACCGCGCTCGCGACGCTCGGATCCTTCCTCTACAACATCGCCGCCACGCTGCTCGGCGGCCTCGAAGTCACGCTGGCGTCGGAGGACTGACGGCGTACCCGAGTCTCCGGTCGGGCCCTGCTCGGGCTCTGCGCGGCGCCGACCGGAACCGGTTTGGGAGAGGGGCACTTGGTGCGGTAATCTCTCCCGGGTTCGATCCCGCAGAACGCGGGCCTATAGCTCAGACGGTTAGAGCGCTGCCCTGATAAGGCAGAGGTCACTGGTTCAAGTCCAGTTAGGCCCACCACCCCCAAGGCGAACCCCGATCCGAGGAGTCCCGGTGCTGAGAAAGATCCTGCTGGTGCTGGTCGCCTGCATCGGTGGATACTTCGCCTACAAGAAGACCCAGCAGGCCCGCGCCGAGAAGGACCTCTGGGCCGAGGCCGTCGACCCGGTCACCCCGGGCCGCTGACCACTACCCCCACGGGGGCGTAGCTCAACTGGCAGAGCACTGCCTTTGCAAGGCAGGGGTTAGGGGTTCAAGTCCCCTCGTCTCCACCACACGAAAAGGCCGGTCTCCACTGGGGACCGGCCTTTCGCGTGTCTCCCCCACGCTGCTCATGCGCTGGGTTATTCCTCGTTGGAGAAGCGTTCCCAGGCTGATTGGCGGGTGGTGCCCAGGGTTTCGCCGATCTTGGCCCAGGTGACGGAGCGGGCGCGGAGTACCTGCACGCGATCGTGGACGGCGGCCTCGACCTGGCCGCGGGAGGCGTCGAGTTGGACCATCTCGGCGAGGAGTTCGTCGTCGGTCTTGCCGTCGAGTGGCGGGAACGTCGTCATGGGCTGGCCGCTGATCAGTTGTTCGCACAGGACCACGCACTCGTTGCAGATGAACGCCCCGGGCCCGGCGATCAGCCGGCTCACCTCGTCCTTGGCCTTCCCGCAGAACGAGCAACGCATCACGTTGTCCGGCATGGCACTCTCCCATCCTGTCAGGGCTCCCCTGACACGCCTGTCAGGTTAAGCCTGACAACCTCGGGGCGTCAACGGGTGACACCGGGGCCTGAGGTCGTCATGGTGGGCTGCATGACGGACGAGAACCCGGACCTCGAGGTGAACCGGCAGTTGTGGGATCGGCTGACCGAGGTCCACACGACCGGAGGGTCGACGTACTACGACATCGACGGACTTCTCGCGGGCCGGTCGTCGCTGACCTCGATCGTGCGGTCAGCGGTCGGGCCCGTCGGCGGTCTGGATCTGCTGCATATGCAGTGCCACTTCGGGCTCGACACACTGTCGTTCGCGAGAGAAGGCGCGCGGGTGACCGGCGTGGACTTCTCGCCGGCCGCGGTCGAGTACGCGCGCGGGCTGGCGACCCGGGCGGGCCTAGCGGCGACGTTCGTCCAGGCGGACGTCCAGCAGTTGCCGGAGGAGTTGGACGGCCGGTCCGATGTGGTGTTCGCGTCGTACGGCTCGCTCTGCTGGATCGCCTCGCTGGACGCGTGGTTCGGCGGAGCGGCTCGCGTACTGCGACCCGGCGGCAGGCTCGTCGTGGTCGAGGTGCACCCGTTGATGCTGATGGTCGACTCGGTGGCACCGGTGGTGTTCGGTACGGCGTACCTGGGCGGCGCCGCCCAGGTCGATCAGTGGGAGGGAACGTACGCCGGCGGAGACGTGCCCATCTCGCAACCGTCGGTCGGCTATCCGCATGGACTGGGCGAGGTCGTCACGGCAGCGGCCCGGGCGGGCTTCGCCGTCGACGACCTGACCGAGTACCTCCGCGACGAACAGGAACACCGTTCGGGCGTGCTGGTCCGCGACGCCGACGGGTGGTACCGGCTACCCGTCGGCGGCCAGGACCTGCCAGTCACCTACTCCCTCCAAGCAACCAAGCCCGGCTCGAGTCAGCGGGTGCGGTCGTAGATGAGGGCCAATTCGCCGAGGTTGCCGGTGTCTTGGCGGGTGAGGGTCCACTTGGAGGCGGGGAGGTTGTCGTCGAAGAGGCGGTCGCCGTTGCCGGCGATTTCGGGGGTGATCATCAGGTACAGGCGGTCGAGGAGGTCGGCTGCCAGGAGAGCCTTGATCACGGTGGTGCTGTTGTTGACGAGGATGTCGCCTTCGCCGGTGGCCTTGAGTTCGGTGACGACGTCGGCGGCGGGTGCGTTCACGATGCGGGTGCGCTCCCAGGGAGCCTCGGTCAGTGTGGACGAGAGGACCACCTTCTCGGTATCGCGGAGCCACTTCGCGTAGCCGCGATCGCGCGGGTCGGCCGTCTCGTCGTCGGCGAGCGGGGGCCAGAAGCCCAGGAAACCCTCGGCGTTCACTCGACCGAGCAGTGCCGTCGTTGCGCCTTCCCAGATGCGGGTGAGGTGGTCGCGGGCGACGTCGGTGACGGCGTACGGGACGATCGCGCCGAGATCACCGGGGCCACCGGGACCGTTGTACCGGCCGTCGAGGGTGAGGCTGATGTTGGCTTTGACTGTGCGTGTCATCGCTGTACTTCCTTGTCGTTGAGTTGGGTGGTGAGGTTGTCGAGGACCTGGCCCCAGCCGGCGGCGATGCCGGCGATGTACGGGACGGCCTCGACGGTCGTCTCGTTGATGCGGATGTCGACCTGCAGCCGGGTGCCTTCGGGGACTGCCGCGAACGTCACGTCGTGGTCGCTGTGAAAGGAGACCGCGTCGGAGTCGTCCAGCAACCTCAGATCGAACCCGAGGCGTGAGGCTTCGTCAGCGATGTGGACGTGTCCGCGCGAGCGGTAGAGCTGCTCGCCGTCGCGGTAGTCGAGGACGGCGCGACCACCGGCCCTCGGCTCGAGGATGCAGTCGGCGATCGTGACGGACGGCGGCGCCCACCAGGTTGCGAGCAGGTCCGGATCGACCCAGTGCTGCCAGACGACGTCCGGGGCCGCGGCCAGGATGCGCTCGAACGAGAAGGTCCGTCCGTCCGCCCAGCGTTCCCGGTCCGCGATCGCGGACTCGGCGTCGATGGAGGCCCGGTGGCGCGCGATCACGGCTCGATCGCCCGCCTGCGCCTCGATCGCTCCGACCAGTTCAGCGAGTCGGCGTTCGAGGGACCGCAGGGGCGCGGCCTCGAGGGCGTAGACACGCCGTTGCCCGAGCGGTGTGACCGTGACCAGGCCGGCCCGACCCAGGGTCTGGAGGTGCTTGGTGGTCTGCGGCTGGCGCAGTCCGGTCAGCTCGGCCAATTCTCCGACGGACCGCGGCCGCTCGGCGAGCAGCTCGACGAGGCGCCACCGCGCCCCATCGCCAAGAGCTGATGCGATCTGGTCCATGCCTCGAAGTATTCACCAGCAAGAATATTCTTGTCAATGAATATCTTGGTTGTCTTGCTCCCGGCCCGTGGTGAGCTAAGGGAGGCAGAGGCAGATTGGGTGGCCTTCTGGGTCGAGTACGACGCGGTGGGCGGAAGGGTCGGGCTGGACGGGGGCCGGGGTGGCGCCGCAGGTGATGGTCAGTGCGCCGAGGCGGATCCGTGGTGCAGCGTCCATCCCGTCACGGTACGCGGCGGTCGAGGACGAAGGCTTCGATGTGGCGGGTGCCGGCTCGGACCTCGTAGTTGCGCCAGCCCGGGTAGTAGGCCAGGCCGGCGGTCCAGATCTCGTCGCGTTCGGCGGGGGTGGCCAGCCGGGCGCGGACCGCATGGTTGTCGCCGTCGACAGAGATCTCGGCCTCGGGGTCGGCCTTCAGGTTGTAGTACCAAGCGGGGTGCTTCGCCTGGCCCCAGTTCGAGGCGATCAGGCCCAGGAAGGCGCCGTAGGGTACGCCGAGCACAGGCACGCACCGCGGCTGCCCGGTCTTGGCGCCGGTTGTGGTCAGCAGCACCGTTGGTACGCCGAAGAGGACACCGGCCACTGTCCTGCGGCCCTTGGTAGCCCTGGCCAATGCGCGATCGAGGTGGTGCGCCGTGCGGCTGAAGAACCACGCCCCCGTGCTGCTCGCGGCGAAGGTGCGCAGCGCCTTCTGGACGCGGTTTGCGTCGGCGAACAGCGAGGTCATGCCCCAGCATCCCACGGCACTGGAATAGCAGCGGAAAGGGACGAGTTGCGGCTGGTATGGGACTTGAGATCGGAGTGATCCTGCCAACGTCGACGCCGGATCCGTCGCGGCCGATTCTGGGCGACGTACGGGAGAGCGCCCGGTTCGCGGAGGAGATCGGGCTGGATTCCGTGTGGTCCACGGATCATCTGATCGCAAGTGGGCCGATGCTGGACAGCTCGGTCGTGCTGGCGACCGCGGCCGCCGCGACCGAGCGGATCACGGTGGGCTTCAACGTGATGCTGCTGGCCCTGCGGCCGGTCGCGTGGGCGGCCAAGCAGGTCAACACGCTGCAACTGGTGTCCGGCAACCGGCTCGTTCTCGGTGTGGGCACAGGGAATCCGGCGCATGGTGACATCGGCTGGCGGGCGGCGGGCGTGGAGTTCGCGGATCGCGGCCGGCGCA
Source organism: Kribbella sp. NPDC050281 (assembly GCF_040655855.1). Taxonomy (NCBI): domain Bacteria; kingdom Bacillati; phylum Actinomycetota; class Actinomycetes; order Propionibacteriales; family Kribbellaceae; genus Kribbella; species Kribbella sp. NPDC050281. The sequence continues at coordinate 466,482 of NZ_JBFAKS010000001.1, read as the reverse complement.
CCGACGAGGCGTTGAAGGTGCTGCCGGATCTGATCGCGGGCCGGTCCGCGGTACTCGCGGACGGGCTCGAGGCCAAGCTCGCACCCGGCTCCGTCGTCCCGCCAATAGTTGTCGCGGGCAACGGTAAGCCGGCGGTACGACGGGCAGCCCGGTACGGCGACGGATGGGCGACCATCGCGATGTCACCGGCAGAGATCCGGACGAACCTTGCCCAGATCAACAAGCTCGCCGCGGACCACGACCGTCCGCCGCTGAAGGCGACCGTCGTCGCGCCGCAGCTCGACGCCGACCCGTCGCGCGCGGCCGACCAACTGCAGGCCTACGCGGCGGCGGGCACCGAACGCGTGATCTTCGCTCCCTCCGGCGACTGGCGCCGCGACTACGAGTACGCCGCCAAACTGCGGTCCTGATTTGACTCTGACATTGATGTCAGGTCGTACGGTCCAGGCATGGCAGGAGTACTGATTGTCGGAGTCGGGCCGGGGATCGGCCTCGCGGTGGCGAAGCGGTTCGTCCGGGAGGGAATGAGCGCCGCGCTGATCGCGCGGTCCGAGCAGACGCTCAAGGTCGCGGCCGATGCGCTCGCCGGTGCCGAGGTGTTCACGGCGACGGCTGACAGCACGGACGAGGCCGGCCTGCGGGCCGCGCTCGATCGAGCGACCGAGGAGTACGGCGTACCGGACGTGGTCGTCTACAACGCCGCGATCATCCGGTCGGACGCGGTCGGCGAGCTGACCGCCCGCGAACACCTGGACGCATGGGCGGTCAACGTGGGCGGAGCGATCACCACCGCGGCGCATGTCATTCCGGCGATGGCGGAGCGGGGCAGCGGCACGTTCATCATCACCGGCGGGATGCCCGAGCCGAAGCCGGACTACGCCAGCCTGTCTCTGGGCAAGGCCGGCGTACGCACGCTGGTGACCCTGCTCGACCAGCAGTACGGCGCCTTGGGGGTGCACGCGGCCACCGTCACGGTCGCCGGAGGGGTTGCACCCGGTGGGGCGTGGGACCCGGACGGCATCGCCGAGCAGTACTGGCGACTGCACATCCAACCGCGAGCCGAATGGACACACGAAGTCCTGCACTGAGTGGCCTGGGCGAAGCCTGACCGGAATGGACCTGTCGCCGGGCGGCCGGCGCCAGGGAGACTGGGGCTGTTCGCCATCGACAAGGATCCCTGCATGTACGTTCCCGCGCACTTCGCCGCCGACGACGAGGCGGTGCACGAACTGCTCGCCCGCCACCGAGCCGCCGACCTGGTGACCATGACCCCGGACGGACTGGTGGCGACCATGCTGCCGTTCATCTACGACCGCTCGAGGAACGTCCTGCTCGGCCACTTCGCCCGCAACAACGACCACTGGCAGCAGCCCGTGCTCGGAGACGCGCTGGTGATCGTGCGCGGGCCGGACGCGTATGTCTCGCCGGCCTGGTACGCCTCCAAACGCGAACACGGCCGAGTGGTCCCGACCTGGAACTACATCACCGCCCACGTGCACGGGACGATGACCGTGTACGACGATCCGGCCTGGGTCGAGAACGTCGTACGGCGGCTGTCCGATCTGCACGAGGCGGGCCGGGCGGAGCCGTGGTCGGTGGACGATGCCCCGGAGAAGTTCGTGAGCGGGCAGTTGCGGGCGATCGTCGGCGTGGAGATCGCGATCAAGCGGATCGAGGCGAAGTTCAAGCTCAGCCAGAACCGGCCGGAGGCGGACGTCGACGGGGTGATCACCGGCCTCACCGCCGACGGTGAAGAAGCGACGGCCACCGCCGTCGCCCAACACCGCCGTTGACCCGGAGGCTTCAGGAGACCGCGGTTGTACGCCGCGTCGTTCACCGCGCTCACTCAGCGATCGGTTGATCCCCGCTCCACCGCGAGCGGGCCGCCGACGGGCGTGGAGCAAATGATCGTTGCCTAGAGCACCTTCCTTCCGTGACAGTTTGTGCTCGGATTGTCACGGACTGTTTGCGGGTGCGTGCAGATGTCCGAACCCCTCTGGCGAGCGTGGGATCGGACGACAGATCGTCTGATGTGGAAGAGATCGACGAGAAAGCGTTCGAGTCAGCCGGTCGACCACGGAGGGTCCGACGAGTGCTCGAGACTTATCGCGGCATCCCACACCTACTGGACACCTGGCTCGTGCTGACCGGCATGGCACTGCCGGTCGCGCTCTCGTCGTTGCGGCGGCCGGGGGATCTGGTCCCTCGGCTGGCCGCCTTCTGCCTGCAGGCGGCGCTCGCTCTGGTCCCGGCGGCGACGCTCAGCCCGACCGCGCACCGGCTGGCGAGCCTGGGCCAGTGCGGAACACAGCTGGCCACCACCGGCGGCCTCACCTCGCTCCAGGGCCTGCTCAACGTCCTGCTGTTCGTGCCGGCAGCCGGAATGCTGGCGCTCGCCAGCGGACGTCCGGTCGACGGAATCGCGGCCGGTATCGGGCTGTCCGCGTCGGTGGAGGCGGTTCAGGCGCTGATCCCGCAGCTCGGGCGCTCCTGCCAAGTGCATGACCTGATCGCGAACACGCTCGGCACCTTCGCCGGTGTCGGTCTGGTCGCCGGCCTGCGGACGCTGACCCGCCCGAGCCGCCTCGTCACCGGTCCGTACGTCGTCGAGCATGCCGCGATGACGTCCGCGGGCGCCAACCGGCCCGCCACCGCCGCGGCCGGCTCGTCCCGCGGCCGATCCCGGTGGCGAAACCACCCAACGGCTTCCGGGCGGCGGCTCGGGCCCGGTGACGATACTCCGGATACTTATCCACAGGCTGTGGATGAAAACGGGGGATAACTGCGCAACTACGCGGAGATATCCACAGGCTCAGGGGCGTACGTCCAGCCCAAGGGAGGTCGCGATGACCATCGCCTGGGTGATGTCCACCCGCGCGTCCCTTAGCTCGACCGTGAGCGGATCCAGCGTGGACAGGTCCGATCCGCGCAGGTCGGCCCCGGTGAAGTCGGCCCGATGCAGCGACGCCCCCGACAGGTCGAGATCCCGCAGCGCCGCCTTCGCGGCCCGTACGCCGGTCAGGTCCGCCTCACGGAACTTCGCTCCGGTGAACTCGGTCCCGCGCAGATCCTCACCCGGCAGCCCGGCGAACGACCAGTCCCCACCCGACACCTTCAGCAGGTTGTAGGTGCAGTCGTCGAAGAAGCTGCCGAGCAGCTTGCACCCGGTGAACGTGGCGTCGAACAGCGAGCACCGGACGAAGGTGCAGTTCACGAACGCCGCGTCCGTGTGGGTGGAGGCGTTGAACCTGACGCCGCGGAACGTGCACTCCTGGAAGGTCCCGCCCCGGTTCTCCATCTCGGTGAAGTCGCTGTCGATGAACAGCACCCGCTCGTACGTCTGCCCGGACGGATCGGCGTCGTCCCAGTCCCGGATCGTCGACTCCGTCGGCACCGCCACGTGCCCTCGGTCTGCCATCGCTCACCCTCCACCCGCTCGCCGGAGCCCCCCACCCTGCCACGCCATACCGACACCCGTGTACGCCGAGATATCCACGACGTAGTTGTGATGGTGACGAGGGCCAACGTTCAGCCCACCGACAAATACGGGCCGCACGATGGAAGCGTGACCGGAGCTGAGCGGGTGATGGTGTTCGGCGCGGGAGGTTTCCTCGGCGCCAGGATCTGCGCACTGCTCGCCGACCGTGGGGTGGAGCACCGCGGTCTGAGCCGGAGCCGGGGTGAGCCACACCGGCTGTGCGACCTGGCCACGATGCACTCCTATGCGCTGGACACGCAGATCGGCATGTACAAGCCCACTGTGGTCATCAACGCAGCCGGCGCCACGCTGGGTGAGCCGGCCACCCTGGTCCGCGCGAACGTGACGGCCGTCGAGGCCCTGCTCGCCTCGGTCCGGGACAACGCCAGCCACGCCCGCTTCGTCCAGCTCGGCTCGGCCGCCGAGTACGGCGGCGCATCGCACGGGACCAGCCAGGACGAACAGGGCGAGCCCCGCCCGGCCGGCCCGTACGGCCTGAGAACTGGTCCTTCGCGCCCAGCGCAACGGCGCGGATGCCGTCGTACTCCGGATCTTCGACGTGATCGGGCCTGGTGCGCCGGAGAGCACGCTCACGGGCCGGGTCATCCGGGATCTCCGCGGCCGGCAGTTGATCGAGGTCGGGTCGCTGGACGTCTGGCGGGACTTCGTCGATGTGCGGGATGTGGCTGAGGCGGTGGTCGCGGTCGCGCTCACCGACGTCAAGGTGCCGCCGGTGCTGAACGTCGGGACCGGGCGGGCGGTGCTGGCGCGGGACGTCGCCGGTCAGTTGTTCGAGCTGAGCGGTCAGCCGGCCCGGATCGTCGAGGACATCCACGACGGGACGCCGGCGGTCGCCTGGCAGCAGGCCGACACCGCCCTGATCGGCAAGCACCTCGGCTGGTCGCCGAAGATCTCCCTCGACCAGTCGCTCACCGACAGCTGGGCCGCCCAGACCTAGCCCGGGGTCGGCCGGATGGGAAGGGAGAATGGCTGGGTGGAGATCCGCTCGATCAGTCTGCCCGCGCCGGATCGGCGACCGCCCGCAATGAACGAGGACCTCGTGCTGACCGGACCTGACTTCGCCGTCGTGCTCGATGGTGCGACTGCCGGGCAAGGCATCGACTCCGGCTGCCGGCACACGGTCGCCTGGCTGGTCGCGCAGCTGGCCCGCCAGCTCGCCGTACCGCTCCTCTCGCAATCGTCCGCGCCGCTGCCCGAGCTGCTGGCCGACGCGATCGCGGCGGTCTGTGCCGTGCACGCCGGCACCTGTGACCTCACGAACCCGGACAGTCCGTCCTCGACAGTCGCGATGTTCCGCGCCGGGTCGGACCACGTCGAACACCTGGTCCTCGCCGATTCACCTCTGGTCGTGCGGGCCCCGGACGGAGCGATCACCGTCCACAGCGACAACCGCGTCGATCTCCTGCCCGAGTACACGTTCGAGGCCGTCCGCCGGCTCCGCAACCAGCCCGGTGGGTTCTGGGCCGCGAGCACCGAGCCGAAGGCGGCGTACGAGGCACTCACCGGTACGACGGATCGCGCCGACGTCGAGCTGATCGCCGTACTGAGTGACGGAGCGGCGCGGTACGTCGAGCGCTACGGGCGCTCGTGGGAGGACCTCCTCGAGGTGCTCGAGACGGAAGGACCGGCAACGCTGGTCGACCGCGTCTGGAAGTACGACGAGGCAGCGCACCCGGACACGTTCCGCGGCAAGCGGTACGACGACGCCACCGCCGTACTGTGTCGACTCTAGAGTCGGGCTCTAGGACGGCGGTCGGTAGGAAGGGAACGTCGGACCCGGGTTGGTGTACCGCGGCGCGTACTGCGGAGGGGGCGGTGGCGCCACGGCAACCGGCGGTACGGCGACCTGGTCGTGCTGCCACCGGCTGACGCGGAGCAGCAGCAGTGATGAGGCCACCCCCGCCGCAATGAGCAGGACCGTCGCCACGGTGAAGCCGATGGTGACGCCCAGCGCGACCCGGACCATGAAGTCCTGCAGGTCGTAGATATCGACGTACTCACCGGTCGCGTCGGCGGCATCGGCGGCGTCGACCAGGCGGACGATCCACACGATGAAGCCGATCAGCGCGATCCCGCCGCCGCCGATCAGGATCACCCAGAACCCGGTCCACGCCGCCCACCAGCCGTACAGCAGCCCGCGCACCTCGCCGGTTCGGGACGCACCCGGCTGGTCCCGCGGCTCGCTCGCGGCGGCGACGTCCTCGACGATCCGCAGCGGGTACCAGAACTGCACGATCGGGCAGAACCACGAGCCGATCACCCAGCCCTGCACGAGCCGGTGCGGGCGCAGGGCCGACGGCTTCGGACCGAACGGCGAGGTGATGAAGTCGGTGTTCTCACGGGCCTGCCAGAGCCACAGGATGAAGGTGATGGCCGTGCCGATCAGCAGGTAGCCGACCAGGTCGAGCAGTGGGCCGCTGCCGGCGACCGATCGAGCACCCCGGTCGATCTCCTCCTCGGAGAGCAAGCCGTACACGAACCGCTTCACGTCGTCGTACGAGCGCCAGAGCAGGACCGACTGGATCACCGCGGCGACCGCGGTCAGCCCCATCAGCACGATGCTGACCTGCGCGATCCGCCGCAGCGGCCGGTACTTCGGCGGCGCCGGCGGCGGGGTGTAAGGCCCCGGTTGATGCGGATATGCGTACGGCCACGGCTGCGACATGTGCTCACCTCCCCCAGCCAAGCTAACCCAGCGGTGGGAGCGTTCAACCTGTCGCGTCCAGAGACAACGTCAGACCGCCGCGAACGCCTCCCGGACCGCAGGCAGCGCCAGCTCCCGGTCCGCCGCGGACAGCCCGATCCGCGTCCGCCGGTCCAGTACGTCGTCCTCCGTCAGCGCCCCTTCATGGCGAACCGCGAACAGCAACTCGGCGTACGTCGTCCGCAGCCCGGGCGCGATCGGCTCCAGCATGGTCGGCGCCCCCGCGATCACCTCCGGCGCCTCCACGCCGTACCGCTGGACGAACCGCGACGGTGCTCGTACGGCGGCCAACCGGACCCGGTCGGCAGCCCCCACCAGCGGGATCCGGTGCGTCAGGCACGGCCGTCGTACCGCGAGATCGGACTGGTCGAGCGCCGTGTCGAGCGCATCCTGCGCCATCCGCCGGTACGTCGTGAGCTTCCCGCCGACGATCGTCACCAGCCCGTCCGAACCGGTGATCACCGCGTGCCGGCGGGAGATGTCCGCGGTCTTGTGCTCACCGTTGTGGTGCCCGGTGTCGAGCAGCGGCCGGAGTCCGGCGTATGTCCCGAGCAGATCGGCCCGGGTCAGCGGCGTCCGCACCGCATAGCTGATCGTGTCCAGCAGGAAGTCGATCTCCGCCTCGGTTGCCCGCGGTACGTCGCTCACCGGACCGGGCGCGTCCTCGTCAGTCAGCCCGACGTACACCCGGTCGTCCGGCGCCGGGATCGCCATCACGACCCGGCGCAACTGACCCGGCACCGGCACGGTCAGGACGGCGGACAGCCCGCCGAACGCGGACTGGGGGAAGACCAGATGCGTCCCCCGGCTCGGACGCAGTTTGATGCCAGAGGCAACCTGATCGGCCCAGATCCCGGTTGCGTTGATCACCGCCGACGCGTCCACCTGCAGCCGGTGCCCGGTCAACTGGTCGACCAGTACGGCGCCTCGCCCGGTCACCTCTGTCGCCGCGACCCGGGTGAGCACGCGAGCGCCGTACTGCGCCGCGGTCCGCGCGATCGCGATCACCAACCGCGCGTCGTCGTACAATTGCCCGTCCCAGGTCAGGAAGCCGCCGCGCATGCCGTCCGGACGCAGCGTCGGCGCGTATCGCAGGATCTCCGCCGAGCTGACCCGGCGCGAGTGCGGCAGGTAGTCGTCGCTGGTCCGCGCGAACGTGCGCAGGATGTCGCCGCCGAGGAACGCGCCGCGCAGTAGCGCCGCCTGCGCGAACTTTGCCTGCGGCAACCATGGTGCGACCTGCGGGACCGGATGGACCAGATGCGGCGCGGTCGTCTTCATCAGGATGCCGCGCTCGACCGCGCTCTCGTACGCGATGCCGACATGGCCCGACACCAGGTAGCGCAGGCCTCCATGCACCAGCTTCGAGCTCCACCGGCTGGTGCCGAACGCCAGATCATGCTTCTCCACCAGAGCGACGGACAGTCCGCGGGCGGCGGCGTCCAGAGCGACGCCGGCACCGGTCACCCCGCCGCCGATGACCAGCACGTCGACCTTGCCGGTCGTGTCCAGCCAGTCCAGTTCGCGGGTACGGCGAGTCGCGTTCAAGCTGGCGTTGCCGACGGTATTGAAGGCCTTCCCCGCCCCGCCGCCCCGGTCGATCATGGCGCCAGGTACCTGGTGAGCATCTCCCGGAGCTGCTCGTCGAGCATTGGGTACTCGTCCTTCGCGGCCATCACCGGCCCGGACACCGCCGAGGCCAGCGAGACGAGGATGATCTGCCGGGCGAGCCACATCGGGTCGCCGGTCCGGATCGAGCCGTCCGCCTGCCCGGCCTTGATGCCCTCCTCGACCAGCGCCAGGTGCGCGACCGTGCTGCTGCCACGGCGCTCGAGCAGGTACGGCGTGAGGAACTCCGGGTCGAGCTCGATGATCTTGCGCATCAGCGGGTGCACCCGGGTCTTCGCGACCACCTCGACCACGCCCTCGACGAGCCGGGACCGGCCGTCGGCCGCGTCCGGCTGGAACGCCGACATCAGCGCGGTGGTCCACTCCCGGGTCATCAGGGCCGCGACCACAGCCTGCACGTTCGGCCAGCGGCGGTAGAGCGTGGCGCGGGAAACCTCGGCGTGCCGGGCGATGTCGGCCATCGTCATCCGGCGCATCCCGATCGCCAGCAGCAGCTCGTAGGCCGCGTCCAGGATCCGTTCCTCGCCGATCGCGTTCGCGGGCGCCGGACGCGCGCTGGTCTCCGGCCCTGGGTCTGACACCGAGTCGCTGCTACGCTGAGACATCACACGTCAGAGTGTATCAGCGACGCTGCCGTCCCGGAACTGTCCGTGGGAGGTGGGAGCCAGGGGGTTCCACCTCCCACGGACGCTACCTCGCAGGTGCACCGAAAGGGAGCCCACCTTGACCGAATCGGACCTCCCTGTTGTGCAACTCACGCCGGGACGCTGGGGCGATCCGGCCCACCCCGTCGACCTGCCCGCCGCGGCGGTGGATGCGTTGAAGCATCTCGGCGTACGACGGCCCGCCACAGGTCCCGTGGAGCCGGTGGACCGGCCCGGGCTGACGGCCACACAGCTGAGCTTCCTGGCCGGAGTAGTGGGAGCGGAGCACGTAACGACCGACCTGGACTCCCGGTGGGCGCACACGCGTGGCTATTCGACTCCGGACCTGCTGCGGCACCGCGCCGGCGACACGTCGGACATGCCGGACGCGGTGGTGTACCCAGGGAGCCACGACGAGGTGCTGGCAGTGCTGGCGGCTTGCTCGGACCACGACCTGGCGGTGGTGCCGTACTCCGGCGGTACGTCGGTGGTGGGAGGACTGGCGGCCTCGCGGCGCTTCGTCACCGTGGACCTGCGGCGGCTGGACCAACTGGTCGAGATCGACGAGGTGTCGCGGACCGCCACGCTGCAGGCCGGTGTACGGGGTCCGGCGGCGGAGGCGCTGCTCGCTGCCCGCGGCTACACCCTGGGCCACTTTCCACAGTCCTACGAGGGCGCGAGCATCGGCGGCTATGCGGCCGCGCGGTCGAGTGGGCAGTCCTCGGCCGGGTACGGGCGGTTCGATCAGATGGTTGTCGGGCTGACGCTGGCGACTCCGCGCGGGACCGTGGAGCTCGGCCGGGCGCCGATGTCCGCGGCCGGTCCGGATCTGCGTCAGTTGGTGCTCGGGTCCGAAGGCGCGTTCGGGATCATCACGTCGGTCGTCGTACGGATCCGGCCGCGGCCCACCGAGCGGCACTTCGAGGGCTGGCGGTTCGAGAACTTCGAGGCGGGGTTGACCGCGATCAGGCGGCTGGCGCAGGACGGGCCGTTGCCGACCGTACTGCGGTTGTCCGACGAAGCGGAGACCGCGGTGAACCTGGCGGATCCGGACGTGCTCGGCGGTGGGACGGGCGGCGTACTGGCGATCGTCGGGTTCGACGGTCCGTACCAACAGGCGACGGCAGATGTGCTGACCGCAGCCGGCGGGCAGAACCTCGGCGAAGGGCCCGGCGAGACCTGGCGGGTCGGCCGCTACCGGGCGCCGTACCTGCGGGATCCCTTGCTGGACGAAGGTGCGTTGGTCGAGACGCTCGAGACCGCCGCCTTCTGGTCGAAGGTGCCCGCACTGAAGGCCGCCGTGACGGACGCACTCGTGAGGTCACTGACTGACCAAGGCGCTCCGCCGCTCGTGCTGTGCCATGTCTCGCATGTCTACGAAACAGGGGCCTCTCTCTACTTCACCGTCATCTCCGCGCAGACCGGCGATCCCGTCGGCCAATGGCGTACGGCGAAAGCCGCAGCAAGCCGGGCGATCGCGGTGGCCGGTGGCACGATCAGCCACCACCACGGTGTGGGCACCGACCATCGAGAGGCGTACACGGACGAGATCGGACCGCTGGCAGTCGAAGCGCTCCAGGCCGTCAAGCACGTGCTCGACCCCGACCACGTCCTCAACCCAGGGATCCTCTTGACCTGAAGTCGACTTGAAGTATGACAGTGACGGACATGACACCTGAATCCGCCAACCGTCCTGTCGCTCTCGTCACCGGCGCATCCGCCGGCCTCGGACTCGCGCTGGCGCACGGCCTGGCCGACCGCGGCTGGGCGCTGGTGATCGACGCCCGCGGCGCCGACGCCCTCAAGGACGCGGCCGACGCGCTGGCCGGCCGCACCGACGTGGTCCCGCTCGCGGGCGACGTCACCGATCCCGAACACCGTGCCGACCTGGTCGATGCCGTCACCGAGCTCGGCCGGCTCGACCTACTGGTCAACAACGCCAGCTATCTCGGCCCGAGTCCCCTGCAGCAGTTGGGTGCCGCAGACCTCGACGAACTGCGCCGTGTCTATGAGGTCGACGTGGTCGCGCCGATCGCGCTGGCCCAGGCACTGCTGCCCGCACTCACGACAGCATCCGGTGTGCTGCTCAACATCAGCTCCGACGCCGCGGTCGAGGCGTACGAAGGCTGGGGCGGCTATGGCTCGGCCAAGGCTGCACTCGACCACGCCAGCCGAGTGCTGGCCGCCGAGCACCCCTCGCTTGCTGTTTACGCCGTCGATCCGGGCGACCTCCGGACGGCGATGCATCAGGCCGCGTTCCCCGGTGAGGACATCTCGGACCGACCTGAGCCGGCGACCGTCGTACCGGCGTTCTTGCGACTGCTGGACAGCCGGCCGGCGAGTGGTCGCTACCGAGCAGCCGACTTCGCCGCGGCGGTGGCGCCGTGACGGTCCATCCACAGACCCGATTCGTCCTGCCCGATTCGCTGAACGCTTCCGAACCACCCGAGGCCAGAGGGCTCTCGCGGGATCAGGTGAGGCTGCTGGTCGCGGAGGGGTCGACCATCACGCACACCCGATTCGACCGGATCGGCGAGCATCTGCGGCCGGGTGACCTGCTGCTGGTCAACACTTCCGGCACGCTGCCCGCAGCTGTGGATGGCTCGTGGATCACCGGCGCCGGTGTGGCCCCTGTCGTCGTGCACTTCTCCACCGCGCTCGACGACGGCACCTGGGTCGTCGAACTGCGCGCCGCCCGCTCACCGATGCTCGGAGGTACGGCGGGCGACCAGGTGGAGATGCCCGAGGGTGTGCTGACGCTGCTGGCGCCGTACCAATCGGAGTCCAACCGTCTATGGCGTGCCAAGCCGCCGGTGCCCGATGTGCTCGGCTATCTGGCTCGTCACGGCAGGCCGATCAGTTACAGCTACGTCGGGCGGCGTTGGCCACTGGCGTCGTACCAGACCGTCTTCGCCCGTGAGCCCGGTAGTGCGGAGATACCCAGCGCCGCAAGGCCGTTCAGCTTCGAGCTGGTGAGTCACCTGGCAGCGCAGGGCGTACTGATCGCACCGATCCTGTTGCACTGTGGTGTCTCGTCCCTGGAGAGCCACGAACCTCCGCTGCCCGAGCGGTACGACGTACCCGAGCACACCGCCCGTCTCGTCAACTGGGTCAGGGCCAACGGCGGTCGCGTGATCGCCGTCGGCACGACCGCAGTCCGAGCCATCGAGTCAGCCGTCACCTCCGACGGCACGGTCACCCGGTCAAACGGCTGGACGGATCTTGTCCTCGGCCCGGATCACCCGTCCCGCGTCGTCGACGGCCTGATCACGGGGATGCACGCCCCGGAGGCCTCGCATCTCCTCCTGCTGGAGTCGGTCGCCGGCCCCGACGCCGTCCAGCGTGCCTACTCCGCCGCCCTGAACGAGCACTACCTCTGGCACGAGTTCGGCGACGCTTGCCTGCTGCTGCGTTGACGGCGGCGGCAGATACCGCTCGTTGCCCGGGCGGGCCCGTTTGTCCACTGCGCGTGGGCTCATGTGGATGTCCTTACCGATGTGGTCCCCCGTCGGGACGTCACCTGATTAGACGAGCATCCGGGCCCGCCTGTCATCCGGATTCATCGAACCGAAGGAAAGTTGTGGCCTAGGCCATTTAGTTGCGGATTGAACGGGTCAGCCGGTGTACCCGTGCAGGAAGGCGTGGACGCCGGTGGTGACGGCCTCGGTGATCTCGTCCGGCGTCATCGGTCCGCCGCGGTACGACGGGTTGGCGCCGGAGACGAGGAGGGAGAAGTGCAGAGCCGCCCGCATCGGATCGTCGATCCGCAGTAGTCCATCGGCTGCGAAGCCGGCCAGTCGCTCGGCGAGCGCACGTCGTACGGCGAGAGGTCCGGCTTCCTGCCAGGCGTCGACGGCCTCCTGGGGGATGTGGCCGGCCTCGGCGTTGACCTGGCGGACCAGCGCCGAGTGCTCGGCGTAGTCCGGCATCGGCGTACGCCAGTGGATGCCGAAGGCAACCAGGTCGGCCTCGAGGTCGGTGACGTGACCGAGGTGCTGCTCGATGATCTCGAGCTGGGCGGCGGCGACCCGCGTCGCGCTCTCCTGGATGACCGCCCGGAACAGCCCGGCCTTGTCGCCGAAGTGGTTGTAGAGCGTGCGGCTCGAGACGCACGCCTCGGCCGCGATGACGTCGATGCTCGCCCGCGCGTACCCGTCCCGCGCGAACACGGTCAACGCGCCGGCCAGCACCTCCTGCCGCTTCCCGGCCCGTGCCATGGCGTCTCCTGGCTTAGTTACAACGATCGTTGTACTTTAGCAGGTATGGCATTCACGACAGAGGAACTGGCGTACCTGAGGTCCCAGCCGCTGGCCCGGCTCGCCACCGTCGGCCCCGACGGCCAGCCGGACGTCGTTCCGGTCGGCTTCGAGTACGACGGCCACTACTTCTACGTCGGCGGGGTCGACCCGGCGAAGACGCGCAAGGTCCGCAACGTCGAAGCCGGCCACGCACAGGTGGCGCTGGTCATCGACGACCTGGTCTCGACCAACCCGTGGTCGCCGCGCTTCCTCCGCGTCTACGGCACGGCCGAGGTCGTCACCCGCGACGGCCGCTTCGGCGACGGCACGTACCTGCGGATCACGCCGACGACCACCTGGAGCTGGCACCTCGACGGCCGCCCGGTCGACCACGACCAGGAGGAGTTCGGCCCGCGCCGGACCGAGCACACGGCCGACTAGGTGCGGGCTTTGCTGCGGCGGTGTTTGGTGATCTGGACGAAGATCCACCCGATGGCCGCGCCGGTGAGGAACCCGCCGAGGTGGCCTTCCCAGGAGATGTTCGGGATGGTGAACGAGATGACCGCGGTGATCGCCACATAGGCGATGATCCAGGTGACGTCCAGGCCGCGGGCCCGGCTGACCACCAGCAGCGCGCCGACCAGACCCAGTACGGCGCCGGACGCGCCGAGCGTCGCCGAGACCGGGGAGGCCAGGATCCACACCGCCACGCTGCCGCCGAGGGCGGACAGCAGGTAGAGGATCGAGAACCGGAGCCGGCCGAGCATCTGCTCCAGCGGCGGACCGAGCTGGTAGAGCATGAACAGGTTCGAGAAGATGTGGAAGATCTGCACGTGGGTGAAGGCCGACGTGAGCAGCCGCCACGGCTCGGAATCCACCAGGAACGGGACCAGCACCAGGTCGTTGACGACCCGGCTGCTGCCGGTGCGCACGGCGATAAAGACCAGCACGTTGAGCACCACGATCACGATCGTGACGATCTGCCCGTTGACGCGGGCAACGCCGCCGAGCGACGTCCGGGTGCGCGGAACCGACTTCACGCCTTCGTTGAAGCAACTCGGGCACTGGAAGCCGACGGAGGCGCTGTTCATGCAGTCCGGGCAGATCGGCCGGTCACAGCGCTGGCACCGGACCCCGGCGGGCCGATCCGGGTGCCGGTAGCAAACGGTCTCGGTCACGCGGGTGGTTCCTCCCAAGAGGCGCGTGGGCCGGGCACCGAGCCCGGCCCCACGCGGAAATCAGGCGTTCTTGCGTTCGATGGTGACGCTGTTGATCACGATCGGCTCGATCGGCCGGTCGCCGGGGGCCGTCTTCGCGGTCGCGATCGCGTCGACGACTTTCTTCGACTCGTCGTCGGCGACCTCACCGAAGATCGTGTGCTTGCGGTTCAGGTGCGGCGTCGGGACGACGGTCACGAAGAACTGCGAGCCGTTGGTGCCGCGGCCGAACTGGATACCGGCGTTCGCCATCGCGAGCAGGTACGGCCGGTCGAACTGCAGCTCCGGGTGGATCTCGTCGTCGAACGAGTACCCCGGGGAGCCGGTGCCGGTGCCGAGCGGGCAGCCGCCCTGGATCATGAATCCGTCGATCACCCGGTGGAAGGTCAGGCCGTCGTAGAACCGCGCGGTGCTCGGCGCGCCGGTCTGCGGGTCGGTCCATTCCTTGGTGCCCTCGGCCAGACCGACGAAGTTGCTGACCGTCTTCGGCGCCTGGTTGGGGAACAGCCTGATGACGACGTCACCCTTCGTCGTCTGCAGGGTCGCGTACAGCTCTTCGGCCACGGGTGTTCACTCCTCATCAGAAACGGCTTACCCCTCGATCCTGTCATGTGAGTCCAACCGGAGGCGGAGCGGCTGGCCGGAGTGTGATCGAACCGGCCGGTAGTGGGTACTGGTAGGCCGGTTTGTCGGCTGAGTACGTCGTACGATGCAAACCAGAGCGGAAATGTCCAGATCCGTACCAGCACAGCGTCCATGTCGCCGATGGGCCGGAACGCCGTCCGGGACGGACGGCACCGAGGAGGGAATCGTGGGTTCGAGGAAGACCAAGGGCAGGGTGGAGACTGCGAAGGACCGGGTCAAGCCATTCGCCGAGTCAGCATCGGAGAAGATCGGGCCGGCTGTCGGCCAGGTCCGCGAGCACCTCGGGCCGGCCGTGGGCACCGCACGGGAGAAGGTGTCGCCGTACGCCGAGAAGGCCGTCGAGCGCGGCGCCCACTACGCCGGAGTCGCGGTGGAGAAGGCGAGCCCGGTGATCGACGACGCGCTGGCCAAGGTCGGCCCGGCCACCGAGCAGGCCGCCGAGAAGGCACGCGAGCGGTTCAACGACGACGTGCTGCCGAAGGTGACCGCCGCGCTGGCGTCGCTGGCGGCCGCGGCCGAGCCGGTCGTGCAGGAGACCTCACGCCGGGGCAGGGCCACCAAGGCCGCGCTCAACGGTGAGATCGACGCGCCGAAGAAGAAGAGCCACAGGCTCCGCAAGGTCGTGCTGTTCCTGGGCTTCGGGGCCCTGGCGGCGGCGGCCGTGAAGAAGCTGCTGACCCCGCCGGAGCCGGCCTGGCAGTCGACCCCGACGAGCGGCCGCGACTACAGCTCCGCCCCGGCCGGTACGACGTCCCGTCCGGACACCGCCGCGTCCTCGAACGGCAAGACGGACACGGCCAAGACCGACACGGCCAGGACGGACACCGCCAAGACGGACACGGCGAAGACCGAGGCGCCGAAGACCGAGTCGCCCAAGACCGACGGTCCGAAGGTCGAGTCGAAGCCGGAGCCCGCCAAGCCGGCTGAGGCGAAGACCGATGACACCGAGGTGAACGCAGCGGCCAACGGCACCACGAAGAAGGCGGCCACTCCGCGGAAGACGAGCAGCCCGAAGCCGTCCGACTCCTGACCCGACACACCGCAACGGCGAAGGCCGCGATCCCCGGCTGGGGTTCGCGGCCTTCGTTTGCTGACGGCGCCTTGCGCGTACGGCGTCAGTTCGGTCGCGGATCCTGGTCGTGGTCGTGCTGGTCACCCTGCTCGTCGTACTCGTCGTCGTGGTCCGGCTTGGTCATGGTGTAGCGGCCGGCCGACAGGAGTTGGGTGGCATAGCGGTGCGTGATGCACGGGTAGGTGCCGCCGCAGTGCAGGCAGACGGCATCGTTGCGGTGCAGCCAGGGCAGGATGCCGAAGCGCTTGACCCAGGTCAGTGGTTCGCGGTCGGGGGCGTGCAGTTGCAGGGCCGAGCGGGCCGCGTTCTGGATCTCAGGCGCGGACCACTCCTCGGCACTCTTGTCCATCAGTGCGCTCAGGTCGGGGTGGAGGTGTGCGGTGGAGCGGGTTTTGGTCATCTATGCGTCTTCCGGGGCAGGGTTGGTGGCGACTGAATCGCTCGCTTCAAACGTGACGATCCGATCGCTGTTAGCAACGGTAGTCCTCCAGTAGCCCTCACCGCGCTTTCGCACGCGTCGCCCGGTGTCAGATCTTCGTCAGGTTTCGCAGCGTGCCGGGTGTGTGCCTGATCGTCAGGTCCACAGCGTCTCGAGAGTGATCCGTGCCTCGAGCTCGAGCAGGTGGCGTTTCAGCGGGATCCCGCCGCCGAAGCCGACCATCTTGCCGCCGGCACCGACGACCCGGTGGCAGGGCATCACGACGGCGATCGGGTTCCGGTTGCAGGCGGTGCCGACGGCCCGGGCGGCACCCGCGTCCCCGACGATCTTGGCGACCTCGCCGTACGTCTGCATCTCGCCGTACGGGATCCGGCGGAGCTGCGCCCAGACGGCGCGCTCGAACTCGGAGCCGCCGCGGACCGAGAGTGGCACGGTGAACTCCTGCAGCTCACCGGCGAAGTACGCCTTCAACTGCTCCTGGGTCTCGGTCAGCAGCGGATCGGTTGCGAGGGGCCGGTCGGCGCGACCGAAGTGCAGCCGGCACAGCCCGGTCTCGTCGACGGCCAGGGACAGGTCGCCGATGGGTGAGTCGACCACGGACCAGCGCATACCGACCATCCTCGCGCCCGGCACCGACAGTTTCCGGCGGAATTACGACGGATACCGACACCAGCGGGTCCGCGACGTGATGTCCTCGCCCGGTCACGCGGTGTTGTGCTATTTCTGATCCATGCCGAGCCAGGCGCAGCAGCCGCCGCTGGACCGCTGGTTCAGCTCCGAGCGCGCGATGGGGCTGGCCGCGTCGATCCTGATCGGTGTGGTCACGGCGACCACCTGGGCCACCGCCTGGTCCGACTGGTACTCGTTCCAGACGCTGAAGAAGTACGGCGAGGACCCCGATCAGCTGGCCGAGGCGGACCTGATCTCCGGTTCGCTCGGCATCGTCGCGGCGCTGGCGCTGCTGGCGGCCGCGGTGGTGTTCATCGTCTGGCTGTGGCGGGTCCGGTGGAACGCGGAGATGTTCTGCCGCGGCGAGCACCGGTTCACCCGGGGGTGGGTGCTCGGGAGCTGGATCTGCCCGGTGGTGAACCTCTGGTACCCCAAGCAGGTGGTCGACGACATCGTCGCCGCCAGCGATCCGCGGACCCCGCCGCAGACGGTGTCGCTGAAGACGATTCCCGGCACCCGGTTGGTGTGGGCCTGGTGGCTGACCTGGGTGGCCGGACTGGTGACCGGCAACGTGGTGCAGCGCGGCGTCCTCGGCGGCGCGACCGAGGTCGGGCAGTTGCGGACGAACGTGATCCTGTCCAGCATCTCTGCCCTGTTCACGACCGCGGCCGCCGTTCTCGGGGTGGTCCTGATCCAGCGGATCGACGAGCTGCAGACGCGGCGGCCGTGGGTGCCGTGGTGGGCGGCCGGCCAGCAGCAGACCGGCTTCCAACCTCCTGCGCGGTAAACCAAACCGTCACGCAGGGTCGAATGCCTCGTTACAAGAGGTGATGGGCGCACGAAAAGAACAGGTTAAGTCGATACCCTCTGTGCTGGGACCGACTGCACACGCGTACCTACTTCGTGGTATCAATGTGGCTCGGTCATGCGGGGGCAGGATTTGGCCGAGACGCCGAACAGACGGAGTTCCAGCAACGCGAGGGACGCACGACGTGAGCCACCCGCAGCCAGCAGTCCTTGTCTTGTCCTCCCCAGATCAGGAAGATTGGCAGCCGCACGCAGCCGAGGAGTTCCAGCACGTAGGGACGGTCGGCAAGCTCGCCATCGGGTTGCTCGGTGCATCCACGATCACCCACCTGCTCTCCACCTGGTCGGACTGGAACACCTACGGTGTCGTCCACCGCTACCTCGGCGGGATGCCGAACGTCGATGACGCCGACCTGAACCGCGCCGACGCGATCGCCAAGGTCACCGCGGTCCCGAACGTGATCATCTCCGTCGCCGCCGCGGTCGTCTTCGTCATCTGGCTGTGGCGAGCCCGGGTCAACTCCGAGGTCTTCTGCCAGGCCGATCACCGCCGGAGCCACGGCTGGGTGCTGGCCAGTTGGTTCTGTCCCGGACCGAACCTCTGGTATCCCAAGCAGATCGTCGACGACGTCTGGCTGGCGAGCGATCCGAAGACCCCGGTGTACGCCGATGACCTGCGCCGGTTCAGGACTCCCGCTCTCACGTCCGTGTGGTGGGTGGCCTGGATCGGCGCACTCGCGTTCGACGTGGTCGTCCGCCGGTTCCTGATGTGGATGGAAGCAACCGTCGGGTCGCTGCGCGGTATCGCCCTGGCCGGTACGGCGTCGCTGGTGCTGACCGCGGTGTCGGCGGTCGCGGCGACGATGGTGATTCGCCGGATCAACACGATGCAGACCACCCGCGAGTGGGTGCCGTGGTGGGACCAGCGCGAGCCGAAGCTGATGGCGGTGCCGACGTACGCGAACGACGACACCGACGAGCAGCCCGCCATCTCCGAGCCGATCGCGGCCTCGGCCCTCCCTCCGGCGCGGCGACGGGAGCTGCAGATGGCCGGCGGCGCGCCGGCCGCCAACCCGTTCGCGGCGCCGCCGGCGCCCCCGGCAGGCTTCCCGGGCGACGGTGTGGCCGCGGCCGACTTCCCGGTCGGCGGCAACCCGTTCGCCGCAGGTCCGGCAGCGCCCGCCGCGTTCGGTGGTGACGCGCCCGTCGAGGAGGCTCCGAAGTGGAGCCCGTTCGCCCCGGTCGTGGAGAGCTGGCAGAACGAGGACGTCGACAGCGGCCCGGCGACCGAGCAGTTCAACCCGGTGGAGACCTGGCGGGACGAGCAGCAGGCCCAGCAGACCAGCTACGAGCCGGAGCCGGCCCCGCGGACGAGCTGGAACGACTACCTGGGCGCCGGCAGCGAGGACTCGCTGTCGAGCAGCACGCTGTCGAGCGGCTCGCAGCCGAGCAGTTGGCGCGACGAGACCCCGCCGATGACCGTCGTGGAGCCCGAGCCGTACCGCTACCAGCCGCAGCAGCCGGCCCAGCCGGAGCCGTCCTGGGCCGCCAGCTACTCCGAGCCCTACACGTACGACAGCACTCCGGACTACCTCACCCAGACGACCTCCCCGGTGGAGGCCGAACCCGCACCCGAGCCTGAGCCCGCGCCAGTTGCGCGCGCCGGCCGCCGGGCCGCTCGGGTCGCGGTGGACAGCCCGTCGGCGATCGAGCAGCCGACGGTCGCCTCGCACTCGGTGCAGGCGCCGTCCTCGCACACGATGCCGTCGTCGCATGTGTCGGCTTCCTCCGGCTACTACGAGCCGTCGGCACCCGCCCTGGGGCAGCAGCAACAGGACGACTTCCTGACCCCGTCCAAGCCGCTCCCGCCGGTCCCGTCGTACGGTCCTGAGCCGTCCTACACGCCGGAGCCGACGTACACGCCCGAGCCGTCCTACAGCCCGGAGCCGACGTACACGCCGGAGCAGACCAGCTACACCTCGGACTACAACTCGTCGTACGACGACTCGTCCTCGAGCTACCAGACGTCGTACGAGCCGACCTCGGACTACTCGTCGTACAGCTCGGAGTACACGAGCACCAGCAACTACGAGTCGACCGACTACGGCTACAGCAGCCCGACCTCGGACTACTCGAGCAACAACTACGAGACGCCGTCGTACGAGTCCTACAGCCCGACGTCGTACAGCGGCTCGGAGTACAGCACGGAGTACAGCGGCAGCAGCGAGTCCTACGAGACCTACAGCCCGAACTACGCGACGGAGTCCTACGGGGCGCCGTACACCCCGGACTACTCGCAGGCCGAGCAGCAGCCGTCGGAGTACCAGCAGCAGGCGTACTACACCCCCGAGCAGCACCAGCAGCCGGAGCAGGAGCCTGAGCAGCCCACCACGCCACGCACTCACCCGCGGCGGCGCTGGGTCTGATCTGATAGCGGTATGAGATTCGCCTTCTCCACGCTCGGCTGCCCCGGAGCACCACTCGACCACGTCCTGGAACTTGCCAAAGGCAACGATAATTCCGGCCTGGAGCTGCGGACCGCGCCGGACGAGTTCACCAACACCGGTCTGAGTACGTCGCAGCGCCGTGAACTGCGGACCCGGATCGAGGACGCGGGCCTGGAGATTCTCGCCGTCAGCAGCTACGTCAAGCTGTGCGCGGTCGAGGACCAGCCGCTCGAGGCCCACCTGGAACTCGCGGCCGACCTCGGCGCTCGCGGCGTGCGGGTCTTCCCCGGCGATGACGACAGCGGTACGACGGACGGCCCCAGCGCCGGCGAGATCCGGGCGCTCGACCGGGTGACCTCCGCTCCCAGGGACTCGCAGATCCTGCTGGAAACCCACGACTCGCACTCGGCCGGACGGAAGATGGCCGCGTTGTGCACGCTGCTCGACACCGACGTCCCCGGCCACAACGTCAAGGTGATCTGGGACAGCGCGCACACCTGGTCGCACGGTGAGTCCCCGGCCGAGGCGTTCGAACTGCTGAAGCCGTGGATCGAGTTCGTGCAGATCAAGGACAGCGACTCGAGCCAGGACTACCGCCCGGTCGCGATGGGCGCCGGTGACTACCCGATCCGGGACCTACTGCAGGTCCTCGACGGCACGGACTACCCGCTGTCCCTCGAATGGGAACTCAAGTGGCACCCGCACCTCCCGCCGCTGGAGGAGGCCCTTCCGGCCACGCAGGCCTGGCTCGATCAGGGCGACGAGGTCAGGTAACGCGTGATGGTCGGGCCGAGCCACGCGACCACCTCGTCGTGGGACATCGTGGCGATCGGCGCGATCTCCAGGATGTAGCGGCAGAGCGCGAAGCCGAGGGTCTGGCTCGCGACCAGGCCGGCCCGGACGCCCGGCTCCTCGACCGCGAGCGCGCGCAGCGTCGGCGCGAGCTGCGCGGCGAAGATGTCCCGCATCCGGTCGGCCGCGGCCTCGTTGGTGACCGATGACCTCAGGAGCGCCCGAAGCGTGTCGTCGCCCTCCCACCGGGTGACGAAGTGCCGCACCAGCGCGTCACCCAGTTCGTCCGGTGGCAGGTCGCGCAGGTCGGGTAGGCGGAGATCGAACTCGGCCGCCGCCGCGAACAGCTTCTCCTTGGTGCCGAAGTACCGCATCACCATCGCCGGGTCGATCGCCGCGTCCGCCGCGATCGCCCGGATCGTGGCCCGCTCGTACCCGTCCGCGCCGAAGCGCTCCCGGGCTGCCGCGAGGATCGCCGCCCGGGTCCGATCCGACTTCCGTTCCGCCATGCCCCCAGCATATGCCAACACTTGTTGACTTTTCTTCCCGGCACTCCTACAGTAAAAGTCAACAAGCGTTGATAAACCTCGGAAGGAGCAACGATGACTCCGGAGCGTGCGGATGTCGTGGTGGTGGGTGCGGGTCCGGTCGGGCTCGCGGTGGCGGCCGGCTTGCGGCTGCAGGGGCACTCGGTCGTGGTGGTCGATCGGCAGGCCGAGGGGGCGAACACCTCCCGGGCCTGCGTGATCCACCCGCGGACGCTGGAGATGCTGGATCAGATCGGCGTCACCAAGCGCCTGGTCGAGCTCGGCCTGGAGCTGGAGGACTTCGCCGTACGCGATGGTGACCGGCGGCTCGTGCCGGTCGGCTTCGGCGACCTGCCGACCGACTACCCGTTCATCGTGATGCTCCCGCAGTACCTCACCGAGCGGATCCTGCTGGAGCGGCTCGAGGAGCTCGGAGGTTCCGTACTGCGCCCGTACGCGGCCACCGGCCTGACCCAGACCGCGGACGGCGCCGAGGTGACGCTGGACAGCGGCGACGTGATCAAGGCGCGGTACGTCGTTGCCGCCGACGGCATGAACAGCACCGTCCGCGAGCTGGCCGGACTGCGGATGCCGGGCAACACGCTGCAGTTGTCCTGCAGCCTGATCGACGTCCGCGTCGACGGCGGGTTGCCGGTCGACGAGGTCGCGCTGTACTTCTCCCACGCCGGACTGCTCGTGGTCGCGCCACTGCCGGACGGCAGCTTCCGACTGGTTGCGGAGGTGGGTGACGCACCGGAACACCCGGACGCGGCGTACGCGCAGCAGTTGCTGGTCGGCCGTGGTCCGCGCAAGAGCGCACCGAAGGTCACCGAGGTGATCTGGGGTTCCCGGTTCCGGATCCACGAGCGGGTGGCCGACGAGTACCGCGCCGGGCGGGTACTGCTGGCCGGCGACGCGGCGCACACCCACAGCCCGGCGGGAGGTCAGGGCATGAACCTCGGTCTGCGCGACGCGATGGTGCTGGCCGATGCGCTCTCGGTCGCGCTGACCCGCGACGACGAGTCGGAGCTCGACGCCTATGCCACCAACTCGCGCGCCGAGGCCGTTCGGGTGATCGGGCTGGCCCACCGGCTGACCCGGCTGGCCAACCTCCCGCGCCCGCTGCGCCCGGTCCGCAAGGCCATCCTCGGCCTGGCCGGCCGCCGCGAGAAGGTCCAGGTCGCCTTCGCGAAGCAGCTCGCCGGCTTTCCCGGCCGCTGATCAGCCGGCGGTCGACTCGCGGATCTCCAATGTGTACGGAACGGTGAGGTCGCGGCGCGCGGCCTCACCGCTGCCGGAGATCCGCTCCAGCAGCAGATCGACCGCGTTGCGCGCCAGCCACTCCTTGTCCGGCGAGATCGTGGTCAGCGACGGTGAGTGGTACCGGCCGTCCTCGATGTCGTCGAAGCCCACCACTGCGACGTCGTCGGGCACCGACAGCCCCGCGTCGGCGAGCGTCCGCAGCGCGCCGAGCGCGAGCAGGTCGTTGAAACAGAACACGGCATCCGGTCGCTCGGGCAACGCCAGCAGTTCACGCATCGAGGCCGCGCCGTCGTCGCGGTGATAGCCGGTCCCGGCCAGCTCGAGCGCCGGGTCATGCGGCAATCCCGCCGCCTTCAACGCCTTCCGGTATCCCTTCCGCCGGACCGCTCCGGTGCCGGCTCCCCCACCGACCCCGATCGCCGCGATCCGCCGCCGGCCGATCGAGATCAGGTGCGTCGTCGCGTCGTACGACGCCTGGACCGAGTCGACCGCGACATGGTCGAAGGTTCCACCGGCGGGCCGTTCGCCCAGCAGGACAAGGGGTTTCGCCGTACCGGCCGCGCCGATCTTCGCCGGAGCGGTGGTGATCGGCGAGAACACGATGCCGTCGATCAGTTGCCCGCGCATCCCGTCCAGGACCAGCTTCTCGGCCGCGGCCTCGCCCTCGGTCTGATCGATCAGCACGGTGATGCCCCGCCGCTTCGCCGCCCGGCTGATCGCCGCGCCGAGTTCGGCGAAGTACGGCGAGGCCATCTCCGGGATGGCCAGGGCGATGAAGTCCGACCGGCCCTTGCGCAGCGAGCGGGCACTGACGTTCGGCTTGTAGTCCAGCGCGGCGATCGCGGCCTCGACCTTGGCCCGGGTGTGCGCGGTGATGTGCGGGTAGTCGTTGATGACGTTCGACACGGTCTTCACCGACACGCCGGCCCGTGCCGCCACATCGCTCAGCCTGGTCGCCATCCGCACCTCCTGTCACCGCCTGTCGCCTGAGTGTGCCATGCCCGCGGGGGGTGAACCCTTTACACCGGATATCAATCGTTGTAGACATCCACGTTAAACGTTGTAAACGTTCGCCGGGAGGCCTCGTGGCACGTCTTGTCGTGGATCGTGCGTTCGTGGTCGGTGCGCTCGACCGGCGCCTGTTCGGCTCGTTCGTCGAGCACATGGGCCGCTGCGTCTACACCGGGATCTACGAGCCCGGCCACCCGACCGCCGACCCGGACGGCTTCCGCCAGGACGTGCTGGAGCTGGTCCGCGAGCTCGGTGTCACCACGATCCGCTACCCCGGTGGCAACTTCGTCTCGAACTACGACTGGGAGGACGGCGTCGGGCCGAAGGACCAGCGGCCGCGCCGGCTCGACCTGGCCTGGCGGGCGATCGAGCCGAACCAGTTCGGCACCGACGAGTTCGTCGCCTGGGCCGGCAAGGCGGACGTCGAGCCGATCTGGGCGGTCAACCTCGGCACCCGCGGGATCAAGGAAGCGGTCGAGCTGCTGGAGTACTGCAACCTCCCGGCCGGCACGGAGCTGCCCGATCGCCGGTTCGCCAACGGCCACGAGGCGCCGTACGGCATCAAGGTGTGGTGCCTGGGCAACGAGATGGACGGCCCCTGGCAGATCGGCCACAAGACCGCCGAGGAGTACGCCCGGCTGGCCGAGGAGACCGCGAACGCGATGCGCCGGGTCGAGCCCGGTCTCGAACTGGTCGCCTGCGGTTCGAGCAACGCCGGGATGCCGACGTTCGGCGAGTGGGAGCGGGTCGTGCTGGAACGCACGTACGACCTGGTCGACCACATCAGCCTGCACGCGTACTACGAACCGCACGATGGTGATCAGGGCAGTTTCCTCGCGGCGGCCGAGGAGATGGACCGGATGATCTCCGCGGTGGTCGCGACCGCCGACCACGTGAGGGCGCTGAAGCGCAGCGAGAAGGAGATCACCTTGTCGTTCGACGAGTGGAACGTCTGGAACCAGCGGCACTTCCCCGGCGAGCTCGGCCTCGGCATCCGCGAGGTGAGCCCGCTGATCGAGGACACCTACACCGTCGACGACGCGGTGGTGGTCGGCAGCCTGCTGATCACGCTGCTGCGGCATGCCGACCGGGTGAAGATCGCTTGCCTTGCGCAACTGGTCAACGTGATCGCGCCGATCCGGACCGAGCCGGACGGCCGGGCGTGGCGGCAGACCATCTTCCACCCGTTCGCGCTCACGGCCCGGTACGCCGGTCCGACCGTTCTGCAGACCGCGATCGGCGACGGGCCAGACATCGACACCGCCGCGTTCGGCCGCATCCCGGCACTGTGGAGCACAGCGACGTACGACGAGAACACCGGCGAGACCGCGATCTTCGTGGTGAACCGGAGTGAGACCGACAAGGTCGACCTGGAGATCCCGTTCGGCCGCGGTCTGCGTGTGGTCGAGCACCTGGCCCTGTACGACGACGACCGGGCCGCGGCGAACACCGCGGACGACCCGGACCGGGTGGTGCCCCGGTCCGTCGACGGCACCGAGGTCGTCGACGGGAACTGCACCGCCACGCTGCCGCCCGCGTCGTGGCACCTGATCCGCCTCCGCACCGACGAAGGCTGATGCACCAAACAGAGAGGAACCCGCCCGTGCCTCCGAGAAGATTCCTCGCCGCAGTCTGCGCTGTGGCTGCCCTGGCCGCCGGTACGACGGCCGCCACCGCCGCACCCGACCCCGCGGTGAAGACGACCAACCCGATCACGTCCAGCTTCGCCGACACGTTCGCCGATCCGTCGATCATCCAGGGCCGGGACGGCTACTGGTACGCCTACGCCACCTCCGACCCGCTGGTCGGAGGTGGCCCGTTCGGCCTGATGCACATGGCCCGCACCAAGGACTTCGGTTCCTGGGAGTACCTGGGCACCGTCTTCACCGACGCGACCAAGCCGGCCTGGGCCGCGCCCGGATCGTTCTTCTGGGCGCCGGACATCCGCTACTTCGGCGGCCGGTACGTCATGTACTTCACCGTCACCGACACCACGGCCAATGCCGGCGGCGATCCCGCGATCGGCGTGGCCACCGCCCCGACCCCGGCCGGACCGTGGACCGCTACCGACGGACCGGTCGTCGCGCCGAGACCGGATGGCAACGGCGGCTTCCTCGGCACGATCGACCCGGCTCTGCTGACCGCCGCAGACGGCAAGCGATACCTGTACTACGGCGGCTTCAACGGCGGCATCTCCGTCACCGAACTGTCGCCGGACGGCCTGCACTCGGTCGGTGCGCCGACCCAGGTGACCATCGGCGACCGCTACGAGGGTTCGTACGTCGTCTACCGCGACGGCTGGTACTACTTCATGGGCTCGTCGATGAACTGCTGCGCCGGCCCGACCACGGGCTACTCGGTCTTCGCCGGCCGGTCCCGCTCACCGCGCGGCCCGTTCCTCGACAAGGACGGTGTCGCACTGACCGACTCACACGTCGGCGGTACGACGGTCATCACGCAGAACGGGAACCGGTGGATCGGACCCGGCCACCACGCGTTCATCACCGACGCGGCCGGCCAGGACCACATCGTCTACCACGCGATCGACCGCGGTACGCCGTGGCTGACCAACCCGCTCGGGGTCAACCGGCGGCCGATGCTCATCGACCGGATCGACTGGATCGACGGTTGGCCGCGGACCCGCGCGGGGCTCGGGCCGTCCGAGGGCCCGGTGCCCGCGCCGACGACCGGGTCCGGACTCGGGATCGACTCGACCGACCCGGCTGGTGGTGTGCTCGGTTCCAGTCGACAGCCCGGTGACGCTTTGGGCGGACCGACGGCGTCGGTCTCCGGTGCCGCGCAGACCCGCCAGTCGGCGCCGGGTGGTTCGCTCCGTGTGGAGGTCGACGTACGGCTGGGGAACTCGTTCACCACCGTGCTCGGCAACGAGGTCGTCGCCACTGTGTCGGGTGGCAAGGTGACCCTTGTGGCAGGTCACCAGAGCGCGTCGGCCGCACTGCCGGCCGACTTCGACCGGTCGCAGTGGAACAAGCTGAGCGTGCAGGTCTCCGGTACGACTGTCACCGCTCGCGTGAACGACGCCGGCCTCGGTGACGTGTACGCCGAGGCACAACTCGCCGTACCCGGTCTGCAGCTTCGCGCTGCTCCGGTGCGGTGGCTCGGGTCGGCCGAGGTGGACAACCTGACCGTCCGTCCGGTGGCAGAGCCGGTACGACGGATGGCCGACGTACCGCGGACCGGGAAGCTGTTGTCCGGAGACGACTTCTCCGCGGACCTGGGTGACGACTGGTCGTGGCTGCGTGAGGACGCCAACGCGGTTGTTGCTGATGGCAAGCTGTCGTGGCCGTTGGAGAACGCGGACATGGTCGGCAGTGGGAACAACGCCGGGTTGCTGTTCCACAGGACGCCGGCCGGGGACAGTTGGATCGCCGAGACCAAGCTGCATCTCGATCTCGGTGCGAACGACGTACGCAACTATCAGCAGGCCGGGATGATCGTCTACCTGAACGACAACGACTTCGCGCGGCTGGGCTCCGTCTCGATCTGGAAGACACGGCAGACGGAGTACGGGCGCGAGTTGGTGGCGCGACCGTCGGACGGTGCGACGACGTACGGTGCGGCGGCGATCGGGCGGTCGGCGTCGACACTGTGGCTGCGGATCGCGTACAGCAAGAACGCTGCGGGTGAGAACGTCTACCGTGCCGGGACTTCCGTCGATGGGAAGAGCTGGACGTGGGGCGCGTCGTGGGTACTGCCCGCGGGGCAGACGCCGAAGCTCGGGCTGTATGCGCATGGTGAGTTCACCGGTGCGAACCCGGCGCCGGTGGCGACGTTCGACTACCTGCGTTTCTACGAGAGCAAGTAAGGAGACACGTGGGATTCACCAATCCGGTCTACGACGGCAGCTTCGCCGACCCCGCCATCATTGCGGTGGGCAACGGCTTCTACGCCTTCGCGACCAATGGGCCGTTGGGGAACGTGCAGACGCTGAAGTCTGCCGACCTGGTGGCGTGGGAGCAGGTCGGCGATGCTCTGCCGTCGTTGCCGGATTGGTCGTCGCCGGGTCGGGTCTGGGCGCCGGAGGTTTCGGTGCACGGGCCCGATCGGTACGTCATGTACTACACGACGCGCGGGACTGCCTCCGGCCGGCAGTGCATCGGGGTCGCAGTCGCGTCCGAGGCGACAGGTCCATATGTCGACAAATCGTCTGAGCCGTTGATCTGTCAGGCAGACGAGGGCGGTTCGATCGACGCGTCGCCGTTCCAGGACTCGACCGGGAGGCGCTGGCTGTACTGGAAGAACGACGGCAACGCGATCGGTGTCGACACGTGGATCTACGCGTCGGAGCTGTCGGCCGACGGTCTGAGTTTGACCGGTCCGGTGCACCGGCTGATCAAGCAGGACCTCCCGTGGGAGGGTGCGTTGGTCGAAGCGCCGTACATGGTCGAACGATCTGGCGTCTTCCATCTCTTCTACTCGGCCAACGCCTTCGACAAGGCGGCGTACGCCGTCGGCCATGCCCGCTGCTCATCCCCCATCGGCCCCTGCACGAAGTCCGACGACCCCATCCTCTCGTCCTCCCCCGACGCCGCCGGACCAGGTCACAACATGGTCATCCACAAGGACAACCGCGACTGGTTCGTCTACCACGCCTGGAACCGAACCCAGGTAGGCACCGACCCCAAAGGCCGCACGATGTGGCTCTCCGAACTCACGTGGCCCGCGGACACCCCCGTCGTACAACCACCACTCCGACTCAACCCACTCACCCCGTAGCAGGCCCGCCCCTCGTTCGCGACCCGTTGAACGGCGATTGAGACCGGCCGCAACCTTTCGAGCCGTTCCCGCATCAAGTGTATGGAGGTACTTGCCGGCGCAGGCGGGTGTAGCGGCCGCGGAGGGAACGGCCGCTGCGTGCCGTCTCATGACTGAGGCCGTGACGGCTACGGGTGACGACGCGGGGAGCGTGGTCAACGCCACCTTCCCCGACCCCCGTCAACTTCCGCTGGGGCGTGAATGGGACCAACTCAACGGGGACTGACGCCGGCTCCGTCGAGTACGCCTACCAGGATGTCGAGGGCTCGGTGGAGGTCGGGGGTTGTGGGGGTTGCGTAGCCGATGACTAGGCCGGGTGGGCCGGGGGTGGAGCGGCGGTACTCCGACAAGGGGGCTACTACTACGCCGGCTTGGCGGGCTTCGGCGGTGATTTGGTGGTCGTTGAGGGAGTTGGGGACGAGCAGGGTGATGTGGAGGCCCGCCTCCTGGCCGATGATTTCGCCGTACGGCGAGAGGACTGTGCAGGTGTGGAGGCGGCGTTCGGCGTACAGGCGCCGGCCTTTGCGGACGGTCTGGTCGAGGTAGCCGTCGCGGAGCATGGCGAGGAGGGCGGCCTGCATCGGCCAGCCGGGCCAGTCGCCGGACTCGGCGCGGAAGCCGGCCAGGCGATCGACCATCGTGTCGGACGCGACCAGCCAGCCGAGCCGGAGCGCTGGACTGATGGTCTTGGAGAGCGTGCCGAGATGGACCACCCGATCCAGGTCCAGCTGGGCGAGCGCGGGCAGTGGCGCGACGTCGTACCGGAACTCGCTGTCGTAGTCGTCCTCGATCAGCATCGCATCGTTGCGGCGTGCCCACCGGACCAACTCGTTGCGTCGGGCAACGGGTAGCCGGCCGCCGAGTGGGTACTGGTGCGACGGGGTGACGTAGACGGCCGGCACCTCGGTCAGGGCGGAGACCTGCAGCCCGTCGGCGTCCACCGGTACGTCGACGATGTCGAGGTGGTGGTCCCGGGCCGCGACGACCGCGTTCAGGTAGCCGGGGTCCTCGATCGCGATCCGGTCGCCCGGCCGCCGGGTCACCGTGAGCAGCAACCGAAGGCCGTGCACGGTGCCGTTGGTGATCAGGATGTTCTCCGGCCCGCAGGCGATCCCGCGGACCCGGCCGACGTGGTCAGCCAGCGCAGCGCGGAGCTCCGGTAGCCCGGCAGCATCGTCGTACCCATGTGGCGGCGACTGCGTCGACACCTCCCGCCAGGCACGTCGCCAGCCAGGGTCCGGCGTCGGTGCGATGTACGGGATGCCGGGGCGCAGGCTGAGCAGCTCGGCCGCCGGATCCGGCTGGGGTGCGGCCCGGTGCCGTACGGCGGGCTGCAGCGGTACGACGTCCGTCACGTACGTCCCGGCACCCGTGCGACCCTCGATCCACCCCTCAGCGTGGAGTTGGTCGTACGCCGCCTGAGTCACCGACCGGGACACGGACAGGTCGCGGGCGAGATCGCGGGTGGACGGGAGCCGGTGGCCGGACCGGAGTCGGCCGTCCAGGATCGCGGCCCGGAACTGCTCGGCCAACTGCAGGTGCAGCGGCAGACCGGTACGGCGATCGATGGTCAGCGGCAGGGAGCTTTCCACGAATGGACTACCTGATTCGCGCGGGAATGGACCGTGCCAGCATGCCACTCCGGACGGGACTCTGGTGACATGACCACCACGCCGATGCAGCCGACCGACCGGACCGCCCTCCGCCGCTCGAAGGAGCGCGCGGCCACCGACCGGCAGGCGCTGTACGACGTACTCCTCGACGGCATGTTCTGCCACCTCGGTGTCGTCGTCGACGGTGCACCGCTGGTGCTGCCGACGGCGTACGGCGTGGATCTGGATGAGGGACCCGACGGGACGCTGTACCTGCATGGGTCGGTCGCCGCCCGCAGTGTGGTCGCCGCGCCGCAACAGACAATCTGCGTGACCATCACGCACGCGGACGGCCTGGTGCTTGCCCGCTCCGCGTTCCACCACTCGGTCAACTACCGGTCGGCGGTGATCTTCGGCGTACCGAGGCTGGTGACCGATCCGGAGGAGAAATTGCGCGCCCTCAACCGCATTGTCGACCACCTCGTCCCCGGCCGCTCCACCGCGGTCCGCCCGCCGAACCGCAAGGAACTCGCGAAGACCTCGGTCCTCGCACTCTCACTGACCGAAGCCTCGGTGAAGACCCGCTCCGGGCCTGCCAACGACGAGGAGCAGGACCTCGACCTGCCCTATTGGACTGGCGTGATCCCGCTCCACGTCGTGGCCGGCGAACCGGAGAACAACCCTGACTGCGACCTGCTGGTGCCCGCCCACGTCCGCACGAAGGCGAACCTGCTCGGCGCACCGTCCTAGGCCACCGTCCCCTTGTTGTAGTTCTTCTGGGCCCAGAAGTAGCCGACCACGGCGATGGCGGCACACCAGGCCAGCGCGAGCCAGCCGTCGCCGCTGTCCATCGGCGTACCCAGCAGCAGGTGCCGCAGGGTGTTGATGGTCGGGGTGAACGGCTGGTACTCGGCGAACCAGCGGATTCCGCTCGGCATCGACTCCAGCGGGATGAAGGTATTGCTCAGGAACGGCAGCAGCAGGGAGATCGGCAGGACGACGTTGCTCGCCGCCTCCGGTGTCTTGCTGGTCAGGCCCAGCGCGATCGCGAACCAGGTCAGCGCGACGGTCAGCGCGATCAGCAGGCCGGCTGCCAGTAGCCAGTCACCCGGCGACGCGTTCGGACGGAACCCGATCAGGACGGCGAAGCCGACCACCAACGCCAGGCTGACGATCGTCACGAGCACGTTGCCCAGCACATGTCCGGTCAGTACGGCGGGCCGGAAGATCGCCATCGTCCGGAACCGCGCGACGATGCCCTCGGTCATGTCCATGCAGACGGCCACCGCGGGAGACATCGTCCCGGACGCGATCGACATCAGCAGGATGCCCGGGGTGAGGAAGTCGATGTAGTCGAAGCCGCCGCTGCCGCCGAGACCTGCTGAGAACGTGTCGCCGAAGACGAGGCCGAACAGCAGGATCATGATCACCGGCATCGCGAGGGCGCCGAGGGACAAACCGGGGTAGCGCTGGGCGTGCCGTAGGTTGCGGCGCAGCATGGTGGCGGTGTCCTGCAGTGCGTAACTCATTTCGTCGTCACCTTCTCGTGCGAAGTCTCAACAGTGGGCTGACCGGTGACGGCGAAGAACACGTCGTCCAGGTCGGGGGTGTGGACGGTCAGGTCGTCGAGCTCGAGTGAGGCGTCGTCGATCCGGGCCAGCAGGGCGCGCAGCGAGTGCACGCTGCCGTCGTTCGGCACCTGCAGGACGAGTGCCTCCTCGTCCCGCGCCGCCTCCGGCAGGACCTGGGACGCAAGGGCGAACACGTCGGGCGCGGTGAACCGGAGCCGGACATGCCCGCCCGGTACCAGCCGCTTCAGCTGCTCGGGGGTGCCCTGCGCGACCAGCCGCCCATGATCGAGTACGGCGATCCGGTCGGCGAGCTCATCGGCCTCGTCCAGGTACTGCGTGGTGAGGAGGACGGTGACACCTCCGGCGACCAGCTCGCGGATCAGTTGCCACATGCTGTGCCGGCTGCGCGGGTCAAGGCCGGTGGTCGGCTCGTCCAGGAAGATGATCCGTGGATCCCCGACCAGCGTCATCGCCAGGTCGAGCCGGCGCTTCATCCCGCCGGAGTACGTCGAGGCCATCTTCGAGCCGGCGTCGACGAGGTCGAACCGCTCCAGTAGTTCGTCCGCCCGGAGGCGGCCCTCGCTTCGGCCGAGGTGATGCAGGTCGGCCATCATGATCAGGTTCTCGCGGCCGGTGAGCAGGCCGTCGACCGCGGAGAACTGGCCGGTGACGCCGATCGCGGACCGGACGTCCTCGGGCTTTTGGTGCAGGTCGAACCCGGCGACCCGGATCTCGCCGGCGTCGGCCGCGATCAGGGTGGACAGGATCTGCACCGCGGTGGTCTTGCCGGCGCCGTTCGGGCCGAGCAGGGCAAAGATGGTGCCTTCGGCAACGTTCAGGTCGATGCCGTCCAGCACGAGCTTGTCGCCGTAGGACTTGCGCAGTCCGCGGACGTCGATGGCTGATGACATGGGTCTTCCTCGGGTGAAGTGGGCAGGGTGAACCTGACCCAGTGGCTGAAAGGGTCTGTGGGAGGAGATTCAGGGCGTGCTGATCCAGCCGGCCGGCCTTCGTCGAAGGCGCCGGATCAGCGCAGAGGGATGAGGACTAGATGTCGAGGTCCTCCACCGTCGGGTGGTTCGAGGCTTCCTCGACCAGTTCGTAGAGGTCCTCGGGGATCAGCTCGCGGAGCTCCTCGATGGTGTCGACGACATCGAGGGTGGCCTCGCCCTGGGCCACGCTCCAGGACTGGTCGGTACTCCAGTTGCCGATCCAGGAGCGCCAGCCGCTCAGGTACTGCTCGTCGTCGGCGCCCACGGTGAAGAGGTTGCTGCGGTCCGCGTGCAGCACGTACTTGCCGGTCCGGCTCCGGTACACCTTGAAGGCCTCGTAGCCGTGCTTGCTGGATCGGCCGCCTTCGGCGAGCAGGACGCCGGAGAACCGCTGCTTGCGGCCGGTCCCCCGGCCGACCCGCACGGTGATCTCGTCGTACCCCTCGAGCCGGCCTTCCTCCAGTTCGACGTACTTGCGCAGTGCGATCGAGATCGCCGAGGACAGGTTCCCGGCGAGCTCCTGCGCCTTCTTGTACAGCGGCAGGTCGTCGTCCGACACGTAGATCGTCTTGTTGGGCATGCTTCTCACTCCTCCTACGTAGAACTATACGTACGAGGGTGGACCGTGTCTACATATATCTCTACGTAGAGGTGGAGCCGGCCGGCTCAGCGGGGTGAGAACAGCCAGGGCTGGTCGAGATCGAAGAACACCGGCTGCTCCGCGTCGAGCGAGTTCAGTTCGTCCATCGTCGCCTTCAGGCTGGCCGGCGGCTCCTTCCGCTCGCCCTCCCGGGCCTCCGCCTCGGAGGTGAAGTACAGCGCGGTCGTGAAGGCACCGTCGTCGTGGATCGCGAGCAGACTGCCGATGATGTCCGGCCGGAAGGCAGCCCATTCCTCCGGATGCTCGGCCATCAGCGCCCGGGCTCGCTTGGGGTTGGATGCTCGTCCCTGGATCACCTGGACGAAACCTGCCGCATTCGGATCGCCGGCCTGGTCGACCGTCACATCCTCGGACTCGTGGAAGACGGCGCCGCCGGTGAGCAGCGTCGAGAACTCGTGCCACCACTTGTCCTGCGCGGGCGACTCGCTGTTCCGCCGTGCCGCATCGGCGGAGTCGAACCGGGCCAGCACGATGAACCGCCCGTCCGCGGTGACCCCGGCGGTGCTCCCCAGCCAGCCGGTCGCCTCGGGCGCCAGCTCTTCCATCCACCGGTCGAACGCTGTGTGCGCCTGCTCGGCATCGGTGATCTGCCCCTGAATGACCTGAACGAACATCGTGCGACCTCCCCTGTCTCGCCCCAGGTCGCACTGTCGAAGCTACGCCGGTGACTTGATTCGGTCGATGGGTGCGGAGGGGACGCGGGTGGCGCGGCGAATGCGGGCCAGCATGAGGAGGCTGGCGAGGATGCCGGTGGCGCCCAGGGTGATCAGGCGAGGGTCCGTTTTCCACAGGCCGAAGGCGAACCAGCAGGACAGTTCGCCGAACACCAGGGCCCACGTGCCTTGGGAGATGCCGGTCGGGCGTGCGGTCCGGTACGCCGTCCACACTGACGGCGTGACCTGGACGATCGAGGCGGCGGCGAGCAAGGTGCCCAGGCCGATCCGTCCACCGACGGCCGCCGCGAGCACGAGCAGTCCCACCCAGCCGCAGATCCACACGATCGCGCGGCGGTTCACCGCGCCACGCCGTACCAGCATCACCGAGAGGGTGCCGGCCAGGATGGCCGCCCCTGTGGACGGCAGGCTCGCGGTCCAGTAGCCCGAGGCCATGAAGTACGCGAACCAGGCCGCGTTGTTCACACTCGTCAGCGTCGCCCAGGACCAGGAGACGCCGGCCGTGTCACCCGTGCCGCGGAGCTTGAGGAGTTGCGGCAGGTACTGCGGAATCCCGAAGCAGGCCGCGAGGATGGGCAGGAAATCCAGCATGGCGCAAGATTACTGCTGAATCGGCGACGATATCGTGCGAATTCATGCTCGCATCGCGGGACAGCGGTTAGGATCTGTGCCATGGACGCGATCGATCGCAAGATCCTTGCGGTGCTTCAGGCGGAGGGCCGGCTGACCGTCACCGAGCTCGCCCAACGGATCGGGCTGAGCGCGGCGCCCTGTCACCGGCGGCTGCGGGAGCTGGAGCGGTCCGGAGTGATCAGTGGATACCGGGCCGTCATCGATCCGGGTGCGGTCGGGCGCGGGTTCGAGGTGCTGCTCGCGGTCACGATGGACCGGGAGGAGTCGGTGGCCGGGTTCGAGTCCGGGCTGGCCGAGATCCCCGAGGTGGTGCATGCCGAGCGGCTGTTCGGGGAGCCGGACTACTTCGTCCGGGTGGCGACGGCCGACATCGGCGCGTTCCAGCGGCTGCGCGACGAGCGGCTGGCCCGGCTGCCCGGAGTCCAGCGGCTGACCTCGACGATCGTGATGAAGAAGGTGGTGGACAACCGCCCGCTGCCGACGTGAACGGTGTGGAAACTCATCCACTCAAACCTGACTTATCCACAGATTTTGCCGAGTTTCGGCCGGATTCGGTGGAGAAGTCGACGGTGAGCTGGGGACAACGTTGCCAAAACGGTGTGCACAACTGGGGATATGGATGTGGATAACTCCACTGCTGTGATTCCGGACAAGTCCGGTTCACCCGGTGGGATCAGTGCGTCAGACCCACTGGGTGGAGACGACGAAGCCGACGGCGATCAGGCCCATGCCGATCAGCAGGTTCCAGTTGCCCAGGTCGTCCATCAGCGGAATGCTCTGGCCGGCCACATAGAAGACGACCAGCCAGGCGAGCCCGAGCAGCCAGCAGGCGAGCATCACCGGCGCGACCCACACGCGGCTGGTGGTGCGCGGCTTCTTCGGCGTCTTCTCGACCTTGACCTTCTCGGTCTTCTTCTTGTTGCGACTGCTCGACTCGGGCACGGCTGAACTCCTTGTAAGGACGCATAAGCTGACCTCTGAGGCCAGGAGGCCCGGACCTGTCGGGTCCGGTCCGGGGTTAGCGTAGTGCAGACAGCAACATGGAGATCACAGGTGCGTAGGTTCAAGCGGATTTCGCTTTGGCGCGTGGGGGCACCCCTGGCGCTGCTGTGCGCCGGTCTGCTGTTCGCGACCAGCGCCACCAACGCCCGAGGCACCGACCTGCGTCCTTCCCGCAACACTACGCTCGCCGGGCTCGTGGAGGAACAGAGCCGGCGCAGCGCGAGTCTGGTCCGCCAGCACGCGGCGCTGACCCAGGACATCGAGAAGCTGCAGGAGCAGCAGGGTTCGATCGATCCGGCGCTGGCCACGAAGCTCCAGGACCTGTCCGAGGAGGTCGGGACCACGCCGGTCACCGGTCCAGGTCTGACGGTGACGCTGAAGGACGCGCCGTCCGAGGTGGTCAAGGAGAACCCGGACGTCGACGCTGACTGGTTGGTGATCCACCAGCAGGACATCCAGGCGGTGGTGAACGCGCTGTGGGCCGGTGGTGCCGACGCGCTCTCGATCCAGAACCACCGGGTCATCTCCACCACCGGGATCAAGTGCGTCGGGAACTCCGTCGTACTGCACGGTGTGCCCTACCTGCCGCCGTACAAGATCACGGCGATCGGTGATCGGCGGAAGCTGCAGAAGGCGCTCGACGACTCGCAGTACATCGAGAACCTGCAGGACTACGTGGTGAAGTTCCAGCTCGGCTACGAGGTGAAGAACGAGTCGTCGATCGCGATGCCGGCGTACGAGGGCACCCTCGACCTGCAGAGCGCGACCGTGCCCGGGTTCGAGCACACCCCGTCGGTCAGCCCGACGGCCAGCGGCCGCTAGCTGTCACAATGGTCCGCATGCCGCGGATCCTTGTCGTCGACAACTACGACTCCTTCGTCTACAACCTGGTGCAGTACCTCCAGCAGTTGCAGGCCGAGACCATTGTGCTGCGCAACGACGAGGTCACCCCTGACCAGGTCACCGAGTACGACGGAGTCCTGCTCTCGCCCGGCCCCGGTACGCCGGAGGAAGCCGGCGCCTGCGTGGACATCGTGCGGGACAAGGGTGGCGAGGTGCCGATCTTCGGCGTCTGCCTCGGCCTGCAGGCCATCGGAGTCGCGTACGGCGGCGTGGTCGGACGCGCGGACGAGTTGCTGCACGGGAAGACGAGCCAGGTGTTCCACGAGGGCGCCGGTGTGCTCGCCGGACTGCCGTCGCCGTTCACCGCGACCCGGTACCACTCGCTCGCGATCGCCGAGGACACCGTGCCGGACGAGCTGCAGGTGACGGCCCGGACCGACGCCGGTGTGATCATGGCGGCCCGGCACCGCGACCTCCCGGTCGAAGGCGTCCAGTTCCACCCGGAGTCCGTGCTCACCGAAGGCGGCCACCGGATGCTGGCCAACTGGCTCGCGATCTGCGGCGACCCCGACGCTGTCGCCCGCTCGGTCGGCTTGGCCCCCGTCGTCAGCTGACACCAACGCGAAAGGCCCCCGCCGAGGCGGGGGCCTTTGTGCGTTGTACGGCGGTCAGCCGCCGATCGTGATCCCCGGCGTGCCCGGGCTCTCCGGAGTGGACGGGGTGGTGCTCGGAGGGTCCGTCGGCTCGGGCTCCGTGTTGACGGTCAGTGTGATCGTCGAGCCCTTCGCGATCTTGGTGCCGGCCTTCTCGCTCTGCGCGATCACGGCGTCCGGACCGTAGTTCGGGTCGGTGCCGTTCTTGTAGCCGACCTGGAAGCCGAGATCCTTCAGCTGCTTGGTCGCGTCGTCCTGCGGCACGCTGACGACGTTCGGGACCTCGACCAACTCCTTGCCGCTGGACACGGTCAGGGTGAACTCGGCGCCGGACGGGTACGTGCCGTTCGGATCCGGGCTGACCGCGAGAACGGTGCCGGCCTTCTCGCCGCTGTCCTGCTTGACCGTGTCTTCCTTGACCTTGAAGTTCCCGGGCGAGCCCTCCAGCGCCTTGCGGGCCTGCGACTCGGACTTGCCGATCACGTCCGGCACCGGGAACGCAGCCCGGCCGGACGAGAAGACCACGGTGACGGTCGAGCCCGGGTCGGCCTGGGTGGCCGGCTCCGGCGTTTGGCTGAGCGCGAAGCCGCGGCCGACCGTGTCACTCGTCTGGTTCGGGCCCTGCGCGAACTTCAGGCCCTTCTCGGTCAGCGCCGCGGTCGCCTGCGTCGCCGTCATGCCGCTCACGTCCGGCACCTGGACCTTCGCCGGCGGAGTGTTCGCCGTACCGCCGTTGTCCTTGCCGAGGTTGGTGAACAGCGCGTAGGCGCCGACCGCGATCGCGACGATGGCCAGGCCGAGGAGGAAGTAGGCGAGGCCGCGGTTGCGCCGCGACCGGGAGTCCTCGAGGTCGTCCGGGTCGCCGCCGGGCGGCAGCAGGTCGTCGGCCGGACCCTGCCGGTACGCCTGCGTCGCCGCGGTCGCGGCCACGGTCGCCGGGATCGCCCGGGTCTCGGCGACCGACGCCATCGGCGCGGTCACCTGCTGTCCGGCCAGCACCCGGTGGATGTCCTGCCGCATCTCAGACGCGCTCTGGTACCGCTCCTCGCGGCTCTTCGCCAGCGCCTTCAGTACGACGGCGTCGACCTCCGGCGGGATGTCCGGGTCGAACGACGAAGGCGGCAGCGGCTGCTCCCGGACATGCTGGTAGGCCACCGACACCGGCGACTCACCGACGAACGGCGGCCGGCCGGTGAGCAGTTCGTACAGCAGGCAGCCGGTCGAGTACAGGTCGGACCGGGCGTCCACGGTCTCGCCGCGCGCCTGCTCCGGTGACAGGTACTGCGCGGTGCCGATCACGGCCGCTGTCTGGGTCATCGTGGACGAGGTGTCCGCGACCGCCCGGGCGATGCCGAAGTCCATCACCTTGACCTGGCCCTGCGGGGTCAGCATCACGTTCCCGGGCTTGATGTCGCGGTGCACGATGCCGGCCCGGTGGCTGTAGTCCAGTGCCTCGAGGACGCCGGAGGTGATCTCCAGCGCCCGCTCCGGCATGATCTTGCGGCCCTCGCGGATCAGGTCGCGCAGCGTCTTGCCGGTCACCAGTTCCATCACGATGTACGGGATCGTGACGCCAGAGCCGTTCGGGTCGGGCTCCTCACCGGTGTCGTACACCGACACGATGGTCGGGTGGTTCAGCGAGGCCGCCGACTGCGCCTCACGCCGGAACCTGGCCTGGAAGGTCGCGTCACTCGCCAGGTCGACCCGGAGCCGCTTGATCGCGACCGCCCGGCCGAGCCGGTTGTCGACGCCCCTGCGCACATCGGCCATGCCGCCGCGGCCGAGCGGTTCGCCCTCTTCGTACCGGCCGCCGACGAGACGTGCCTGCGATGTCATGACTCAGCCTTCCAACCCGTCCGGAAACACTCACTAGACTTGCCCACCGTAGCGGCCGCCACGCGTGGATCCCCGTGGGAAAGACGCACTGTCACGGCATCATTCCGTATGGTGCTCATTGGTTCAGCACCGCCTCCATGACGCTCTTCGCGATCGGCGCGGCGAGCTTGCCGCCGGCGATGTCGTCACGGGAGATGTTCGCCTTCTCGATCAGCACGGCGACCGCGACCTTCGGGTCGTCGGCCGGCGCGAACGCGGTGAACCAGGCGAACGGCGGCCGGTCCGGCGAGGTCTGCGCCGTACCGGTCTTGCCGGCCACCTGGACCCCGCTGATCCGGCCCGGCTTGCCGGTGCCGTTGTTCACGACATCGATCATCATCGTGGTCAGCTGGGAGGCGACCTCCGGCGTGACCGCCTGGTGCAGCGACTCCGGCTTGGTCTCCGACACCGTCTTCAGGTCCGCCGTCTTCACGTTCTGGACCAGGTAGGGCTTCATCACCTCGCCCTTGTTCGCGATCCCGGCCGACACCATCGCCATCTGCAGCGGGGTGGCCCGGACGTCGAACTGGCCGATCGCCGACTGCGCCGTCTGCGGCGGGTTCGGGTCGCCGGGGAACTGGCTGGCCACGGCGCCGAGCTCCGGCAACTGCTTCTCGCCGAAGCCGAACTTCGCCGCCTGGTCACGGAGGACGTCCGGACCGAGGTCCAGGCCGACACTGCCGAACGCGGTGTTGCACGACAAGCGCAGCGCCACCGTGAGGGTCGCGTTGTCGCTGCCGCCGCAGTTGCGGCGGTCCTCGTTCACCAGCGGCTGCGTGGTCTGCGGCAACGGCAGCTCTGCCGGCGAGTTGACCTTCGTCTCCGGCGTGTACTTCCCGCTCGACAGCGCGGCCGCCGCGGTCACCAGCTTGAACGTCGAGCCCGGCGGGTAGAGCTCCTTCGCCGCCCGGTTCGACAGCGGCTTGTTCGGGTCCGCGTTCAGCCTCTTCCACGCGTCGCTGACCTTGTCCAGGTCGTGCGAGGCCAGCTGGTTCGGGTCGTACGACGGCCGGCTCACCATCGCCAGCACCTTGCCCGTCTTCGGCTCCAGCGCGACGACCGCGCCGGTCTTGCCGGCCAGTCCGGCGTACGCCGCCTGCTGGGCCGCGGCGTTCAGGGTCAGTGTCACGCTGCCGCCCTGCTGCGGGCGGTTGCTGATCACGTCGATGATCCGGCGGAACGCCATCGACGGGTCCGAGCCGTTCAGCTCGGAGTTCATCGTCAGCTCGATCCCGCCACGGCCGTACAGGTAGGAGTAGAACCCGGTGAGCGGTGCGTACGTCGGTCCGGCCGGATAGGTGCGCTGGAACTTGAACCGGTCGTTCGACTGCTCGCTCTTGGCGATCGGCGTACTGCCGATCAGGATCGGACCGCGGTTCACCGAGAACTGCGAGTCGCGCACCCGGCGGTTGTCGTTGCGGCCGTTGAGCTCACCGGCCCGGAACGCCTGCAGGTACGTCGAGTTCGCCATCAGCGCGAGCATCAGGATGATCGCTGCCACGGCCAGTCGTCGGATCGCTGAATTCACTGCTTCTGCACCGCCATGGCGATCGTTTCGTCGGACACGGGAGCGGCCGGCGTCTGCGGCCGGCGTGCTTGGTCACTGATCCGCAGCAGCAGCGCGATGATGGCCCAGTTCGCGACCAGCGACGTACCGCCCAGCGCCATGAACGGCGTGGCCAGACCGGTCAGCGGGATCAGCCCGGTGACGCCGCCGACGATCACGAAGATCTGCAGGGCGAACGACATCGCCAGACCGGTCGCGATCAGCTTGCCGAAGATGTCGCGGCAGCCGAGCGCGGTTCGCAGGCCCCGCTCGATGATCAGCGTGTAGACCAGGATGATCGCGATCAGCCCGGTCAGGCCGAGCTCCTCGGCGAACGAGGAGATGATCATGTCGCTCTGGCCGTACAGCGTGATCTCCGGGCGGCCCTGACCGAGGCCGCGGCCGAGGACGCCACCCCAGGCCTGGCCCATCAGCCCGGTCGCGACCTGACCGCCGTCGATCGAGAACGGGTCGAGCCAGTCCTGGATTCGTTTGTGGACGTGTCCGAACATCTGGTAGGCGAAGAACGCACCGGCCGCGAACAGCAGGCCGCCGATGATCAGCCAGCCGGCCCGCTCGGTGGAAACGTACAGCAGGAACAGGAACAGACCGAAGAACAGCAGCGACGACCCGAGGTCGCTCTCGAACACCAGCACACCCAGGCTGACCGCCCAGGCGATCAGGATCGGGCCCAGGTCGCGTGCCCGCGGCAGGTCGAGCCCGAGGAAGCGGTGCCCGGCCAGCGTCAGTACGTCGCGCTTCACCACCAGATAGCCGGCGAAGAAGATGACCAGACACACTTTCGCGAACTCACCGGGCTGGAACGACATCCCGGCCAGCCGGATCCAGATCCGGGCGCCGTTCAGGTTCACGCCGAGTCCGG
Source organism: Kribbella sp. NPDC050281 (assembly GCF_040655855.1). NCBI lineage: Bacteria > Bacillati > Actinomycetota > Actinomycetes > Propionibacteriales > Kribbellaceae > Kribbella > Kribbella sp. NPDC050281. The sequence goes on along the minus strand of NZ_JBFAKS010000001.1, from coordinate 425,178 downwards.
GGATCAGCGGCAGGACCAGCAGCACCAGACCGGCCAGCCCCGCGGTGTAGGTGAGTGCCTGCAGGCGTCTGTGATCTCTGATCACAAGGATCACCACGAGGAAGAGCACGATGCCGACCGCGGTCCAGGTGATCTGCTGCGGCGCGGCCGGTGCCTTCGGGGTCCGGCCGTTCGCCTCGGCGATCGAGGCCAGGCCGAGGTCGATGCGGTGGATCATCGCCACGCCGAGCCCGTTCAGCAGCACCGCGCACGGCAGCAGCACCGGATCGGCGTACGGCGCCCGGTAGCGCAGCGCGAGGTGGGCGATCAGGGCGAGCAGGCCGATCCCGGCGGCGTAGTACCCGGTGCTGGCCGGGACCTTGTCCTGCACGGTGATGCCGATGTTCACGTACGCCGCGACCGAGACGCCGACGGCGATGATGAGCAGGAACAACTCCACCCCGCGCCGGCTGCGCGGGATGATCTGGATGACCGACGTCGACGCGATGCTCATCGAACGCCGTCACAGTCATCGGGGTCCACCGGCGTACTCGGCGTGGTCGACGGTGAGGTCACAGGAACCGTGGCGGGAGGCTTCGGCGGCGTGGACACGGGCTTGCCGGTCGGCGGCGCCGTGCTCGGCCGCGGTGTCGTCGGCCGCGGTGTCGGGCTCGGGGTCGGCTTCACCCGCGCGCACTCGTCCGCGGTGTGCTGCAGTTCGCTGACGATCGCGTGTGCCCCGGCCAGGTCGTCGGCCTGGATGTTGGCCTCCACCTGCTCCCGGCTGTAGGTCGGCAGCTTGTCCACCTGCAGCGTCTGCCGCTCGTACACCGTCGACAGCGTCAGGCCCGGGAGGTCGCCTTCCACACCCTTGAAGATCGCCACGTAGTCGCCGTCAGTGCCGACGAAGTACTGCTTCTGGGTCCAGCTGTACGCGAACCAGATGCCGCCACCGATCAGGCCGAGAATCACCACGAGTACGGCGATCCGCCGCAGCCATGGGAACCGCTTCGGCGGTCTCGGGGCGTACCGCAGTTCCTCCGGGTCCAACGCGGTCGCATGACTGCCACCACCGTGGCCGCCACCCCGGACTGCCGTGGTCGGCTCGCCGCGGCCCGTGCTGCCTTGTGCCAGCTCGGCCGCGGCGCCGACCAGTTGCGGCGCCTCCCCGCTGACCGGCGGCGTCTCGATCACGTCCGCGACGACACAGGTGACGTTGTCGTTCGACCCGGCTTCCAGAGCGTGCGTGATCAGCTCGACGACCACAGAGTCCGGCGTACCGTCGGCCATCGAGGCCGCGATCACCTCGTCGCTCACGTAGTCGGGCAGGCCGTCACTGCACAGCAGCAGCCGGTCGCCGGCCCGGACGTCGAGCATCTCCAGGTCCGGATCGGAGTCGGGCCGGCCGTCCAGCACGCGCAGGATCAGGTTGCGGTGCGGATGAGTGAAGGCCTCCTCCTTGGAGATCCGGCCCTCGTCCACCAGCGACTGCACAAAAGTATGGTCGTGGCTCAGCTGGTACAGCTTGCCGTCCCGCATCCGGTACGCGCGGGAGTCGCCGAGATGAGCCAGCCCGAGCTGCTGCCCGTCGAACATCAGCGCGGTGACGGTGGAGCCCATCCCCTCGCGCTCCGGGTCTTCCTCGACCAGCTCGGACAGCCGCTCGTTGGCCCGGTGCACCGCGCCGGCCAGCGCCTCGATCATGTCCTCGCCGCTGATCTCCGGGCTGTCCAGCCGCCGGATCACCTGGACCGCCGCCGCGCTGGCCACCTCACCGGCCGCCGCGCCGCCCATCCCGTCGGCGAGCAGCAGCAGGTGCGGACCGGCGTACGCCGAGTCCTCATTGTTGCGGCGCACCCGTCCGACGTCGGACAGTGCTGCGTAGTCGAGCGACAGGGTCATCGAGGCAGGCCTACTTCGCGATGTTCAGCGTCGTCCGGCCGATCCGGATCGAGCCGCCGATCTCGGCCGGCACCGGGCGGGTCACCCGCTGGCCGTCCAGGTACGTCCCGTTGGTCGAGCCGAGGTCCTCGACCCACCACTGTCCCTCGGAAGAGAACAGCCGGGCGTGCCGGGTCGAAGAGTAGTCGTCATCGAGCCGGATCTGACAGTCCGAGCCGCGGCCGATGATCACCGGTTCGTCGACCAGGGTCGCGCCGACGCCTGCCTGGGGGCCGTCCGCGATCGTCACCGACCCGGGCAGGCCCTTGCGTTTCTTGGTCGGCTTGGCGGGCTTCGGTGTACGGGAGTTCTGCGGTACGACGGCGGCCGCGGCGCGGCTGTCCACCTTGGCGCCGAACAGGTCGGACCTGATCACGGACAGCACCGCGAGGACGAACATCCACAGCAGCGCCAGGAACCCCAGTTTGATCAGGGTCAGGGTCAGTTCCGACATGGAAGCTCAGTCACCACCCGCTGCTCGGCGGCTGGGCCATCGGCTCGTCCGCGAGACGCAGCGTCATGGTTGTGTTGCCGATCCGCACGGTCGAGCCATCGACCAGCTCGGCCTCGGTGGTCCGCCGGCCGTTCACCAGGGTGCCGTTGGTGGAGCCCAGATCGACCAGCACCACTCGGATGCCGCCGGGGCCCTCCGGCATCAGCCGGATCTCCGCATGCCGCCGGGAGACGCCGGGGTCGTTGATCTGGATGTCCGCGTCGGTACCGCGGCCGAGGACCACGCCGGGCGGGTTGACCGGGCGGCGCCGGCCGTTCACCTCGAGCATCACCTGGGGGTGACCGCGGCGAGGCTGCTGTTGCTGCGGGGGCGGTGGGCTGGCCGGGGTGCTCAGCACCGGGCCGTCGTTCGGCGGCACGTAGGGCTCCTGCGGGTAGGGCTGGGACCGCCGTTGCGGAGAACCGACGGTGGCACTGACCACCCGGAACTTACCGGTCGGGAGGCCGTCCTGCTCGGTCAGCTCGATCTCGATCGGGCCGGAGAACGTGTACCGCTGGATGTCGGCGTGGTCGCGCAGTTCGTTGGCCAGTTCGTGGTTGAGGGTCCGGCCGTAGGCGTTCAGGCGCTCGAAATCGCCCGGGCCGAGCTCGATCGTGAAGTGGTTCGGCACCAGCCGGCGGTCCCTGGACAGGATCCGCGCGGTGTTGTCGATCTCACGCTTGAGCGCCGCCGCCAGCTCGATCGGCTCGACGTCGCCCTTGAATGCACGCGCGAAGACACCGCTCACAATGCCCTCCAGGCGTCGCTCGAAGCGCTGCAGCGGTCGCACGCCTCCTCCTCCACGATCGGTCGCCGGCTGGTGCCAACGATCGTGCCTGCCGTCCGGCGCCCCCAGCAGGCAGGCACGCCGTACGCCGCGTCCACCGTCACGGTGGACACACCGGGTACGACGATCGATCGTATCGGGAGGTTCGACCGAACCCGCAATGTGAAGGTCCGCCAGATCCCGTGCTACTGTCTTCCTCGGTCGTGAACGACATCGTCGGAGCGACCAGCGCGCGGGTGGCGGAATAGGCAGACGCGCACGGTTCAGGTCCGTGTGCCCGAAAGGGCGTGGGGGTTCAACTCCCCCCTCGCGCACAAAGTCCCGGTCAACGACCGGGACTTTTTCAATTCCCAGACGGACTGTGGTCAACCCCTCAGAGCAACGGGGTTGCGGCGGGCTCGTGGTCGGATCCACGGAAGTGCTGTGGTCGACCCGCGCGGGCGTATCGCCGGAGGGGCCGTGGCGCTGCGTGGTTCTGTTGGTGCTGGGTGCGACTGTAGGGCGATGACGGGGATTCGGGTTGCGCTGGCGCAGCCGGGTATCAGTGCGGACGCGCGGGTGAACGGGAAGACGGTTCGGTCGTTGATGCGGAAGGCGGCGGCTGGGCGGGCGCGGTTGGTGCAGTTTCCTGAGGGTGCGTTGAGCGGGTATGCGAAGGAGCAGATCGCCGACTGGTCCCAGGTTGACTGGGATGTGGTCCGCGACGAGCTCGAGCGGATCATGGCGCTGGCTGCTGAGCTGCGGCTGTGGGTGGTGCTCGGCTCGGCGCATCCGTTGACGCCGCCGCATCGGCCGCACAACAGCTTGTACGTGATCTCCGACGCCGGCGAACTGGTCGACCGGTACGACAAGCGCTTCTGCTCGAACACCGAGATCAACCACTTCTACAGTCCTGGCTTCGACCCGGTTGTGTTCGACGTCGACGGCTATCGATTCGGCTGCGCGATCTGTGTCGAGATCAACTTTCCGCAGCTGTTCAGTCAGTACGAGCGTCTCGGCGTCGAGTGTCTGCTGCTGTCGGCGTACCCGGTGGATTCGGTCTTCGAGCTGAAGGCCCGTGCGTACGCCGCGATCAACTGCTACTGGGTTTCGATGTCGCTGCCCGCGCAGACTGTCGACCTGATGCCGTCCGGTCTGATCACGCCCACAGGCACGTACGCCGCCCAACTCAGCGGCAACTCCGGTCTCGCCATCACCACCCTGGACCGCGACGACCCCGCCCTGACTGTCCCGTTCCGGCACGCCCGCCCCTGGCGCGCCACCGCCATGAAGGGCGACATCTACCGCACCCGAGCCGTCGACGACCCCCGCTCCCGGGACAAGACCGCGCTCTGACCCGGTCCGAAAGGACGTAGGCCGTGCGGGGGACAACGGAGGTCGGTCCGGGGAATGACGACTGAGGCGCCCGTTGGGTGACAGAGTTTGACTTTTGAGGGGTGTGAGCTGGAAGGAAACTGGCGGTATGGAGAGTGCGGCGTTCGAGTTGGTCGGGCTGACCAAGGTGTTCGGCGAGGAACGGGCGGTCGACGGGCTGAGCCTGTCGGTGCCGACCGGGTCGTTCTTCGGGATGCTCGGGCCGAACGGGGCGGGGAAGACGACCTCGCTGTCGATGGCAGTCGGACTGCTGCGGCCGGATGAGGGCACGGCGCGGATCTTCGGGGTGGACGTGTGGGCCGAGCCGACCAAGGCGAAGGCGCTCGTCGGGGTGCTGCCGGACGGGCTCGGGATGCCGGAGCGGCTGACCGGGCGTGAGGTGCTGACGTACCTGGGCCTGCTGCGCGGTCTGCCCGAGGACGAGGTCCGGAGGCGTACGACGGAACTCCTCGAGGTGCTCGAGCTCGATCACGAGGACGAGAAGCAGGTGATCGGCTACTCGACCGGCATGCGGAAGAAGCTCGGCCTGGCCGTCGCGCTGCTGCACGCGCCCCGGCTGCTGGTGCTCGACGAACCGTTCGAGGCGGTCGACCCGGTGTCGGCGGCGACCATCCGGACCATCCTGAACAGGTTCATCGCCGGCGGCGGCTCGGTGGTGATGTCGAGTCACGTAATGGCGCTGGTCGAGCAGCTGTGCGACCGGGTGGCGGTCGTCGCGGCCGGCAAGGTTGTTGCCTCGGGCACCATTTCCGAGGTGCAGGCCGGTGGCAGCCTGGAGGACGCGTTCGTGTCGCTGGTCGGTGCGTCGACCCGGGGTGCGGAGGGCCTGTCGTGGCTCTCGGCCTGACCTACACCACCTCGCACACGCTGGTCCGGATGCGGCTGTCCTCGTTCCGGCATGCGCTCAAGGACCAGAACCGGGTCTCCTGGATCGGCACCGGTGCGTTCTGCGGCCTGGTACTCGCCGGTGGCACGATCTGGGTCGCGGCCCGCGGCGACAACGACGGACTGGTCGTCGCGCTCGGGATCTGGATGCTCGGTTGGGTGGTCGGTCCTCTGTTCGCCGGTGGCGGTGACGAGACGCTCAAGCCGGAGTACTTCAGCATGCTGCCGCTGCCGCCGCGCACTCTGTCGACCGGACTGCTGGTCGCCGCGGTCGCCGGTGTCGCGCCGGTGATCAGCCTGGTGGCCCTGCTGAGTCTGGTCGTCGCCGGTGCGCAGCTGAGCGTCGCAGCAGCACTCATCGCCTTGCCGGCCCTTGTACTGCAGCTGTTCTGCTTCATCCTTGCCTCCCGGCTAGCTGTCGCTGTGTACGGCGTACTGCTGCAGGTGCGATCGGGTGCCGTACTCGCCGCGGTGGTCAACGCGTTCATCCTGGCGTTCGCGGCCCAGGGCTGGGCGCTGATCGTCGCGTACGTCTCCACCGATCTGCAGGGCACCGTGGCCACTGCTGCGCGCATCGCACCGTCGGGCTGGGGTCTGGCCGCGGTCGAGGCCGCCGGCCGTGGCGATTGGCTCGAAGTGCTGGTGCCGCTGGCCGGCCTGGTCCTGCTCGCCGCTGTGATGCTGATCGCCTGGTCCGCACTCCTGGTACGCCGTACCACCGCCAGCCACATCAGCCACAAGATACGGCGACCACTGTCCGCCACCGGACCGAGCAGCGCGGCCGCAGCCAAGGAACTCCGCTCGTGGACGCGGGACCTGCTCTACGGTCACAAGGCCGTCTTCGCGGTCAGCTACGGACTCTTCTTCTGCCTGATGCCGCTCGCACTCAAGGCGACCTACATGCTGCCCTGGGCCGGTCCGGCGGCCGTCATCATGGCCGGTGCGATGGCCTCCAACCTGTACGGCGCGGACGGTACGGCGCTCTGGACGACGCTGATGACGCCCGGATCGGCCGGACCGGATGTGCGGGCACGCCAGCGCGCGTTCCTGCTCGTCTTCGGACCGCTCACCGTCCTGATCACCGTGCTCTTCACCTGGTGGGCAGGCGACGCCGGTGCCTGGCCGCTCGTGCTCAGCGTGATGCCGGCGCTCCTGGGCGGCGCGGCCGGTCTGATCGTGGCCTGCTCGGTGTGGGCCGCCGTACCGACGACCGACGCGCACAAGCGGTCCGGGAACCCGCTCAACTCGGGTGAGAACGAGGGCGAGACCGTGGGCCTCGTCTACGTGATGCTCGTCCTGGTGTCCGTGACCGCGGCACCCGCACTGGTTGTCGCGCTGTACTGGTCGTGGTGGGGCGTCCCGATCGGGATCCTCTCCGGCGTACTGGCGTGGTGGTACCTCGGCCGGCTCGCCATCACCCGGCTCGAACAGCGTGGACCCGAGTTGCTGACCCTGCTCAGGCACGGCCGAACCGTCGAGGAAACCAAGAAGAAGGCGCAGCTCGACGCACTGCCGAGGTGGAAGCGGACGACGGCCGGCTTCTGTCTCGGCTTCGGTGCCATCCCGTTGTTCCCGCAGGCGCTCGTACCGGCGATCTTCCTGCTGACCAACAACCAGGACACCAAGTCCTGGTTCCTCGCGCTCTACGTGCCGAGTCCGTGGCCCTGGCTGGTCATCGTGGGAATGGCCGCTCTCGGCCTCGGGATGTACGCGTACGGCGGGCTTATCTACTACAACGCGCGGAAGGCGTCACCGGCGGAGGCGGGGTAGCCCCGGCTTGGGAGTCCCCCGGTGGCGGGCGTTGGTGACGCTTCGGGCGCCCAGGACCATCCACAGGGCGAGGACGGCCGCGGCTACCAGGCCGGCGATTCCGGCGTAGTCGGTCAGACTCATGAGACTTCTCTTTCGAGGGCGGGCGGGTGCTCGGCGGCGGCGAGATCCGCGAACTTCTGACCGGAAGTGACGGTCCCTCAGCAAATCCGTGATGACACGGACGTGCCGTGGCACGGAACGGCCAGCGGGAACCGGCTCGCTTCAGCGTTGTAACGCCTGATTAGGTGGACTACCGCGCCGAGAGGGGGCCGCCCATGCAGGAAGGTTTGTTGCTTGATGCCCGGGAGGAGCAGACCTACCGCCTGCTGGTCGGGCTGTCCGCCGCCCGGTCCGCGGAGCTCGCCGAAGTCGCGGAGCTGACCCAGCACGAGGCGGCCGAGGTACTGCAGCGGTTGCAGGCGAAGGGACTGGTCGCGGCCACCGAGGTCGACGACCCGGTGTTCCGCCCGCTCCCGCCCGACGTGGCCCTCGGTACGACGCTGCTCCGCCGGCAGGAGTCGCTGGAGACGGCCCGCAAGACGGTGGCGGCGTTGAGCGAGGAGTTCCGCGCCAGTGCGAGCCGCCGCGACGCGCACCACCTGGTCGAGGTGATCGTCGGCGCGACCGCGCTCCGGGAGCGGCTGCGTGACCTGCAGGAATCGGCGCGCGAGGAGATCCTCTGGTTCTGCCGCGCCAACCCACTGGCGATGCAGGGCGCGGACAACACCGAGGAGTACGGCGCTCTGACCCGCGGCGTCCGGTACCGCGCGATCTACGAACGCGCCCTGCTCGAGACGCCGGGCGAACTCGACTCGATCGCCGAAGGGGTGAGCTGGGGCGAGGAGGCTCGCGCGTTGCCGACCCTCCCGGTCCGGCTGGCGATCGTCGACCGCTCGACAGCGGTCTGCCCGTTGGTCCGTGACGACGAACTGGGGATCGGCGAGCCGACGGCCGCTGTCATCAGCCGCGGCCAACTCCTGGACGCGCTGCTGGCGCTCTTCGAGAGCCACTGGGAGCAGGCGACACCGGTGAAGCTCCAGCGCGGCGACTCCGAGGAGTCGGAGGGTCTCGACGACAACGAGCGGTTCCTGTTGTCACTGCTGGTCGCCGGTGTGCCGGACAAGTCGATCGCGTCGCAGCTGGGCATCAGTCGCCGTACCGTCCAGCGCCGGCTCGATCGGATGATGGCGCTGGCCGGCGTCGACACCCGCACCGGCCTGGCGTTCCAGGCCGCCAAGCGCGGTTGGATCTGAGCGGGCCCGCCTCACCAGGCGGGCCCGCCCAGGACTATTACTTCACGCCGTAGGCGCGGATCACTGTCTGCGTGAACTTCGCGCCGTCCGGGCCGGTGGCCTGCACCTTCAGCGAGACGGTGTCGTGGGCGTTGGCGACCACGGCGACATAGTGGCCGAGGGCACCTACCACGAGGAGTTTCCGCCAGGTCTTGCCCTCGTCGAAGGAGGCCCAGGCACTCAACGTGGTTGACCGGGGTGCCTCGAAGCCGACGACATGCGTCCTGGCACCGACACGACCGGTCAGGTCGGTCGGGACCTTGTAGCCGACCTGCAGCAGCGGCAGCGGCGTCGCCTTGTCCTCCGCCTGCTTACCGGACCGGAACTCCCACGAGGTCTCCGTGTTCGTCGCCCAGGTCCACTCCCCGTCAGCGTCGATCCGCGAGGTGGCGAGGTCCAGCTTGTACGCCGCCGTGTCGCTGGAGGTGATCACGTCCTCCCACGCGTCCGGCAGTTCGGCGATCACCTGACCGTTGCGCGACAGCTTGGCGCCGGCCGAGCTGGTCTCGCCGATCGTGTAGTGCCCGTCCGCGTCCACGAACGACGGGATCCGCAGCGACAGCCGGTCGCCGGTCCGGCTCGACACCACACCCGGTGCGACGGCCGGGCGGACGACCGGACCGAACCATGTCTCGGTCGAGTTGCCGTTCTTGTAGGTGCCCGGCAGCGTGGTCATGCCACCGGCGAGCGGGTTCATTTCGTCCCAGGTGTAGAGGTGGTGCACCCGGTGCTGCCAGAGCGAGTCACCGGAGGTCACCCACTCCTCCCGCACCTTCGGCGTCTGCACGAACCGCTGCGAGTCGTTCCAGGAGTACTCCTGCCAGGGCCGCCACCCGAACCGCTGCTCCTTGGCCCAGTCGAAGCCGCCGTTGTCGGCGTAGCCAGTGGTGATCCGCGCGCTGTTGGCCGCGGTCACCTTGTAGTCGATCTTGCTCGGGATGGACCCGGTCGAGACCTGCTGGACGTCGTACAGGTACGGGCTCGAGGTGGTGAGGGTCAGGTCGATCGTGGCGTCGCCGCGCTCGGCCCGGTCGATCAGCCGGTGACCGTCCTTGAACGTGGTGACCATCGCCGGGATCGGTTCGCGGTCGCCGGTCGGGCGCCAGACGGTCCACGCCGACCAGTCCGCCGGCCGCACCAGGATCACCCCAGCGGCACCGGCCTTCGCGGCCGCCGCGATCTGGTCCTGCTCACTGCCGTCCTGACTCGAGTCCAGCACAGCCACCGCACCCTTCACTCCCTGGAACGAAGAGTCGGCGGATACGAGCGGGAACCGCTTCTTGCCTTCGTACGACGGCGACTGGTGCAGCAGGTTGATGTCCAGCGGTCCGGTGACACCGGAGACCGTGGCCTGCACCAGCGGCGCGACCAGTTGCCAGCGGGACGAGAACTCGAAGGTGCCGTCCTTGACCGGCTTGGTCGGGGTGACGCTGACTTCCTTGACCGTGCTGAAGTGCATGACGCCATGGCTGATCGAGCGGCCGTTGCCGTACTCGCGGTGCACGTAGTAGCTCAGCACCGCCTGCTGCTCGGACGGCTTCGGCGTCCGGATCGTGATCGGCACCGCCTTGCGCGCGTCGATCACCACCTCGATGTCCTTGCTCACCACGATGTTCGGGTCGGTGAACAGGCTGACCTTCTCGTCCTGCGGGTCGCCGTTCTCGACCAGCGAGTGCAGCAGGTACGTGCCCTCCTCGACCTCGGCGGTGTAGCTGGAGCCGTCCGGGATCCAGGCCAGTACGTCGGAGCGCGAGTTGTCGCCGTACAGCGAGATGACCGGGACGCCGGTGGGCTGTCCGTCGAGGCCGACCGCTCGCAGTGTGACGGTGTGCTTCGGGCCCTGCCGGAGCGCGCCGACCGCGGTGTGGGTGACGACGCCATCCGGGCCGGTGGCAACGATCCAGCCGCTGTGCAGGCCACGGTCGAGCTTGGCCGCGGTCAGGTCCACCGGTACGTCGCTGTTGCCGTGCGCGGGCACGGTGATGGTGGCGGGGAGGCCGAAGGCGTCGGTCTCCGGCTTGCCGGCGTCCAGGTTGCTCACGGCAACGGACAGGGCGAGCGTGACGGGCGCGTCCGAGTCGTTGCGGTAGTTGATGGTCCGGGTGGACGAACCGGTCGTCGTCTGCAGGCCGAAGTCCGCCACACCGGTGGCGAACACCTTCTGCGCAATCGCCCGGGTCAGGTCAACGCGACCGGCGCCCTGGGCGTAGACGCTCTGGTTCGGTTGGGTCTTGGCGGTGCTGACCAGCGCGTTCTTCAGCTGGTCGGACTTCCAGTCCGGGTGCTGTTGCGCCAGCAAGGCGGCCGCACCGGTCACGTGCGGCGCGGCCATCGACGTACCGGACGCAGCGGTGTAGAGCTCGTCCACCGGTGCACCCATGGCCGTACCGGCCGCCCGGGCGGCGATGATGTCCACACCGGGTGCGGTGATCTCCGGCTTGAGTCCGGCGTCGCCGAGACGCGGTCCGCGGCTCGAGAAGTCGGCCAGCCCGTCGTTCCGGTCCACGGCACCGACCGTCAGCGCGGACGCCGCGGCTCCCGGCGTACCGATCGTCTCGTCCGCTCCGTCGTTGCCGGCCGAGACGACGAACAGCGTGCCGGTCTGCGCGGTGATGTCGTTCACCGCTTGGCTGAGCGGGTCGGTGCCGTCGGTCGGACCACCGCCGAGGCTCATGTTGACGACCTTCGCGCCCTCGGCCGCCGCCCACTCCATCCCGGCGATGATCCAGGAGTCGTAGCCGTAGCCGTCGTCGCCGAGCACCTTGCCGACCAGCAGGTCGGCCTTCGGGGCGACGCCCTTCCGGGTTCCGCCCGCGCCGGCTCCGGAGCCCGCGATGGTCGCCGCGACGTGCGTGCCGTGGCCGAAGTGGTCCTGCGCGCCGGTCGGACTGCCGGAGAAGTCCTCGGCCTCCCTCACCTTGCCGACCAGGTCCGGATGCTGCGCGTCCACACCGGTGTCCAGTACGGCGACCTGGACGCCGGAGCCCTCGTAGCCGGCCTTCCACGCGTCCGGTGCGCCGATCTGCGGGACGCTCTTGTCGAGCACCGGCTTCACCTTGCCGTCGAGCCAGATCTTGCTGACACCGCTGCTCAGCGAGCGAGCACCGACCGCCGGAGCCAAGGACTTCCACAGCTCGGGCAGCTGGTCCTTGGCCGCGTCCACGGCTTCTCCACCGATCGACGAGAGCTGGCGGGTGGTCGTCGTACCGGCGAGTGCCTCAGACGCGCGGAGGCCCGGGGTGTACTTGACGATCAGCGGGAGTTGCCGGGCGGCAGAGTCGCCGTACCCGTCGGCGATCAGCTCGTCCACGTCGAACAGGTCGACGTCGAGGACGCCGGTGGAGACGTACGGGACGGCGTCGCTCGGCAGGACGCGGAGGCCGCCGTCGGCCTCGATGGTGTGGAACGAGACGCCTTCGCGGCCCGGCGCCGGGTGGACGCTGGCCGCCTTCCGGCCGCCACCGGCGTCGGTCACTTCGACGACGTCGCCGGTGATCAGGGTGACCGCACTGCTCTTCGGGCTGGTGTTCCCGGTCGGGGGTGGTGACGCGGCGGCGGCCGGGGTCACCGAGACCGCGCCGAGGGCCAGCACCGCTGCAAGGGTGGCAGCAGTGATCCGTGGTTGGGACATGATCGGATTCTCCTTCGAGAGGTTGGGGGCAGGACCACCTCTTCTTCCGACAGAGTTTGCAATCAGGTCACGGGAATCCGGCCTGTCCATCACTGCCGTCCCTGCGACATGGCGCAACCACGCCAGCACCCGGCACCATCGAGGTCATGACCGCACAGCAGGTGGCGCGTAGGTGGGCTTGGCTCGGCACGTTGCTGGTCGGCGCTGCGCTGTACGTTCTGGTGCTCGCCGTCTTCACCGACACCGGGAACCCGAATCTGTTCCCGACGCTGATCCTGCTCGGGGCCCTCGTCGTACCGCTGACGTTCGTGACGTTCGCGGCCGGCCGGTCCGGGCGCTGGCTGATCGACGGCCCGACACTCGGTGGCTCGCTGCTGTTCGGTGGCGTGGTCGGGGTGGTCGTCGCCGGCCTGCTCGAGTACGACGCGATGCGGCGGCTCGGGACCTTGCCGATGCTCGGGGTCGGGCTGATCGAGGAGGCGGCGAAGCTCGTCGTGCCGACCATCCTGGTGGTATTCTTCGGGCATCGCTACCGGACGTCGCTCGGGACAGGGATCGTCATCGGCGTTGCGGTCGGCACCGGCTTCGCCGTGCTGGAGACGATGGGGTACGCCTTCGTCGCGCTGCTGCAGTCCGACGGGAACGTCGGGGCCGCCGAGCAGACTCTGTTCATCCGCGGCCTGCTCTCCCCGGCCGGTCACGCTGCCTGGACTGGTCTGGCCTGTTGGGGACTCTGGCGGTTCGTGATCGTGCCGAGCGGCAAACACTTCGCGGGTTTCCTCGGCATGTACGCGCTGGCCGTCGCCCTGCACACCGCCTGGGACGGGATCGGCGGCTGGGTCACCTACATCATCGTCGGCGTGATCTCGATCGGCCTGCTGCTGTACGGCCTGAAGCGGGCGCAGCGGATGGACCAGGCGCGCGTTCCGGTCGCCGCCGGCTAGACAGGTTGTCCATGGTGGACCTATTGTCCACACGTGAAGCCGGATCAACTCGCACCGATCGGTGAGGCCCTGGCGCGGCTGCTGTCGCCGCACGCGGAGGTCGTGCTGCACGACGCCGTGACCGACGAGGTCGCCGGCATCTGGAACCCGCTGTCCGGCCGCGAGCCCGGCGAACCCTCGCTGCTCGGTGAGCTGGCCGAGCTGACCGCGACCGGCGAAGGTGTCTACGGCCCGTACCCGAAGACGCTGCCCGACGGCCGCCGGCTGTCGAGCGTCAGTGCCGTGATCCGCGACGACGACGGCAAACCGGCGTACGTCCTGTGCGTCAACGTCGACCGGACGGCTTTCGAGGACGCGAGTCGGCTGCTGGCGGCCTTCGCGGCGCCGGTGGCCGGCCAGCCGCGGGTGCTGTTCGAGCACGACTGGTCCGAGACGCTCAACGAGATCGTTGGTGCGTACGTCCGCGAGCGTGGCGCGACGGTCGACCGATTGAGCCGCGCGGACAGGCACGAGCTGCTCGGTCAGCTGGACGCCGCCGGCGTGCTGAGTCAGCGGCGATCGGTTCCGGCCGTTGCTCGCGCCCTGCGGATCTCCCGTTCCGCGCTCTATCAACTGCTCGCCGAGGCCCGGAAGGAGCCCGCCGATGCCGACCCTGCCTGACTTCCGGTTGGAGACCTACTTCGCGCAGTGGGAGTTCAGTGCGCGGCACCACCTGACGGCCTCGGACGCGCAGACGTTGTCACTGGCCGAGCTGCTCGCGCTGGCCGACGACGACGGCCGGGAGCGGTGGGAGTCGCTGGCCCTCGGCTACACCAAGACGCGCGGACTGCCTGCGCTCCGGGAGGAGATCGCCGCGACGTACGAGCACGCCGAGGCGGACGACGTACTGTGCTTCGCCGGCGCCGAGGAGGCGCTCTACCTGGCGATGCGAGCGCTGCTCGAGCCGACGGATCACGCGGTCGTGCTGACCCCGAACTACCAGGCTGCCGAGACCGTCCCGCTGTCGGTGTGCGAGGTCAGCGGTGTCGCGCTGCGGCCCGAGGACGGCTGGGCGCTGGACGTCGACGCGATCGAGCGTGCACTCCGGCCGAACACCCGGATGGTGTCGGTGAACTTCCCGAACAACCCGACCGGGGCGGTCCCGTCCCTCGACAGCTGGTACCAATTGGTGCGCCTGTGCGACGAGCGTGGGATCACACTGTTCAGCGACGAGGTGTACCGCGGGCTGGAACTCTCCGCACCATCGTTGCCACAAGCAACAGACCTGTCCGGTACGGCGCTCTCGCTGAACGTGATGTCGAAGGCGTACGGGCTACCCGGCCTGCGGATCGGCTGGATCGCCTGCCGGGATCGGAGCGTGCTGGACAAGCTCGAGCGCGCCAAGCACTACACCACGATCTGCAACTCCGCCCCCAGCGAGGTGCTCGCACTGATCGCACTGCGGGCCCGCGAGCAAGTGCTCGGCCGCAACCGCGGCATCGTCGCGGAGAACCTGCCGGTGTTCACCGAGTTCTTCGCGCGCTGTCCCGAGTTGTTCGAGTTCGCCGCACCGGACGGCGGCTGTGTCTGCTTCCCGCGCTACCTCGGTGCGGACGGTGTCGAGGCCATGTGCACTGAGCTCGTCGAGCAGGTCGGCGTACTGCTGCTGCCGTCGAGCATCTACAGCTCGGCGCTGACCGAGACCCCGACCGACCGCTTCCGGGTCGGCATCGGGCGGAGTGATCCCGGTGAGGCCTTGGCCGTGTGGGGCGACTGGTTGGAGAAGCGCGGATGACGTTGCCTATGATCGGTCTGGCGGAGATAACGCGCGTCGCCACGCCGGAGCTTGTGTTCGGCGCGGTTCGCGATGCGCTGATCGCCCACGCCGAGGGTCGTACGTCGGTCCCGGCTCCGATGGTGCTGGACTTCCCGGAGCATGCCGGCGACTGCCACGTGAAGGCCGGGTACGTCGACGGTTCGCCGTACTTCGTGGTGAAGATCGCCAGCACGTTCGCCTCGGTCAACAACGGGCTGATGCTCGTCGTCGACGCAACGAACGGCGCTCCCGCCGCGGTGCTCGCCGACGAAGGCCTGCTGACCGCGTGGCGTACGGCGGCCGCCGGAGCGCTGATCACCGATGCGATGACACCAGCCGACGTGGATGAGGTCGCCGTCCTCGGAACCGGCGAGCAGGCGCGGATGCAGGTGCGATGGTTGTGCGAGCTGCGCCCGCTGCGCCGGGTCAAGGTGTGGGGGCGTCGCCCCGAGGCTGTCGATGCACTCTGCGCGGTCTTCGCCGAGGACGGCCTGGACGCGCGGCCCGACGCCCTGGATAGCGCGGCATGCGTGATCGCGACGACCGCTGCTCGGGAGCCGTTGCCGGCCGAGGCGTTCCGGTCCGCGGTGCACGTGACCGGGATCGGGACCGACATGCCCGGGAAGGGTGAGTTGCCGGTCGAGGTGTTCGCGGGAGCGCTCATCGCCACCGACGACCACGCGCAGTGCCTCGATCACGGTGACTTCGGGAACGCCGTACGGGCCGGTGTCGTGGGCAACGACGTCGACCTGGCGGTCGGCGCCGTACTGCGGGACGGCGTGGATCGGAGCCGCCGGTCGGTGGCCGATCTGACCGGGATCGGTGCGGCCGACGCCGCGGTGGCGAGCGCCGTACTGGCCAAGGTCACTGCCGGGTCAGTTTCCCGTCAGTAGGGTGAGACGGCCGCGCTGAGGCATGGACAATGCGTGGTGGACTGAGTACGGTCCGTAAACGGCGTCCGCACCACGCCACCGCAGGAGGGCCGCTCGTCTGGGGCTGTGCCCTCCTCCTGTGCGGTGAGGTGCTGCCCGCCAGTAGCGCCTCACTGGTGGATGGGCAGAGCGGCCCGCGGCGGTTCGTCGCGGCCTGATGGGGGCCCATACACCCAGGTGGGGCGGTTGAGCGTCACTCACATGCTCACCGCCCCACCGACTCAATTCATCGACGGTTTCACCGCCGGACGTTCGGTGACCCGATCAGGTGGGCAGACTGAGGGCGACCGGACCCCAACCGCCCCTGGGAGTTGCCGTGCCCATTCCACGCGCACTTCGTCCCGCCCTGGTCGTCTCCGTTGTGCTCGCCCTGCTCGGCTTCGGCATCACGCCGTCGACGGCGGCGACCACCGCGACGATCTCCGTCAGTACGGCGATCGGCCGGCAGGACGGATCCACCGCGACGGTCGAGGGGTACGTGGTCGGTCAGCCGACCGCGACCAGCACCGTTGTCCGGAGCAACTTCCCGAACGACTTCGCGCTGGCGCTGGCGGACTCGGCCTCGCAGACCAGTACGTCGGCGATGCTGTATGTCCAGATCCCCTCCGCGTTCAGGGCGTCGTACGGACTGCAGAGCAACCCCGGGCGGATGGGTCAGAAGATCACCGTCACCGGGACGCTGTCGGCCTACTTCTCGCACCCGGGCCTGAAGAACGCGACCGCGTTCGGCGGCGGGTCGGATGATCCGGGGCCGGATCCGGGTGACTACTACGCCGGCGCGGAGGGCAAGACCGGTCCCGCACTGAAGGCCGCGCTGCACACGATCATCTCGAGCCAGACCAAGCTCACCTACGACCAGGTCTGGAACGCGCTCAAGGACACCGACCAGGACCCGGCGAACACCAACAACGTGATCGAGATCTACTCCGGCCGCTCGATCAGCAAGACCACCAACGGCGGTGACCCGGACGACTGGAACCGCGAGCATGTCTGGGCCAAGTCCCACGGCGACTTCGGTACGGCGACCGGCCCCGGCACCGACATCCACCACCTGCGGCCCGAGGACGTGTCGGTGAACGGGGTCCGCGGCAACCTCGACTTCGACAACGGCGGCTCCGCCGTCGCCCAGTGCTCCGGCTGCACCGCGGACTCCGACTCGTTCGCCCCGCGTCCTGCCGCCCGCGGTGATGTCGCCCGGATGATCCTCTACATGGCAGTCCGGTACGACGGCGGCGACGGCTTCGCCGACCTCGAGCCGAACGACTCCGTCGGCAACGGCTCCGCGCCGTACATCGGCAAGCTCTCCGTCCTCAAGGCCTGGGCCGCCGCCGACCCGCCCGACGCCTTCGAGAAACGCCGCAACGAGGTCATCTACACCACCTACCAACACAACCGGAACCCCTTCATCGACCACCCCGAATGGATCACCTCCATCTGGCCGTAAACCATCTGCCGTACGACCGCGGTGCAGGTGGCTCGGAACGTGAGACGGCGGTTGGCGTCGGTGGGATAACCTGAGTTAGGTAGGCCTAACTTCCGCCGAGAGGACCGTGGTCGTGTGACCAGCCCCGCACCCCGTCGCAACCGCGTGTGCAAGCGCGCAACCGTTCGCCGTACCGAGCAGCTCACTCCGCACATGATCCGGGTCGTGTTCAGCTCCGAGGACTTCGCCGACAACGGCTTCACCGACCACTACGTGAAGCTGCTGTTCGGTCAGCCCGGGGTCGAGTATCCGGAGCCGCTGGACATGGGTGTGGTCCGGGAGACCTACCCGCGCGAGCAGTGGCCGACGATGCGGACTTACACCGTGCGCAGCTGGGACGAGGACGCGAAGGAACTCGCGATCGACTTCGTGTACCACGGCGACGAAGGCATCGCCGGACCGTGGGCCGCGGCGGCCAAGCCGGGTGACGTGCTGTGGTTCAACGGTCCGGGTGGCGCCTACGCGCCGGACGAGGCCGCGGACTGGCATCTGCTGGTTGGCGACGAGAGTGCGCTTCCGGCGATCGGTTCCGCGGTCGAGCAGTTGCCGCCGGGTGCGCGGGCGACCGTCCTGGTCGAGGTGGGGGACGAGACCGAGGAGCAGAAGCTCAGCGGCTCCGGCGAGGTCGACGTGACCTGGTTCCACCGCGCGGGCAGTTCCGCCGGTCGTGGCGACGGGCTGGTCGCCGCGGTCGAGGCGCTCGACTTCCCGGCCGGGGACGTCCAGGTGTTCGTGCATGGCGAGGCCGGCTTCGTGTTCCGGATCCGCAAGAACCTCTTCCAGGAGCGCGGCCTGCCGCGTGAGCGGGTCTCGCTGTCCGGCTACTGGCGGCTGGGCAAGAACGAGGACGGCTGGCAGGCGGAGAAGGCCGAAACCGCCCGCAAGGAGCGCGAGGGTTCCTAGCGGCGGCACGTGAACCAGGTCGGCTCGGGCGGCATCGTACGAAGCATGGATGACCCTGCCTCGTTCGATCGTTTCGCGGCCGAGTACGACCGGTTCGTCAGCCTCCAGCCCGGGCAGAACGTCGAGTGGGTGCTCGGCCTCGGGCTCCGTGGCAAGCGCGCGCTGGACGCGGGCTGCGGTTCCGGCCATGCGGCCGAGCGACTGGCCGTGCAGTACGACGAGGTTCTCGGCGTGGATCTGAGCGAGCCGATGATCGAGCTCGCCCGGCGGATGCGATCCCGGCCGAACCTCGAGTACCGCATGGCCGACGTGTTCACGATCGACGACGACGGCTTCGACCTGGTCTACAGCCACACGATGATGCACCACCTACCCGACTACCGGGCCGGCCTCCAGCACCTCAAGAGCCTGGTCCGGCCGGGCGGGACGGTCGCGGTCGTCGACAACGTCTGCGATCCGTATCCGACGCCGCCCCGATACATGTATGTGCTTGGTGCCTGGCTGGGGTTTCCGCGGGAGATCCGTCGGCTCGGGCTGCGGGATGCGTGGTTCGAGTTCCGGTTCTGGCACAGCAAGCCGTGGCTCGATCACCTGGCGAGCGACCGTTACTTGTCCCGCGCCCAGTTCCGCGAGGTCTACGACGACGTGTTCCCTGGAGCGCAGTACGACGACCTCGGGTTCGCGTTGGCTATGCGATGGACCTGCGCCGGTCCAGGAGTTCGATAAGGGTCGGCGCCTGGTTGCTCGGCAGGACCCAGTCGTCGCCGGAGGCCTGCAGGATGACCGCCGGCCCCTCGGTCGCGACCGGCGGGTGAGGAATCGCGATCGGGAACTTGAGCCGCTCGGCACCACTCAGCGACACCTCGAAGGTCCCGGTGATCGAGCCCAACGGATACGACCGCGACTGCTCCTCGGATCGCGGGAACGGGTGGCCCTGGATCGTCACCGCGTCCGCGCCCAGCAGGACCGCGGCCAGTGGCATCCCGCGCAACCGGAACACCAGTTCGTACGGCGTCTCCGCCAGTTCAGGTACGACGGGGACCAGCAGCGCACGATCGGCGGCACGGGCCAACGCGAGCCCCACGACCAGCCCGACGATGAGCGCCGGCAACGCCAGGAGTGCGGGCCACCAGACGCCGAGCACCAGCGGATAGAGCGTCGCGAACAATCCGGCGATCCCGCCGAACAGTCCGCCGACGCCGGCCCACCAGCGCGGCATGTACCGATGCCGTCGCCAGAGGATCCAGCCGAGCACCAGCATCCCGGCCGGCACGACGCAACCGATCCAGGTCGCGGCCGGTCCTTGCGTGCTGATCCACGCCACGATCCCCAGCAACACCAGCGGGATCCCCAGATACGTCACTGCCACCACGCGCTGCGCTCGCCGGTGCCGGCGTTCCACCTCGGTCACGGAGAAAACCCAAGCACATCCCGGCCGAACCACCTACTGTGCCGAGGGTGATCGAGATTCCCGCGAAGCTGATCAGGAACCACAGCGAGCGGTCGGCCGAGTGGCTGGAGAGTCTGCCCGGCACGGCCGCGACGTACCTCGAACGATGGCAGTTGTCTGTCAACGGCGAGCCGCTGAGCGGTGAGGCGTCGCTGATTCTTCCGGTCGTCCGGCGGGACGGTACCGAGGCGATGCTCAAGCTCCAGTCGGTCAACGACGAGAGCGAGGGCGAGGCGCTCGCCCTGCGCACCTGGAACCACGACGACGTCGTCGAGGTGCTCGAGGACGACCCGGCGACGTCGACCCTGCTGCTCGAACGGCTCGAACCCCGCACTCTCGACGACCTGCCCGACCACGTCGAGGCGACTCGCATCCTGGCCGGGCTCCTGGTCAGGCTGAGCGCCGTACAGGCGCCGCCCGGGATCCGGCGCCTCGCGGACATCGCCGGCGCGATGGTCGAGGACGCGCCCGGCCTGATCCCCCGGCTGGCCGATCCGGCCGAGCGGCGGCTGGTACGGCGTTTTGCCGCCCAGGTGGCCGAGCTGCTGCCCGACTCCGGCGACCGGCTGCTGCACTGGGATCTGCACTACTACAACGTGATGGCCTCGCAGCGGCAGCCGTGGCTGGTGATCGATCCCAAGCCACTGGCCGGTGATCCCGGCTTCGAGGTCTTCCCGGTGTTGTGGAACCGGTGGGACGACCTGGTCGCGACCGGCGATCTGTCGCAGGCGATCCGGAACCGGTTCGACCTGATGCTCGAGATCACCGGGATCGATCGGGGCCGCGCGCTCGGCTGGACGGCCGGCCGCATCCTGCAGAACGTGCTGTGGTTCACCGAGGACGGCGCGACCCGGATGGAGGCCGAGTTGGCCGCTGTCGCCGCTGCCCTGTACTCGTGATTACATCATTACATGACGACGACTCCGACGCTGTACGACTGGGCCGGTGGGCATGAGGCGCTGCTGCGGCTGACCCAGGTGTTCTACGACAAGGTGCTGAGCGACCCGGTCCTCGCGCCGGTGTTCGCGCACATGAGCGACAAGCACCGCGAGCATGTGGCGATCTGGCTGGGCGAGGTCTTCCGCGGCCACAGCCGGTACACCGATGAGCTCGGCGGCTACCCGGCGATGCTGGGCCACCACCTCGGCCTGGCGCTCACCGAAGAGCAGCGTTCGCGCTGGGCTGCCCTGATCGCGCAGAGCGCCGACCCGGCCGGGCTCCCGGACGACCCGGAGTTCCGCTCGGCCTTCGTCGCCTACATCGAGTGGGGCACAAGGATCGCCCTGTCCAACTCGCAGGCCGGCGCCACTCCACCGCCCGAGGCGCCGGTCCCCCACTGGGGCTGGGGTGAAGCACCGCCGTACCAGCCGTAGTCAGGTCCGCCGGCCCCAGGTCTGGCGGACGTGACGGACAACCAGCAGCACGACGGCCGCGAGCGCCGCGACGATCCCGATGACGACGGACACAGCGACGGTGGGGGCGTTCGCTGACGTCGCAGACACCCGCGCCCGCGCTGTGGGACTGTGGGTTGGATACAGTCGCGGTTCACGAAGAATCCGCGTGGCGGGGATGCGAGGGTGAACCAGTGACCGCTCAGCTCGAGTATCCCGGGGTGCAGGACGACAACGCGCTACTGTCGATCCACGGCCTGTGGAAGGTGTTCGGCCCGAAGGCGCAACGCGTCCCCCGCCGGCCGGAGCTCGCCTCGCTCGACCGCGCCGCGCTGTACGCCCAGACCGGATGTACGGCGGCCGTCCGCGACCTCAGCTTCGACGTGGCACCCGGCGAGGTGTTCGTGGTGATGGGCCTGTCCGGTTCGGGCAAGTCCACGCTGGTCCGGTGTCTCACACGCTTGATCGAACCGACCGCGGGCAGCCTGATCTTCGAGGGCGAGGACCTCCGCGCGGCCGACGAGAAGCGGCTGCGCGCACTGCGGCGGAGCAAGTTCTCGATGGTGTTCCAGCACTTCGGGCTGCTGCCGCACCGCAAGGTCATCGACAACGTCTCGTACGGCCTGGAGATCCGCGGCGAGAGCAAGCCGGACCGGCGTCGCCGCGCCCAGGAGGTCATCGACCTGGTCGGACTGGCCGGCAACGAGAACCTCTACCCCGAGCAGTTGTCCGGCGGCATGCAGCAGCGCGTCGGCCTGGCGCGTGCGCTCGCCAACGACCCCGACGTACTGCTCTTCGACGAACCGTTCTCCGCGCTCGACCCGCTGATCCGTCGCGAGATGCAGACCGAGGTGGTGCGCCTGCATCGCGAGGTCGGCAAGACGATGGTGTTCATCACCCACGATCTGTCCGAGGCGCTCAAGCTGGGTGACCGGATCCTGCTGATGCGCGACGGCGCGGCGGTGCAGTTCGGCACCGGCGACGAACTGGTCGGTGCTCCGGCCGACGACTACGTTCGCGAGTTCGTGCGGGACGTTCAGCGGGCCGACGTACTGACGCTGCGGTGGATCGTCCGTGAACCGCGCCCGGAGGAGCCGCTGGACGGACCGGAGCTCGGCCCGGACGTGCTGGTCCGGGAGGCGACCCGGCTGGTGCTGGAGTCGGACCGCCCGGTCAAGGTCGTCTCCAACGGCACGCTGCTCGGTGTGATCGGTGACGAGGAGATCCTCGCCGTCGTGGCACCGCCCCACAAAAAGCCGGTCTGATGGCCTCCATCACCGGCTCGGTCGAGTTCGAGGTACGACGGCCGCGCCGCAGCGTGATCGTCGGGATCCTGCTCGTCGCCTGGGTAGCGGCGTACTTCCTGCTCCGCGGGATCGACACGCTCGTTCTGGGTGGGCAGGAGACGACCGCGTTCCACCGCTGGCTGACCGATCACCGCGACGACGTCGGCCAGGGCAACGCTGTCTTCGACGCGATCCGGGTCGGGGTCGACCACTTCGTCGTACTGCTCCAGAACGTCCTGTCCCAACCGTCGTACGGGCGTCCGGTCCCGGTGATCGGCTGGCTCGGTGTGGTCGCGGTGGCGGCGTACCTGGCCTGGGCGTTCGGGACCTGGAAGGTCGCGCTGCTGACCGCGGCCGGGCTCGGGTTCGTCGGGTTGCAAGGTCTGTGGCAGGAGAGCATGGACACGCTCTCGTTGACCATCGCGGCCGTGCTGTTGTCCTTGCTCGTCGCGATCCCGCTCGGCATCTGGGCCGGTCTGTCGAATCGCGCGTTCCGGGTCGCGACGCTGGTGCTCGACCTGATGCAGACGTTGCCGACGTTCGTGTACCTCGCGCCGCTCACACTGTTCTTCGCGATCGGGCCGGCCGCCGCCACCATCGCGACCGTGATCTACGCCGCCCCGCCGGCCGTCCGGCTGACCGCGCACGCGATCCGCTCGGTCCCGCTGGAGAGTGTCGAGGCGGCCCGTTCGCTCGGATCCACCCGCGGCCAGACGCTGACCAAGGTCCTCTTGCCGATGTCGCGCAGCACTGTTGTGGTCGGCATCAACCAGACGATCATGGCCGCGTTGTCGATGGTGACGGTCGCTGCGCTGATCGACGCGCCAGGTCTCGGGCAGACCGTGCTGACGGCCCTGCAGACGCTCGACGTCGGCGTCGCGTTCAACGCCGGCCTGGCGATCGTGGTCATCGCGATCGTCCTCGACCGCGTCACCACCGCGGCCGGCGACCGGCCGTGGCGTACGGCGAGCGTCCGCCGGAAGGTCCTGCTCGGCGCGGGCGCGGTCGGGGTGCTGGTCGCGGTCTGGTTCTCCCGGACCTACGTATGGGCGGCCGAGTTCCCGGACACGGTGAACCTCGGCTCGCGGATCGCCGTGATCGCCACCGACGTGACGAACTGGGTGCAGGACACCTTCGGCGGTTTCACGTACGGCGTCCGTGACGCGGTGACCAACGGTCTGCTGAACCCGCTCGAGGCCCTGCTGACCGGATCGCCGTGGTGGCTCGTCGCCACGGTCGTCGTGGCGTTGGCCGCCGTACTCGGGAGCTGGCGGGGTGCGGTGCCGGCGGCGGTGTGCTCGGGGCTGCTGGTGGTCACCGGGGTGTGGCACGACAGCATGATCACGCTGGCCTCGACGTTGCTCGCGACCGTCGTGGTCGTCGTCGTCGGGCTTGCGCTCGGAGTATGGGCCGGGCGCAAGCATCGGGTCGACACCTGGATCCGGCCGGTCCTGGACGCCGGCCAGACGATGCCGCCGTTCGTGTACCTGGTGCCGTTCCTGGCGCTCTTCGGCACCAGCCGGTTCACCGCGATCGCGGCCGCCGTCGTGTACGCCGTACCGGTCACCACCAAGATCGTTGCTGACGGCATCAAGGCGGTGCCGGTGGCGACGGTGGAGGCGGCGAACTCGGTCGGCTCCAGCAGTTGGCAGGTGATCAGCAAGGTGCAGCTGCCGGTGGCCCGCAGAGCGATCACACTGGCGGTCAACCAGGGCCTGATCTACGTGCTCGCGATGGTGGTGGTCGGCGGCCTCGTCGGCGCCGGTGCCCTCGGGTACGACGTCGCCGCCGGCTTCGCGCAGAGCGAGCTGTACGGCAAGGGACTGGCCGCCGGGCTGGCGATCGTGCTGCTCGGGGTCCTGCTCGACCGCATCACCCAGGCGGCCGCGCGGACCCGGAAGTTCAACGGAACAGTTAGAGGAGACAAGCTGTGAAGAAGCTCCGGTACGCCGGTGTCCTGACGGCCGCGGCACTCGCGCTCGCCGGATGCGGCGGGGAGAAGGTCGGTGCGGACGAACCGGCCGCGAGCGGTGGAAAGGACTGCGGCACGTTCAACCTGGCCGTCAGCCCCTGGGTCGGGTACGAGGCGAACGCGGCCGTGGTCGGGTACGTGGCCAGCAAGAATCTCGGCTGCACAGTGGTGAAGAAGAACCTCAAGGAGGAGATCTCCTGGCAGGGCTTCGGCACCGGCGAGGTCGACGCGGTGCTGGAGAACTGGGGCCACGAGGACCTGAAGAAGAAGTACATCGAGGACCAGAAGGTCGCGGTCGAGACGGGTTCGACCGGGGTCAAGGGCGTGATCGGGTGGTACGTGCCGCCGTGGATGGCCGAGAAGTACCCGGACATCACCGACTGGAAGAACCTGAACAAGTACGCCGCCCAGTTCAAGACGTCGGAGTCCGGTGGCAAGGGCCAGCTGCTCGACGGCGACCCGTCGTACGTGACGAACGACGAGGCGCTGGTGAAGAACCTGTCGCTGAACTACAAGGTCGTGCAGAGCGGCAGCGAGACCGCGCTGATCCAGGCGTTCCGGGACGCGGAGAAGAACAAGAAGCCACTGCTGGCGTACTTCTACGAGCCGCAGTGGTTCTTCAACGAGCTCAAGCTGGTGAAGGTCGACCTGCCGCCGTACAAGTCCGGCTGCGATGTCGACCCGGCGAAGGTTGCCTGCGACTACCCGCCGTACGACCTGGACAAGGTGGTCTCGAAGAAGTTCGCCGACTCGGGCAGCCCGGCGTACGAGCTGGTCAAGAACTTCCAGTGGACCAACGAGGACCAGAACGCCGTGGCCCGGATGATCGCCGTCGACAAGATGACGCCGGACGCGGCCGCCGAGAAGTGGATCAAGGACAACCAGTCGAAGGTCGACGCCTGGCTGGGCAAGAAGTAGCCCGGCGGCTGATCCGGTCGACGTCGAAGCGTTCACCGGGTGGGAGCGGCACACCCACCGAGCGGCGCAGTGCTTCGGCCTCGTCGAGCAGTTCGAGGGCGCGGCCGGGATCCCCGGCCGCGCCCGCCAGGCCCTCCAGAGCCAAGGCGATCGCCCGCTCGTCGCCGACCTGGACGGCGGCCGCATAGCTCTGCTGGTGCAGGGCTTGTGCCTTGGTGAACTCCCCGCGTTGTTCGGCGACGAAGCCGAGCTGGGCGCGGATGAACGCGATGCCGGGGGTGCCGCCGACCTGCTCGAGCCAACCGAGCCACTTGGTGAAGTGCGTCTCGGCCTGCTCGAGCCGGCCCTGCCATCGCGCGGACAGCCCGAGTCCGACCTCGGCGTACTCCTCGGCGGACTTGTTGGACTGCTCGATCGCCAGCCGCCAGGCCCGCTCGTGCAGCTCGTCGGCCCGGTCGTAGTCGCCGGTGAGCAGCGCGATCCGGCCCAACCCGGCGGTCCGGAAGGACACCTCGGTCCACAGGCCGAGATCCTCCGCCCGTCGGATCGCATCGTCGAGATACCTCGCCGCGGTCGGGTAGTCCCCACTGATCTCTGCGGCCACGATCAGCGAGTACGTCGCCTGCAGCCGTCCCCAGTCGTCGCCCAACTCGTCGAAGAGCTCCAGGCTGCGTCGGCTGTCGCGCACCATGTCGTCCACACCGGCGTGCACGATGTTCAGCTGCGCCCGGGTGCTGAGCGCCGCGGCCAGCCCCCACGTCTCGCCGTGTTGTGCGAAGGTCGCGATCGCCCGGTCGATGCGTTCGCGGAGGAGAGTCCGGTCGCCGTACGCCCACTGTGTCGTGGTCAGAAACCACAGCGCCCGCGCCTGCCCGAGTCCCTCCTCCGGGTAGAGCTTCAGCGCCTCCTCACTCGCTGCGGTGAGGTTGGTGCCCTTGGCATCGGTCGCCGTCATGCCGACGTACCAGACCGTGGCAGCCGCACGGTCTGCCGAATCCTGCCCGGGTACGTCGAGGGCCGCGGCGATCGACCGGCGTGCCTCGCCCAGGCGGCCGCGGAGGTACCAGTACCACGCGAGGGCGTTGACCAGCTTCAGGTTCGGAACCGCATCGAGTGCGGCCCGGAAGTTGGCGGACTCCTGGTCCAGGCGGCGCAACCAGGCCTGTTGCTCCGGCCCGCGAAGCTCGGCCCTCTGCGCGAGCGAGAGGTAGTACTCCGCGTGCTGCCGCCGGGTCGCCGCCTCCTCGCCGGCTTCGGTCAGTCGCTCGAGACTGTAGTCCGCCACCGACTCCAGCAGCCGGTACCGGCCGGCGGCCGCGACGACGAGTGATTTGTCGACAAGGCTCAGGACGGTCTGCTCCGGCAGGCGACTGACCGCGGTCGCCGCCTCCAGCGAGAAGGTGCCCGCATGCACGGCCAGTCGGCGGAGCATCGTGCGCTCCTCCTCGTCCAGCAGGTCCCAGCTCCAGTCGATCGTTGCTCGCAGCGTCCGCTGCCGCTCCGGTACGCCGCGACCGCCTGACAGGACCCGGAAGCGGTCGCTCAGCCGGTCCGCCAGACCTTGCACTCCGAGCGCCCGGACCCGGGTCGCCGCCAACTCCAGTGCGAGCGGGATCCCGTCGAGCCGCTGACAGATCGCCTCGACGCAGGTGTCTATCCCGGCGGCCAGAACAACCTGCAGATGCAGGCGGTCGGCAGTGAGCACGTGGTCGAGGCCTTCGAACAGGCCGGGCTGGACACCGCACTGCCACGCGCACTGGCCACCCTGTTCGCCCGCGCGGTAGCAGCCGGCCACAGCGCCGACGGCCTGGCCTCGCTGGTCGAGATGGTCCGCATTCGCGGCTGAAGGACACTTGAGCTTGTTCACACGGGCTGGGGGCAACTATCACGATGTGGGTGAGCAACGCCGACGACACGCCGGAAATCGGACAGGACCGGGTAAGTTCACTCTCATGATCATCGTGACAGCTGCACTGAAGGGCGGGGTCGGAAAGACAACCACGTCGGTGTACTTGGCCGCGCTGGCATCTTCCAACCGTCGCACAGCGACCCTGGTCGACGCCGATCCACAAGGCAGTGCCGCCGACTGGGTCGACTCCTCCGAGGACGACCATCTGAACAGGATCGAGATCGAGGAGGCGCCGACCGAGCGGCTGCTGAACAAGGCACTCGACAAAGTGCCGCCCGAAGGCATCGGCATCGTGGACATGCCGCCGTCGCACGAGCGGCTGCTGAACAAGGCGCTCGAGCGAGCCCGGATCGTGGTCATCCCGACCCGGATCGGCGGGGTGGAGACGCCCCGCGTCAAGGCGGTCCTGGAACTGGTCCCGGACGGCGTCCCGGCAGGCCTGGTGATCTGCTCGGCCCGGACGTACACCCGGAGCTACCAGGAAGCGATGCAGCAGTACGCCGAGGAAGGCATCCCGGTCTGGGGCACGATCCCGGAGCGCGTGTCGATCACGGCCGGCCCCAGCGGTCCGCTCGCCGCCGACGGCCTGGAGTCCTACAAGAAGGTCTGGCGCAAAATCCTGGCCGCGGCCAGGACCTGAAGTTCGCGAGAGCCCGGGCGCACGGTGCGGCTGTGTGCCCGGCTCAGCGGTTGAGGGGTGGTTCGCCCCGGACGTAGGAGCGGATCACCGTGGCGGCCGCGCCGCGCGCCCAGTCGTCGAAGGTGTGCGAGCGCAGCATCAGTCGGCAGTCGCCGGCGGCGCCGAACGCATGCTCCGCGAAGGTCCGCCGCAGTCGGTCCTCGTACAGGTCGTACTCCGCCACGCCCTCGCCTGCGATCACCACGAGCTCCGGCCCGACCAGGTTCACCATCGCGGCCAGCGCCGCACCGATCACCTCGCCGGCCCGGTCGAACGCCTCGCGCGCGTGGTCATCGCCTTCGTGCGCGAGCTTGATCGCCCCGGCCAGATCCAGGTCCGCCCGCCCGGTGGTCTCCCGGGTCCGGGCCAGGATGGCGTCGGACGAAGCAACCGTCTCCACGCAGCCGCGCCGGCCGCAGGTGCAGACGAGGTCACCCGGGGCCAGCGGTAGATGGCCGAGCTCGCCGGAGACGCCGTACGCCCCGGACACGACCTCGCCGTTGATGTAGAGCCCGCAGCCGATGCCGGACCCGATCGTCACGACCGCGAACGAGTCGGCGTCGACGCCGACCCCGAACCAATGCTCGGCGACGGTCAGCGCCCGTACGTCGTTCGTCACCACGACCGGGACCCGGAGCCGCTGACCCATCAGCTCCGCGACCGGGACATCGCGCCAACCCATGAACGGCGAGTCCCGGACGACGCCGTGCGCCGCGTCGACGTCACCGGACACCGCGACACCGATCCCGACCAGCGGTCCGGCCATCGCCTCACCCGTCTTGAGCGACGTGATCAGTTCCCTGGACAGGTCGGCCAGTTGGTCGATCACTCGCTCGGGCGTCGTGTCGTCGAGCCGTTGGTGCCGGACAGTCAGGATCCCGGCGGTGAAGTCGGTGGTCACGCCGATCAGGCTGGTCGGGGTCACCTTCAACCCGATCAGCGAGACGCTCTCGCGGACCACGGTCAGCGGGCTCACCGGCCGGCCGATGCCGAGCTGGTTGTCGTCGGCCGGCACGGGTGCCTGGTCGGTGACGAACCCGGTCTCGATCAGCGGCGCGACGGCCTTCGTGACGGCCGCCTGGGACAGTCCGGTCCGGCGCGCGATCTCCACCCGCGGGATCGGGCCCTGAGTCAGAATCCTGGTCAGCACCTCGACTCCCGCCGGCGTGGCCAGGGGGAGGGGACGATGAGGACGCAGCGGCACGAGAACAACCTACCGGCGCGTCACTACGGCCGCTTCGATTTCTCCCAGTGTTGGGGACGTCAAGGCCCACCGGATGGTCCTGGTCAGGCCGTTGCCGGCGGCGCGTACGACGGTCCGCTCGGCGAGCGGGAGGTACGGCAGCCGCAGCGGCAGCCGGGTCCACCACGGCAGCAGCCCGACCGCAGCAGCCGTGAGTACGCCGTACGCCGGGCGCGCGGCCCACGGAACCGGTGGGTGCACGAGCATGAAGCGGGCGGCCTGGCGGGCTTCGGTCGTGCCGCGCAGCTCCGGCTGGTACTCCGTCAGTGTCTGCCGCAGCTCGGCCACTGTGGTCGGTGGGTCGATGACTCCGAGCCTGCGGGCCACGAGTGCCGCGTCTTCGACGTACAGGTCCTGCTCCTCGGCGTTCAGCGGTGCGACGCCGTACTGCTGGTGGGCGGCGAGGAAGCTGTCGACCTCCGCCACGTGGACCCACTTGAGCAGGTGCGGATCCGAGGCGCGGTACTTCACCCCGTCCGGACTGGTCCCGCGGACCCGCTCGTGCACGGACTTGACCCGCTCGATCGCCTCCTCGGCATCCGGGATCGCGCCGTACGTCGTGATGGCCAGGAAGTAGCTGGTCCGGCGCAGCCGGCCCCACGGGTCGCCGCGGTAGCCGGAGTGGGCCGACACCGCGGCCATCGCCAGCGGATGCAGCGACTGGAGGAGCAGAGCCCGGAGTCCACCGGCGAACATCGACGCGTCGCCGTGCACCCGCCGGATCGGGCGGTCCGGGGCGAACCACCGGGGACCGGGCGTGTTGTGTACCCGGTTGCGTTCGGCGCGCGGGTCCGGACCCGCCACCTTGGTCATGATCAGCTTCGCCAACCCGTCCCGCAGCGGGTCCAGCGGTCCAGCAGTGGTGGCGGCCATATAGTCAGTCTCCCCCCGGCCCCAACCCGGTCAGTCGGCGTACTCGTTCTCCAGGAGGGAGTAGAGCAGGGAGTCGCGCCAGGCGCCGTTGGTGAAGACATGGTCGCGGAGGTGACCTTCGTAGGTGAAGGCGAGACGCTTCACCACCGCGATCGAGGCCTCGTTCTCCGGGCCGATCGCGGCGGTCACCCGGTGCCGGCGCTGAGTGGTGAACGCGAAGCGCAGCATCACCCGGGAGGCGTCGGTGGCGTAGCCGTGCCCCCAGTGGTCGGCGTGGATGGCGTAGCCGAGCTTCGCTCCCCACGGCCCGCTGGGCGCCAGCCGGGCGAAGCCGATCACCCGGTCGTCGTCCCGGCGGGTGACGGCGAGCATGTGATCCGGGCGGTCCTCCCGGGCCGACCGTTCGATGATGCCGGCCAGCGCCTCGGCCGCTTTGGCGCGGTCGTAGCTGTCGAAGGCCATCCAGGTGGTCACCCTGTCGTCACCGGCAATGGCGAGATAGTCGTCCAGATCGGTGGGGCGGAATTCGCGCAGCGTGGTCAGGTCGCCGATCAGAGGATCCATCCGGGCGGCTACCGGGGGAACGTCTGCATCGGGGTCCGGGTGAACATCTCGATCTCCTCCTGCAGCTCCCGGGCGTCGTCCGCGCGCCCGGACTGCCGCAGCGCCTGATGGACCCTGCGGGCCGAGTGCACCACGCCGTTGATCCGGCGTTCGGCCGGAAGGTCCAGCACCGGCGCGATCGCGTCGGCCGCGCCGTCGAGCTCGCCACTGGCGATCCGGTTGATCGCCATCGCGGCCTGGCTGCCCGCGGCGTCGCCGAAGGCCCACTCCGGGTGGTTCTGGTCGGTGTAGGCGTCGACCGCCTGGCTCGAGTACCGCGTGGCCTGGTCGACTTCACCGGGCAGCCACGCCAGCGCGTCGGCCGCGTAGTACAGCTGCCGGTGCCGGCCGAAGGTGCACAGGCCGCCCATGTCGTCCAGGTCGTCGTTGCGCACCGTGTTCCAGGCCTCCTCGGCCCGCTCGAGCGCGGCCCGAGTGGCCTCCGGGTTGCCCAGCGCGGCCCAGGCGCGGGCCTCGCTCACCGGCAGCCAGACGCTGGTGGTGCTGTTCGCCTGCTCGGCGTACCCGGCGCCGAGCTGTGCGTACCGGACCGAGTCGTGGGGGTTGCCGGCCCAGTAGGAGACGAGCGACTGCAGGCCGCGCACCCAGGCGCGCAGGCCGTGGTGGTCGGCGTTGTCGGCGCAGAGGAAGGCCGTCCGCGCCTGGGTCAGGGCGGCATGTGGGTTGCCGAGGTCGTGGGATGCCTTGGCCAGCAGACCGCCGGTCACGCCCCCGAGAAAGTACAGCTGCCGCAGGTGTTCCGGGCGTTGCCTGCTCTCCAGCAGCGCGAAGACCAGGTCCTGCGTCTCGACCAGCTGGCCGAGGATTTCTGGCAGCGGGCGCTGCGGGTAGGCCTTCGCGACGTGACGCACGTCGTCGTACACCTGTTCCATGGCCTCGCTTCCGAGACCGGACTGGGCCGCGAGGGCAAACGCCCTCGCTCGGCTGGCAGCCATGTCGAGAACCTCCATCTCATTACCTGTCGTGATCCGTCCACTCGCGGCAGGTGCCGGCACCACCTGGGATGCCTGCTCGGGGACGTACGGCGAGAAGAGTTCCTCGACCGGCTTTCCGAACATGCGCTGCAGGGTGCGCCGGGTCTGAGGAGTGGTCCCCGCGCGCTCGCCCGATGCGAGGCGCCGCAGGTGCCGCTCGGTGATGGTTCCACCCAGCTCGACGAACTCGGCGACGATCTCGGAGTAGGTCTGGTTCCGGCGCTGGATCAGGTGCGCCAGGACCGTCTTTGGCGTGTACCTCACCGCCATCGTTCCTCCCGTTCACGTCAGATCAGACGTTGTCTCGACTGATGCCCCACGACAAGGTGCGGTCCCCCAGATGTCCGCGAGAGGTCCGGAAGAGGTCCGGCAAAGGTCCGGTCCAGGTCCTAGAGCGGTCACGTTGGGCTCGTGCACCATTACTGCCATGACAACCAGTAAGTCCAACTGGTTGCAAGGGCTCAGAGTTACGGGGTGAGAGGTAGTGACCATCGCGGAAGTGACGTCGAGGCAGCACCGGCGCCGAGTTCGGGTCTGGTTCGGCGAGCACGTGATCGCTCAGTACGTCGCGGAGGCGCCGTTGGCAGCCCGCTACGAACAGGCGATGCGGCGCCGTTTCGCCGGTCTCCGAGTCACCAACGACGTACTCGGCCCGCTCGACAGCACCGACTGAAACAACCTGACCTTCCGGGTCCTCCTCAGACCCGGTTCGCTGCGCCCTGGGGTCTCCTCACGCTCAGGGGCAGCTCTGGAAGGTCCGAGACACTCCTCAGTCCCGGACGAAACCCAGGTGTGGTCCGGAGCACTCCTCAGCACCGGACCACACCGCCCATCGACCCGGCTGGGCCTGGCGGTTGAGCTCCCTGTATCACCGCCGCCCAGCCGTTCCAAACCACCTCCTGGCCGACACCTCGGGCCAGGCAGGGCCGAGTGTCCTGGGCGGTAGGACACCGGTGGCTCTTGACACCTCACCGAGAGCCACCCCCTGAGGTGGCCGGCTCCGCTGTGTGACCGCCGCGCCTGGGCGATCACACAGCGGAGCCATTTCCGATGTCCCCAGGTGTCCCGGGTGGTCGCCGTGGTCCGGGCGGTCGCTGGCGGGTTGTTTGATCGCTGGCGTCCGGTAAGACGTCGCTCGTGAAATAACCGGCCAGCGGGAAGGGTGTGCACCCGGTCCGGGGAGCATCGTGCACCTGATTCGGCAGGCGAGACTCCCCGTTCGGAGTCAGTCGACGCTCGCGGAAGCTGCGAGGTTGTGGGCCATCCGCCGGAGGATCCTGAGTGTGGCGGCGTACTCCTTGTCGGTGATGCCCGCTGTGACCTGTCGGCGCTGCTGGTGGACCTTGGTCGTCAGGGTTTCGAGTGCAGCCCGGCCCTCGGTGGTGAGGTCTTCGCCGGTCAGCCAGCCGCGGTCGGCCAGCGGGGTCGTGACGGCGGCCAGTTCGGCCGGGTCTCCGGTCAGGAACGGCGCCAGTGTCACCGCGATCGGCTCCGGGCCGGCGGCCGCGTTGAGCGCCTGCCACTGCCGGCGCGTCAGCCCGTCCGCGGCGAGGACCCGCTCGAACGACGCTTCGAGCAGCCGGTCCACCTCCTTCAGCCACCAGCCGATAGGCTTGTTGTCATCCGACATATACATGTCAACGAGCATATATTTTGGAGTGCCCGTGGACAACACCGACCCGGTCGTCGCGGTGGAGACGGCGATGATCGCGATCCGCCGCCGACAGACCCGCCGGGCCCTCGCCGTACAGTCCGGCGGACCCGACCCGGTCCAGGACGTCCTCGACGCGGTCGAGGCGGCCGCACCGGGCTCGATCGGGGTGAACGGAGTCGCCGCGGCCCTCGGCGTCGACCAACCCCGGGCGAGCAAGCTGGCCGCCGCGGCGGTGTCCGCCGGTCTGGTACGGCGTGAGGCCGACCAGCAGGACGGTCGCCGTACGAACCTGGTGCTGACCGCCGAAGGCCGGCAGCAGCTCGATTGGGTGCACGGCTATCGCCAGGAGCGGTTCGCCGATGCGATGACCGGCTGGACGGACGCCGAGCGGGAGACCTTCGCGGACCTGTTGACCCGGTTCGTGAGCGGCTTCGACCGGCTATGACCGCTGGATGTCCGCTTCGGGTCCGGTGATGTAGACCGCGAACGGCGCGTCCGGCTGGACCTCGGCCGAGCCCTCGACCAGCCCTTCGTAGCTGGCTTCACCCACGTAGGTCATCCCGAGCCGCTCCATCACCGCCCGCGACGCACTGTTGATCCGCTCGGTGAACGCGACGACCGAACTCGCACCGAGTGTGCGGAACGCGAAGTCGAGTCCGGCCCGGCCGATCTCGGTCGCGATGCCCTGGCCGCGGTACGCCGTGAGCACACTCCACCCGAGTTCGAGCCGATCGGTCGCCCACTCGGACCCCACCAGCGCGGCCATCTGCTCGGAGTCCCCCAGACGCGAGAGCCCGCCCCGACCGACCAG
This sequence comes from Kribbella sp. NPDC050281, assembly GCF_040655855.1. Taxonomy (NCBI): domain Bacteria; kingdom Bacillati; phylum Actinomycetota; class Actinomycetes; order Propionibacteriales; family Kribbellaceae; genus Kribbella; species Kribbella sp. NPDC050281. Next base: position 391,143 of record NZ_JBFAKS010000001.1, on the reverse strand, counting down.
TGCACCGGACGTCCGGTCGTAGGCCATCCACTTGCTGACGCCGTCCTGCTCCCATGCCTCGTGCATCCCGGTGGCTCGCTCGAGCGACTCCTCGGCGGACCAGGTGCCGGCGAACCAGTGGGCGACCCACGGATCGGCGTGCAGGATCTCGAGGTCCGCGGCATGTCCGGGCAGGACGTCGCCCGGCGCGGTCATCGGTTCGAGCCGGAGGCGCTCGGTGAACCGGGTGCGCACGGCCTGCGCCACGATGTCGCGCAGCCTCCGGTCGCCGTCGGTGCGGCCGACCATCAGCAGTTCGAGGTCGTCCGGCCCGACCCAGGCCGACGCGTCGTGCTTGCCCTCTTCGAGTCGCGGCCGGCTCAGATCCCCGTCGACCGTGATCAGGTAGTCGAGCTCACGCCGTACCCGGCCCTCGTACTCCCACTCCCAGTCGGCGACGGTCCAGAGGATGTCGCGGACCTTCCAGCCGGTCTCCTCCTCGACCTCCCGTGCCAGCGCCTGCTCAGGTGTCTCTCCCGCTTCCAGGTGGCCGCCGACGATGTCCCAGATCCCGGGCAGCAACCGCCGCTCCGCCGTACGCCGCTGCACGTAGACACGCTGCTGCTCGTCCCGGATCAAGGCACCCACACAGTCGACCGCACGCATACCAGCAACCTAGCCCGGCCGGAGGCCCTGACATTGACGCAGCTTCACCTCTGCGGGGTGAGGACCGCCGGGGTGAGTGCCTGCGACCGTCGGGAGACAAAGATCGTCGACTGCGGGCTGGAGCGAAACATGTCGGGTGCGGGTACTGCGGATTCAGGACTGTCGACCGATGAGTTGCGGAAGGCGATCGCGTCACTGTCGTCCCCTGACATGGTGGAGTCGCCGTTCGGCCGGCTCGACTTCTTCGACGGACTCCCTCGGCCGTCCACGGTGTCGACGGCGTACGACGCGCTCGATCTGATGCGCGGCATCGAGGTGTTCCTCAACGCCGTCCCGGGTGCGTCGCTGGTCGCGATGCGACGAGGTCTGCGGTCCGCGGGGATCACGTCGCCCGGCATCATCGGGATCACGGATCCGCGAGCCAACTCGAACAGTCTCTTCCTGACTCCGAACACCGAAACCACCTACGGGACCACGTTCCTGGACCTGAAGGCCTGGGGTCCGACGGTGATCGACGCACCTGCGGAATCGCTGTGCGTCGTCGACGACTTCTGGTTCCGGTACGTCGCCGACATGGGCATCGCCGGACCCGACCGGGGCCTGGGTGGGAAGTACCTCTTCCTGCCACCGGGGTACGACGGCAAGGTCCCGCACGGCTACTACAGCTACCACTGCCCGACGTACTCCAACTGGGTCGTGCTCCGTGCGCTCGGCGGCGTACCGGCGATGAAGCAGACCCGGATCTATCCGCTGTCGCGGGCCGGCGCACCCGAGGACAACCAGTTCGTCAACCTCGCCGACGAGATCATGAACACGGTGCATGGCAACGACTTCTCGTTCTTCGAGGAGCTCGCCGAGCTTGTCCAGGAGGAACCGGTCGAAGCGCTCGACCCGGAGCGGGCCGGACAGCTCGCGGCGATCGGGCTGGTGAGCGGGCAGCCGTTCGCGCCCGACGCGCGGATGCGCGGGATTCTGTCCAGGGCGGCCGAGATCGGCGCCGGGCTTGCGCGCACGATCGCGTTCGCTCCGCGGGATCCCGGGGCGGAGCTGTACGGGTCGTGGAAGAACGCCTTCGTCGGCGGCAGCCACGAGTTCCTCCGCGACGGCGCCCGTCTGCTCGATGCGCGCACCCAGTTCCACTACCTCGCGACGGTGGTGACTCCCGCGATGGCCCATGCCCGCGTCGGAGCGGGCTCCGCCTACGCGTACACGGTCCACGACAGCAACGGAGACCTGCTCGACGGCTCGCGGAACTACCGGTTGCACGTCGACCCGAACCCGCCGGCGAAGAACTTCTGGGCCGTCGACGTCTACGACTCCCAGACCCGGTCCCTGCTCCAGGTCCCGTCGACCATCTGGCCCGCGCTGGCGAGCAACACCGGAACCCTGCAGGCCAACGACGACGGCTCGTACGACCTGTACTTCGGTCCGACCGCTCCGCAGGGCAAGGAATCGAACTGGGTGGAGACCGTTCCCGGCAAGTCCTGGTTCCAGTTGTTCAGGCTCTACGGTCCACTCCAGCCGTGGTTCGACCAGACCTGGCGACTCAACGAGTTCGTGCCGCTGGACTGATCGGTTCTGTTCGTCCGTAGGGTGTTGTGCGTCGAAAGAAGCAATCTCGCGAGGAGTGGTGATGTCGGCGCCCAACATTCTGCTGATCGTGTCGGATGACCATGGGTATGCGGATCGGAGTGCGCTGGGGGTGCATTCTGATGTGCGGACGCCGGGGTTGGATCGGCTGGCTAGTGGTGGAGTGAGCTGCTCGAGTGCTTACGTGACCGCGCCGATCTGCAGTCCGTCGCGGGCGGGGATCATCTCGGGGCGGTACCAGCAGCGGTGGGGTGGTCAGTGGTTCGACTCGGCCTCCTTCGCGCCGGACGACGTACCGAGTCTGGCTGAGCTGCTGCAGGAGCGCGGCTACCGGACCGGGTACTTCGGCAAGGTCCACTACGGCGGCGAGAACGTCGGGGACCGGGCCTGCCCACCACAGCACGGCTTCGAGGAGACGCTGTACGGCCTGGCCGGGCAGTCGCTCGGCCGGCTCAACTACCTGCACCACTCCGAGCAGTCCCAGAGCGAGTACGGCGCCGATGCCGCCAAGTACATGGCGGTGCAGCCACTGTTGTCCGGTGACGAGCCGGTCGAGCATGAGGGCTTCCTGACCAGCGAGCTCGGTCGCCGCGCCGCGGAGTTCATCGAGACCGAGGACGAACGCCCGTACTTCTGCATGCTCGCCTTCAACGCGGTGCACAACTTCTGCTGGCAGTTGCCCGCCGACGAACTCGCCCGCCGCGGTCTGCCGGAGTACAACGACTGGAAGCCGGAGTCCGGCCGCACCTACACCGAGTGGTACGACGACGTGATCGTGCCCAACCTCCCGCACGGGCGCGAGTACTACCTGGCCCAGCTCGAGCTCATGGACGCCGAGATCGGCAAGCTGCTCGACCTGCTCGACGCCACTGGTCAGGCGGACAACACTCTGGTCGTCTACACCACCGACAACGGCGGCTCGACCTGCAACTTCGCCGACAACACTCCGCTGCGCGGGACCAAGTACACGGTCTGGGAAGGCGGCATCCGGGTCCCGATGCTGTGGCGCTGGCCCGAGCGGCTGCCAGCCACGCAGCAGACGGATGCACTGGTGAGCACGCTGGACCTCGTGCCCACCCTGGTCGCTGCCGCAGGTGGTGAAGCCGAGTCGGATGGCGTCGACCTCCTGCCGGTGCTCACCGGCGAGATCCAGTCCGCTCACACCGCCCTGCACTGGGACTGCGGCTTCCAGTGGGCCGTGCGATCCGGTGACTGGAAGCTCAGTTGGGTCGACAGCGACAGCCCATCCGTCGCCCACCTCAGCCAGTACGAGCACGCACCGATGGGCTCCGGGTCGCATCTGACCAACCTTGCCGCCGACCTGGGTGAGCAACACAACCGCATGACCGACGAGCCCGAGATCGCCCAACGTCTCCAAGCACTGCACGCCACCTGGCGCACGGAGGTCGGCCTAGACCCGGTTGGGCTGCTCGGGGATCCGGTTCGGCATGAACAGAACGGCAGCGACGAGTAGGACAGCGGCTCCGGCGGCGCCGTAGTAGACGTCGTGGATCGCCGGGGCCAGGACGTCACCGGGCAGCGTCTCGAGATCTGCGTGGTCGTCGCCGAGACGTGCGGCGACCACACCATTGGCCACGGCGCCGAAGGCGGCCACTCCGATCGCGCTACCGACCGATCGGGCGAACATGTTCGCGCCCGTCACCACACCACGTGTCTGCCACTCGACCGACGACTGCGCCGCCACGACCGACGGCGACGCGGAGAAGCCGAGTCCGATACCGATGACGAAGCAGGCACCGGCCAGGTGCAGCACTGAACTCTCGGTCCCGACCGTGAGCAGCAGCCCAGCGCCGACGACCACGATGCACGCGCCGAACAGCATCGTCGTACGGAACCCGAGCCGCAGGTAGATCCGCCCGGCCAGCGAGGCAGCGATCGGCCACCCCAGCGTCATCGCGGCCAGCGCGAACCCGGCGACCAGAGCCGACGTACCCAGCACGCTCTGGGCGAACAGCGGCACGTACGTCGACAGGCCGATCATCAGCACGCCGATCAGAAGGGCCGCCGAGTTGGCGGAGTTCAGGACGCGCCGACTGAGCACCCACAGCGGGAGCACAGGCTCGGGCGCGCGGCGCTCGACGACGACGAACGCGGTCAGCAGGACGACCGCCCCGGCCAGGATCGCGATGCTCGCGGTCGAGTCCCAGGACCACATCACGCCGCCCTCGAGCAGGCCGAGCAAGAGCATCGAGCCGCCGACCGCGAGCAGCACCGCACCGGCATAGTCGATCCGGTGGCTGGTCCGCGGTACGGCGTTCTCGTGGAAGCGACGCACCAGCGCCCAGGCGGCGGCGATGCCGAGCGGGATGTTCACGAAGAAGATCCAGCGCCATGAGAGGAAGTCGGAGAACAGCCCGCCGAGGGTCGGGCCGACGAACGACGAGATCCCCCACACACTGGCCAGGTAGCCCTGGACCTTGGCCCGCTCGGCCACCGTGTAGATGTCGCCGACGATCGTCATCCCGATCGGCTGGATGGCGCCCGCACCGAGTCCCTGGACCAGCCGGAACGCGATCAGCGCCGGCATGCTCCAGGCGAACCCGCACAGCACCGATCCGAGCAGGAACAGCCCGACGCCGACCAGCATGATCGGCTTGCGGCCCCGCAGGTCGGCGAGCTTGCCGTAGATCGGCACCGAGACGGCCTGGGCCAGTAGGTAGATCGAGAACAGCCAGGGGAACTGGGTGAAGCCGCCGAGGTCGTCGACCACCGACGGGACGGCGGTGGCCAGGATGGTCGCGTCGATCGCCACCAGCCCCACGCTCAGCATCACCGCGAGCAGGATCGGTCCCCGCTCCGACCGAAGCCCCACACTCGCCCGGTCGATCCGCTCAGTAGTCATGACAAAGGCCAATCTAACTGCCGGGACAACGATTCCCGCACTGCCGGATCGCCAGATGGACGCGCGCTGAGCCAGGCACGGTCGGCTAGTACGCAGCTACGCTCCGGGGGGTGAGGATTCGGGATGGGATGCTGCGTGCTGTCGTGCTCGTGGTGACCGTGTCGCTCACGCTGGTGCTGCTGCCGATCGCGATCAACGTCGGCACCGGTGGCACCGCTCCCGGCTTCCTGGCGCCGTACGCGGACTGGACCTGGCCGGTGATCGGTGCGCTCTGGTTGGTCGCGATCGTCACCGCTCTGTTCGAGTTCCGCAGCCGCCGGCTGCCCACCGTCTCCGGTCGATCCGCCGACCAGCCGCGCAACCGGCCGAACGCGCTCGCTCGCGTCGACCGCTACCTGTCCCAGCGCGTGGCCGGGTCACTCGCCTCCCGCACCCGCATTGCACTGGCCCTCGACGAGCGCCCCGAAGCCGTCATCCGCCCGTACGACCTGCTGGTCCAGCCACTCGACAGCTCGCCCCGACCGGTCTCCGACGACACCGACATCGCCACGGTGTTCGACCAACTGCAGGACTCGATGCTGATCCTGGGCGCACCGGGCGCCGGCAAGACCACTCTGCTGCTTGAGCTCGCCCGCGCCCTCGCCGAGCAGGCCCACGCAGACGAGAGCAAGCCGATCCCGGTCCTCATCGATCTGGCCGGCTGGACCGCGCAGCCGTCGCGGAAGGACGAGGACGAACCGCAGGACAGTCCGCTCCTGGCCGGCTTCGTTCGTTGGCTGCTAGGTGAGCTCAACACCCGTTACGGCATCCCGGCCGCAGTCGGCCGTACCTGGCTGCGCCGCGGTCGCCTTGCACTCCTGCTCGACGGCCTCGACGAGATCGCCAAACCGAGCCGCGCCAAGCTCGCACCAGTCCTCGAAGAGCTCCGCCGCCGCTATCTGATCGGCAGGCTCGCCATCACGTGCCGCACGCAGGACTACGAGCTTCTCCCCGACCAGCTCAGCCTGCACGGCGCTGTGCACATCAGACCGCTCACCAGGCAGCAGGTGCTCGACTACTTCGCCGCTGTCGGTCCGGACCTGGACGGTGCGCGCGCAGCGATCGAGCAGGACGACGAACTGTGGGACCTGGTCAACTCACCGCTGATGCTGAACGTGATGATCCTCGCGTACCACGGCCGCGTGCCGGAGGAGGTCGTCGCCGGCGGTGTGGCCGACCTGCGGCGGGAGCTGTTCGACACCTACATCAGCGAGGTCCTGGCCAGACACCGCTCGACCAGTCGCCAGTACGACTCAAGGACGGCGGTCCGTTCGCTCTGGTGCCTGGCGTGGTGGACCCGTAGTCGCGCCGGCGACCGCACCGCCGTACCGCGGTGGCTGATCCCCAACGGCTGGTACGGCCTGTCCCTGCCAGAGGCGGACTACCTGGCCCATGCGGTCAGCCTGCCCGCGATCTTCGCCGGGCTCGCCGCCGGTGCGATCCTCGTGACGCTCGCGCAGTACGGCGTACTAGCCGGGCTGGCCGTAGCCGGAGCGGCATTGCTGCTCGTGCATATCAAGCCGCATCCGTGGCAGGCGCTCATGACCGAAGGGCCCAAGCCGCAGCGGGCGCCACTGCTCGTGCTCACGCTCGTCCTGAGTACGGCGTGCACGGTCGTCCTGATCGTCGCCGTGATGGGGCTGGTCGAGCTGCTGCCGGTGTGGCTGGCGCTCGGTGTCGAGGCGGCAGCGATCGCAGCGTCGTACGTCGTCGAGCAGGTGGTCTCCCACACCAACAGGCGTCGGTTGCTGCTGGGAGTCCGGCTCGCTGTGGTGGTCGCGGCCGGCTGGGTGACGCTCAGCATCGGTGATCGGCCCGACAGCTTCGCGACCGGTCTGGCGATCGGACTGCTCGTCGCGCAAGGCATCCGGCTGGTCAAGTCGCTACCGACCGACCACGTGGTTCAGCAGCCGGCTGGACATGGCTGGTGGATGGATCTGTGGGTGCTGGGCGGTGCAGTCGCCGGATTCCTGCTGGCGGTGGCACTCGGCGCCGATCTGACCTCCCCTGACCTCGAAGCGGTGGCCGGTGTGATCACCGGCGCTGTCGCCGCGAAGGCGTGGCGCCGTCGCCCACCGCTGTTCGCCGGACCGCTCTCCCGTCTGCTCCACGACTTCCTGCTCCGCTGGACCGGGTACCTCCCTTGGCGCCGCCGTGCCTTCCTCCGGTACGCCGCCGACCGGTACGTGCTCGCCCGCACCGGACGCGGTGAGTACTCCTTCATCCACCTCCTCGTCCGCGACCACCTGGCCGAATGCTCCCCCAACCACCTGGCCGAGAAGGTCGACCGCCGGATCGCCCAGCGGGCGACCGTCGCTACCCGGTAGCGGGTTCGTTCAGCGCGAAGCCCATCAGGCAGCCGGTCAGGACCAGCGCGATCAGGGGGCTGAGCGCGACGCGCAGTGAGGTGTGTTCGGCGATCGTGCCGAGGACCGGGGTGGCGACTCCGCCGATGCTGACCGCGAGACCGAGCGTCATGCCGCCCGCGGTACCGACCCGGCCCGGGAGGAAGTCCTGGCCGAGGGTGACGTGCAGAGAGAACGGGATCGACATCGCGATCGCGGTCAGCGCGAGGAAGCCGAAGAACGCCGGACCGGGCACGAACACCAGCGCCGCGATGGCCGGTACGGCGACGGCGTACGACGTCCGCATCGTCCGGACCCGCCCGTACCGGGTGGCGAACCGGCCGCCGAGCAGCGTGCCGAGGGCGCCGGCCGCGAACAACACGAACAACGCCACCCCACCGGTCGTCGTTCCACCGCCGACCCGCTGGCCGGCGTACAGGGCGATGAAGGTGCCGAGGCCGACGAACACGATCGAGCGGCACACCATAATCGCCGACAACCGCAGGAACGACGGCCAGTCGTCACTCCCGGGCCGCTGCATTCGATTGCCTCCAGCAACCAAGCGTGCGGAGCGAACAGCCGGCCTGGTGATCACCGCACCGACCAGCGCCGGTACGACGAGCAGCGGAGTCAGCGACAGTCCACCTGCCGCCATGATCGGCGTGACGAGCACCGGCGCCAGCGCGAAACCGACGTTCCCGCCGACCGAGAACCAGCTCATCCCGACATGGCTGCCGCCGCTCACGGCACGCGCCATCCGTGCCGCCTCCGGGTGATAGGCGGCGACTCCGAGCCCGGACAGCGCGGCAGCCAGCCAGCTGAGCAGGTACGTGTCGCCGACGCCGACCAGTGCGATCCCGAGTCCCGCCGTCGTCATCGCGACCGGGATCAGCCAGGCCAGCGGCCGCCGATCCGTCAGTACGCCGAACACCGGCTGCACCACCGAGGACAGCAGCGTCGCAGCCAACGTGATCCCGGACACCGCGACGTACCCGAGCCCGCGCTCGGCGACCAGGAACGGCACCAGCGCCGGTACAGCGCCCTGGTACACATCCACGCACGCGTGCCCGATCGCCATCAGTCCGATCGGTCGAAGTCTCAGCACACCGTCGATCGTTGTCGCCGACGCCGCTGTCCGGCTTCCGATAAAATGCCAACCTATGCCGGAAACCCGCCAGCTCCGTCCCGCGAACACCGGAATCCGGCCGATCCCGGCCGGCGGTGCGATCGAGGCGCACTGGCACGACCGGAACCAGATCGTGTACGCCGGCCGCGGCGTTCTCTCGGTGACCACCGACGCAGGCAGCTGGATCGTCCCAGGGACCAGAGCGATCTGGGTCCCGGCCGGCACCCTGCACGAGCACCGCGCGTACGGCGAGACCGCGCTGCACACCGTGGGACTCGAGGAGAACCCACTGGGCCTCGACGCACCATCAGCCCTCGTCGTGAGCCCACTTCTTCGCGAACTGCTCCTCACCTACACGACAGACGAAGAGATCGACGCGGACGAACTACGGCGGCTCCACCTGGTACTGCTTGATCAGCTGAGGCGATCGCCCCAGCGTCCTACCTATCTGCCGACCCCAACCGACGCACGGCTGGCCGCCGTCTGCGACCTGCTGCGAGATGATCCTGCGGACCCCCGAACGCTGACCGAGCTGGGCCGGGAAGTCGGGCCAGTGAGCGGACTCTCAGCCGGTTGTGCAGGACGGACCTCGGCATGACCTTCCCGCAGTGGCGGACGCAGCTCCGGCTGCACCAGGCGCTCAGGCTCCTGGCGACCGGGGAGTCGGTGACCAGGGTCGCGCATCAGTGCGGCTGGGCATCGACGAGTGCCTTTATCGACACCTTCCGGGCGGCGTTCGGTCACACCCCGGGAGCCCGCAGAGCCTGATCGAGGATGCGGCTCCACTGCCGGACGATGCCCTTGCGGCGTGCGCTGTCGTCCGTCAGCAGGTCGGCGAGTCCCAACCCGCGCGCCAGGTCCAGCACGCCCTGCACGGTCTCCCGTACTCCGGGAGTCCGTTCACTCACCTCCAGCACTTCCAGCAGAGCCCGGTGGGCCTGGCGTCCCACATGTGCTTCCAGCCGGACGATCTGCCTTCGCAGCGCGTCCTCCGTCGATGCAGCCACCCACAGGTGCAGCGCGGCCCGGAACAGTGGTCCGGTGTAGACGTCCGTCAGCATCTCGACGATCGCCTCGGTCCGCGCCGGGCCGCTGGGCAGTGCGGCCGCCTGCGCCTTGATCTCCGCGAGCCGGACCTCGGTCATGTACTCGACCGCCGCCTCGAACAGATCCGCCCGCGTCGGGAAGTGGTGCTGGGCGGCACCCCGCGACACCCCGGCCCGGGTGGCCACGACGCTCACCGTGGTCGCGGCGTACCCGACCTCGGCGAGCGACTCCACGGCCGCCTCGAGCAACCGCTGCCGGGTGGCCCGGCTGCGGTCCTGCTGGGGTGCCTTCAGGGCTTCACTCACGGGCGGCAGCCTCCCGAGCCCGCAGTTCACGCCGCAGGATCTTGCCCGACGCCGCCTTCGGCACCGCGTCGATGAACTCCACCTGCCGGATCTTCTTGTACGGCGCCACCCGGGCGGCGACGTACTCGATCACGTCGTCGGCGGTCAGTTCGACACCGGGCATCGGCACCACGAACGCCTTCGGTACCTCGTTGCCCTCGGCCTGGACGCCGATCACCGCCGCGTCCGCGATCCGGTCGTCGGTGAGCAGCACGGCCTCCAACTCGGCCGGCGGCACCTGGTAGCCGTGGTACTTGATCAGTTCCTTCACCCGGTCGACGACGTACAGGTACCCGCGTGCGTCCATCCGGCCGATGTCGCCGGTGTGCAGCCAACCGTCCTGGTCGACGGTCGCGTCGGTCTCCGCCAGGCGGCCCAGGTACCCCTTCATCACCTGCGGTCCGCGGATCCAGATCTCGCCGGTCTCGTCGTCGCCGACATCGTTGCCGTCGGCACCGACCAGCCGCATCTCGGTGGACGGGAAGAGCTTGCCGACGGCACCGGGCGGCGGCTCCGGGTCGTCCTGCGGCACGGCATGCGTGCCCGGTGACAGCTCGGTCATGCCGTACGCCTGCAGCACCGCGTGCAGCCCGAGCCGTTTCGCGCAGGCTTCGGCCAGTTCGCCGTCCAATGGTGCGGCCGCCGAGGTCACGTGCTTCAGCGCGGACAGATCGACTCCGTCGACCGCCGGGTGTTTCGCCAGCGCCAGCACGACCGGCGGAGCCACGAACGCCCGGGTGATCCGTTGCTGGTCGAGCGTGGTCAGGAACTGCTGCAGCTCGAACTTCGGCAGCACGACCACGGTCGCACCGAGCCGCAGCGGCAGGTTCATCAGCACCGACAGGCCGTAGATGTGGAAGAACGGCAGGATCGCGATGATCCGCTCGTCCGCCCCGAGCGTGATCATCACCTCGGCCTGCGAGATGTTGGTGGCGATGTTCCGGTGCGTCAGCATCACGCCCTTGGCCACGCCGGTCGTCCCGCTCGAGTACGGCAGTACGGCGACGTCGTTCGCCGGATCGATCATCACCTCCGGCTCGGGTGCGGTCGACGCGAGCAGCTCCAGCACCGAGCGGTACCCCTCGGCGCTGTCGCAGACGAAGATCTCGGTCACGTCGGTGCCCTCGATCGCCGCGGTCGCGTTCGGCAGGAACAGCGAGATCGTCACCAGCAGCTTCGCCTTCGAGTCGACCAGCTGCTTGTGCAACTCGTCGGCGGTGTAGAGCGCGTTGACTGTGGTGACGGTCGCGCCGGCTCGAGTGGCGCCGTAGAAGACGACCGGGTAGAGGATCGTGTTCGGGCTGTACAGCGCGATCACGTCGCCGTGCCGGATACCGAGCTCGGCGAGACCGGCCGCGACCCGGCGGGTCATCGCATCCAGCTGGGCGTAGCTGAGCTCCTTGCCGGTGACGCCGTCGACCATGGCCGGCCGGTCGCCGTACTCCTGGGCCCGGCCGAGGACGGCGTCGTGGATGGGTACGTCGAGGACCTCGACGGGTGGGAACTGGCTCGTGATGATCATCGGCGGGGATCCTCTCCTGGCCCGGTGGGTGATCAGACTGTGGCGGACCTCAGTACGACTTGGGTAGGCCCAGCGAGTGCTGGGCGACGAAGTTCAGGATCATCTCCCGGCTCACCGGCGCGATCCGGGTGGCACGTGCGGCCGCGACCAGCGAGGCGACGCCGTACTCCACCGTCATGCCGTTTCCGCCGAGCGACTGGACGGCCTGGTCGGTCGCGCGGACCGCGACTTCGCCAGCTGCGTACTTCGCCATGTTCGCGGCCTCGCCTGCGCCCAGGTCGTCGCCGGCGTCGTACAGGGCGGCCGCCTTCTGCATCATCAGCCTGGCCAACTCGAGCTCGATCTTGATCTGCGCGAGCGGGTGCGCAAGTCCCTGGTGAGCGCCGATCGGAGCCTTCCAGACCTGGCGCTCCTTGACGTACGCGGTCGCCTTGTCGAGCGCGTGCCGGGCGATGCCGACCGCGAATGCGGACGCCATGATCCGCTCGGGGTTGAGCCCGGCGAACAGCTGCATCAGGGCCGCATCCTCGGCGCCGACCAGTGCCTCCCGCGGCAGTCGTACGTCGTCCAGGAACAGCGAGAACTGCTTGTCCGGGCTGATCAGATCCATCTCGATCTGCTGGAACTCCACGCCCGGTGCGTCGACCGGGACGATGAACAGGGCCGGCTTGAGCTTGCCGGTCCGGGCGTCCTCGGTGCGGCCGACCACGAGGACCGCCTGCGCCACATCCAGGCCGGAGATGAAGACCTTCCGGCCGGACAGCGACCAGCCGTCATCGGCACGGCGCGCGGTGGTGGTGATCTGATGCGAGTTCGATCCGGCGTCCGGCTCGGTGATCGCGAACGCCATGATCGTCGTACCGTCCGCCAGGCCCGGGAGCCAGCGCTGCTTCTGCTCGTCGGTGCCGAAACGGGAGATCACCGTCCCGCAGATCGACGGTGAGACGACCATCATGAGCAGCGGGGATCCGGCCGCGCCGAGCTCCTCCAGCACGATCGACAGGTCGGCCATACCGCCGCCTCCGCCGCCGTACTCCTCGGGCAGGTTCACACCGAGGTAGCCGAGCTTGCCGGCCTCCAGCCAGAGCTCGGTGGTGTGCCCACCGGTCCGAGCCTGCCGGTTGAACCAGCTGTAGCCGTACTTCTTCCCGAGCTCACCCACCGCCTTGCGCAGCGCCTGGCGTTCCTCGGATTCCACGAAGCTCATGCTTCCTCCCCAACGACCGCCAGTACGGCGCCGACCTCGACTTGTTGACCTGCTTCGACCCTGAGCTCACTGAGTACGCCGTCGGCCGGGGCGGAGATGGTGTGTTCCATCTTCATCGCCTCCAACCACAGCAGCGGCTGTCCCTGCTTCACCCCGTCACCCACCTGCACGCCGACCCGGATCACCGTCCCCGGCATCGGCGCCACCAACGATCCCGCGGAGATCTGCTGCGATGGATCCACAAACCGCTCCACCGGAGTCAACGCCACCGATCCGAGCGACGAGTCCACACACACCAACCCGTCGTACGCCGCCACGTCGAACGACCGGCGTACGCCGTCAATCTCCAGCACCACCCGCTCCGGCGCGGAGTCCACGAGCATTATGTTGCCCTCGACAACCAACCCGTCCCGGGTCAGCCGATACTCGACCTCCACAGTCGCAGCACCGACGCGATAGGCCTTCCGCTGCGGCTGAGACGGCACGTTCCGCCACCCGCTGGGCACCCGCACCACCGGCACCCGCCCCGCCGCATCAGCCAGCGCAGCCGCCAACGCCGATGTCCTGACCACCCCGGCGTCGACCTCCGGCGAGATCCCGTGCCGGTCGAAGAATCCGGTATCGGTGTCTCCGTCCAGGAACGCCGGATGCCGCAGGATCCACACCAGCAGGTCGCGGTTGGTCCCGACCCCGTGAATCCGAGCCCGCTCCAGTTCCCCTGCCAGCCGCCTGGCCACGACCGTCCGATCCGCCCCGAACGCGATCACCTTGGCCAGCATCGCGTCGTAGTACGGCGAAACCTCCGAACCATCCTCGACCCCGGAGTCCACTCGTAGGTCCGGCGACAACTCCAGCTTCCGCAGTACTCCGGTCTGCGGCCGCCAGTCCTGCGCGGGGTCCTCGGCGTACAACCGCACCTCGATCGCGTGGCCGACCGTCGGGGGTGGCTCGGGCGGGAGGTGGGCACCGGTCGCGACCGCGAACTGCAGTTCCACCAGGTCCAGCCCAGTGGTCTCCTCGGTGACCGGGTGCTCCACCTGGAGGCGGGTGTTCATCTCGAGGAAGTAGAACGCGCCACCCTCGTCCGCCAGGAACTCGACGGTGCCGGCGCCGACGTATCCGATCGCCGCCGCAGCCTTCCGAGCCGCGTCGAAGAGCTCCGCCCGCAGGGACGGGATGCGTTCCACGAGTGGCGACGGGGCTTCCTCGATCACCTTCTGGTGGCGGCGCTGGATGGAGCATTCGCGTTCGCCGACCGCCCAGATCGTGCCGTGCTGATCGGCCATGATCTGCACCTCGATGTGCCGGCCGGCCGTGAGGTACCGCTCGCAGAACACCGTCCCGTCACCAAAGGCAGACAGCGCCTCCGCCGACGCAGCCTCGATCTCACCCGGCAGCTCCGCCAGCCGCGAGACCACCCGCATCCCACGGCCGCCACCGCCTGCCGATGCCTTCACCAGCACCGGCAAGTCGTCTGCGGACACCCCGGCCGGCGTCAGCTCGGCGAGCACCGGCACCCCGGCGGCCGCCATCAGCTTCTTCGCCTCGATCTTCGAGCCCATCGACGAGATCGCGTCCACCGGCGGCCCGATCCACGTCAGCCCGGCGTCGATCACGGCCTGCGCGAACCCGGCGTTCTCCGACAGGAATCCGTACCCGGGATGCACCGCATCCGCGCCCGCCTTCAACGCCGCCTCGATCACCAGCTCACCACGGAGGTAGGTATCGGCCGGCGCGTTCCCCGGCAGCTGCACAGCCGCGTCCGCCTCACCGACGAACGGCATCGCGGCGTCGGCGGTCGAATGCACCGCGACCGTCGACAGACCGAGCGACCGTGCGGTCCGGAAGATCCGCCGCGCGATCTCGCCACGGTTCGCCACCAGAACACTTGTCAGCATGTGCCCCTCACATCCTGAAGACGCCGAAGGAGGACGTGCCCTCCACCGGTGCCGAGTGGATAGCGGACAGACAGATGCCCAGGACTGTTCGGGTGTCGCGAGGGTCGATCACGCCGTCGTCGTACAGGCGGCCGGACAGGAACATCGGCAGCGACTCCGCCTCGATCTGGCCCTCGACGTACGCGCGCATCGTGGCGTCGCCGTCCTCGTCGTACGGCTGGTTCTTCGCCGCCGCGGCGGCCCGCGCCACGATCGACAGGACACCGGCGAGCTGCTGCGGACCCATCACCGCAGACTTCGCCGACGGCCAGGCGAACAGGAAGCGTGGATCGAAGGCCCGGCCGCACATCCCGTAGTGGCCGGCGCCGTACGACGCGCCCATCAGGATCGAGATGTGCGGGACCTTGGAGTTCGCGACCGCGTTGATCATCTGTGCGCCGTGCTTGATGATCCCGCCTTGCTCGTACTCCTGGCCGACCATGTAGCCGGTGGTGTTGTGCAGGAAGATCAGCGGCGTGTTCGCGCGGTTCGCCAGCTGGATGAACTGCGCCGCCTTCTGCGACTCCTCGCTGAACAGGACGCCGCGTGCGTTGGCCAGGATGCCGACCGGATACCCGTGCACCGACGCCCAGCCGGTCGCCAGCGACGACCCGTACAGCGGCTTGAACTCGTCGAACACCGACCCGTCCACCACCCGGGCGATCACGTCCCGCGGATCGAACGGGATCTTCAGGTCGCCCGGCACGATCCCGAGCAGCTCGTCCTCGTCGAACAGCGGCGAGGCGTACGCCGGAGCCGGCGACGGACCGAGTTTGCGCCAGTTCAGCCGGGACACGATCTGGCGGCCGAGCCGGATCGCGTCCTGCTCGTCGACCGCGAAGTAGTCGGCCAGTCCGGACTTCCGGGCGTGCATCGAGGCGCCGCCGAGCGACTCGTCGTCGGCGTCCTCACCGGTCGCCATCTTCACCAGCGGCGGTCCGGCCAGGAACACCTTGGCTCCGCCGTCGACCATCACCACGTAGTCGCTCATGCCGGGGATGTACGCGCCGCCCGCGGTCGAATTGCCGAACACCAGCGCGATCGTCGGAATCCCCTCCGCCGACAACCGGGTCAGATCGCGGAACATCGCGCCGCCCGGGATGAAGATCTCCTTCTGCGTCGGCAGGTCCGCACCACCGGACTCGACCAGGCTGATGACCGGCAACCGGTTCGCCCGCGCGATCTCGTCCGCACGCAGGGCCTTACGCAGCGTCCACGGATTGCTCGCGCCGCCCTTGACCGTCGGATCGTTGGCCGTGATCAGACACTCGACGCCTGACACCACGCCGATCCCGGTCACCAGGCTGGCGCCGACGGTGAAGTCCGAGCCCCAGCCGGCCAGCGTCGACAACTCGAGGAACGGCGAGTCCGGGTCGAGCAGCAACTCGATCCGCTCCCGGGCCAGCAACTTGCCGCGCTTGTGCTGCCGGTCGACGTACTTCTCGCCACCGCCTGCCAGTGCCTTGGCATGCTCGGCCTCCAAGGCCGTCAGCTTCTCCAGCATCGCCTCGCGATTGCTCATGCACTGAACCCCAGTCGTTTCGAGGCGAGGCCGGTCAGGATCTCGGTGGTGCCGCCGCCGATGGCGAGAATCTTCTGGTCGCGGTACTGGCGTTCGACCTCCGCCTCCCGCATGTAGCCGAGACCGCCGTGCAGCTGCAGCGCTTGGTCACACACCCACTGCCCGGACTCGACCGCCGTGTTCTTCGCGAAGCACACCTCGGCAATCACGTCGTCACCGGCGTCGGACCTGCGGGCGACCTCGTGTACGTAGACCCGGGCGACGTCGATCCGCCGGGCCATCTCGGTGAGCGTGTGCTGCACGGTCTGCCGCGAGATCAACGGCCTGCCGAACGTCTCCCGCGCCCGGCACCACTCCGCAGTGAGGTCGAGTGCTCGCTGCGCTCCGGCGTACGCCTGCGTCGCGAGCGTCAGCCGCTCGGCCACGAAGTTCGTCGCGAGCTGGACGAACCCGGTGCCCTGGGCCCCTATCAGGTTGGCCACCGGCACCCGGACATCGGTGAACGACAACTCAGCCGTGTCCGAGCACAGCCAACCCATCTTCTCGAGCTTCCGGGACACCACGAAGCCGGGCGTCGCCTTCTCGATCACCAGCAGGCTGATCCCGTGTGCGCCCGGCCCGTCCGTCCGGACCGCGGTAGTGACGAAGTCCGCACGGCAGCCCGAGGTGATGTAGGTCTTCGCACCGTTCACGACAAACACGTCACCCTCGCGCCGAGCCGTCGTACGGATCGACGCGACATCCGAGCCGCCGTCGGGTTCGGTGATCGCCAGCGCGCCGATCAGTGCGCCGTCGAGCGTCGGCCGGACCCATCGATCGATCTGCTCCTGGTTGCCTGCCGCAACGATATGCGGGAGGGCGATCCCGCAGGTCAGCAGCGAGGCGACCAGACCGCCGGACCCGCCGGCGTAGTGCATCTCCTCGACCACCGCGATCGCGTCCAGCAACGAACCGCCGCCACCGCCGACCGCCTCCGGGAACCCGACGCCGAGCATCCCGATCTGGCCGGCCTTCTTGTGCAGCTCCCGCGGCAGCTCGCCGTCCCGCTCCCACCGGTCCAGCTGCGGCAGCACCTCGGTCGCCATGAACCGCCGTACGGTCTGCCGGTAGTCGTTCACAGCAGCACCTCTGGTACGTCGATGTACCTGGAGCGCAGCCATTCGCCGACCGCCTTCGCCTGCGGGTCGAATCGCGCCTGCGACGCGACGCCCTCACCCAGCAATCCCTCGACGACGAAGTTGACCGCCCACAGATTCGGCAGCACGTAGCGCGTCACGGTCAGCGGCTGAGTCTCCGGGAGCAGCTCCTGGAACAGCTCGACCGTCAGCGTGTGCGCGATCCACCGCCACGTCTTCTCGTCCCGCACCCAGACACCGACGTTCGCGTCCCCACCCTTGTCGCCGGACCGCGCGCCGGCGATCCGTCCGAGCGGGACCTCGCGGGTCCGCGGGCGCCCGCTGGACGCCAGTTGCGGCAACGGGATCGGCATTTCGATGTCGTCGACCGGACTCAGGGGCTGCGTCTCCATCGCGGGCTCGACGACGGCCCGCGACCCGTCCGGCAGGACGACGGTGTGCTCGACCTCATGGATGTCGACGTACCCGGCCCGGAAGACGCCGTACGGCGATCCGTCGCCAGGCGGCGCGGTGACGTGGAAACCGGGGTAGCTCGCCAGCGCCAGCTCGATCGCGGCGCTGGAGAACGCGCGGCCGACGACCTTCGGATCCGGGTCCTTGACCGCGCACCGGAGGAACACGCTGGCCTCCTCCTCGGACGCCGCGTTCGGCTTCTCCGTCCACGCGAGAGTCCACCGAAGGTCCGCCGGCCGCTTGGGCAGCCCCCGCTCGAGCTGCTGCTGAACCAGCTCGGCCTTCTGCTCCAGTTGCAGCCCGGTGAGCACGAAGTCCACCTCGTTGCGGAACCCGCCGACGCTGTTGAGCGACACCTTGTACGTCGGAGGTGGCGGCTCACCGCGAACGCCGGAGATTCGTACCCGGTCGGGTCCGTCGGTTTCGAGCTCGATCGTGTCCAGCCGCGTGGTCACGTCCGGACCGGCGTACCGGGCGCCGGTGATCTCGTAGAGAAGTTGCGCCTTGACCGTGTCGATCGTGACCGCGCCGCCGGTGTTGTCGTGCTTGGTGATCACGCTGCTGCCGTCGGCATGGATCTCCGCGATCGGGAACCCGGGCCGGGCGAGGTCGCGGATCTCGCTGAAGAACGCGAAGTTCCCGCCGGTCGCCTGGCAGCCGCACTCGATCACGTGCCCCGCGGCCACGGCACCCGCGAGTTCGTCGTACTGCGCCCGCTTCCAGCCGTGGTGGGCGGCGGCGGGTCCGACGATGACCGAGGCGTCGGTGACGCGGCCGGTCACGACGACGTCCGCGCCGGCTTGCAGTGCCTCGGCGATCCCCCAGGCACCGAGGTAGGCGTTCGCGGTCAGCGGCTCGCCGAGGTCGAGTTCGGCCGCGCGTGGCAGGAGGTCGTCGCCCTCGACGTACGCGATCTTGGGGTGCAGACCGAGCCGATCCGCGAGCTCCTGGATCGCCTGGGCGAGACCGGACGGGTTCAGGCCGCCGGCGTTGCTGACGAGCTTGACGCCGCGGTCGAGCGCTTCGCCGAGGCCGGTCTCGAGTTGTTTGAGGTACGTGCGCGCGTACCCGAGTGACGGGTCCTTCAGCCGGTCCCGCCCGAGGATCAGCATGGTCAGCTCGGCCAGGTAGTCGCCGGTCAGGACGTCGAGCGGACCGCCGGTGAGCATCTCGTGGACCGCGCCGAAGCGGTCGCCGTAGAACCCGGACGCGTTACCGATCCTGATGGGCGCGGTCATCCGAACTGCCCCCGCTCCCGGCCCTTCCCGGGCAGCCCCGCGAACGCCTGGATGATGCCGAGCCACTCCTCCGCGTCCGCGCCCTCAGCCTGTACGGCGAGGTCGTCGCGATGCCGGCGTTGTGTTGCCAGCAGGCAGAAGTCGAGCGCCGGGCCGGTCACCTGTTGCGCCGCGTCGTCCGGACCCCAGGTCCAGGTCTGGCCGTCGGGTCCGGTGAGTTCCACGTGGAACGGCTCGGTCGGCGGGGTGCGGTCGTTCAGCATGTAGGCGAAATCGCGGGTCCGGACCGCGAGGTGCGCGACGTGACGCAACCGGCTGCTCGGCTGCCGGTTGACGCCGAGCGCGTCGAACACGTCCTGGCCGTGCGCCCACGTCTCCATCAACCGTGCCGTCGCCATCGAGGTAGGACTCATCGGCGGGCCGTACCAGAGGACCCTCTCGCCCGGCGCGACCTTCTTCAGCGCGTCAGCGACCTCGGCGCGGGTCTCTCGCCAGTACGGCAGGAGCTGGTCGGGCGGCAGCGCCGCGGTCTCGGCAGCACCCTCGTCGACGTATCCGGTCGGGTTGGCGGCCGCCTTCTGCAGTGAGGCCTTGAAGCCGTCGGGATCGGTGGCGGCGAGATGCGCGGCCTCGTCGGTCCAGGCGAGGTGGGCGATCTGGTGCGCGATCGTCCAGCCCTCCGCCGGGGTCGGCGTCGCCCACGCGTCGGCGGCGAGTCCACCGACCAGCCGGTCCAGCTCCGCACTCTCGGCCCACAGGTCCGCCAGCACTTCGTCCAGTTGCACGCTGCACTCCCTGGGTGGGGATCGTGCAGCCGAGACTGGCACGCCCAGGAAAAAGAAGCAAGGGTGCTTGTTTTCTAGTTCGGCAGCTTCGGCGGGGTCCAGTCGGCCCACTTGGCGGTGGCCTTCCGCCACGCCTTCGGTGGGATGAACCGGGCCGCGAGGGTCAGCCCGAAGTGTGCGACCGCGCTCGTGTTGGAGTTCCGCTTGACCGAGTCGCGGGCTTCCGCCGCCATCGGCTGCACCCGCGCGCGCCGTTCCCGGTCGTACCGCGGCAGATCGTCGTCGGCCAGCGCCGCGGCGAGCACCAGGGCATCCTCGATCGCCTGGCACGCACCTTGGCCAAGGTCCGGCGGCATCGCGTGCGCTGCATCGCCGAGCAGCACGACGCGATCCTTCACGTACGTCGGCAGCGGATCGATGTCGACGATGTCGTTGTGCAGCACCTGGTCCGGCGGCGTCGCCGCGACCAGCGCCGGGATCGGGTCGTGCCAGTCCCCGACCCGATTCAGTACCTCGCGGCGATCGTCGGCGTACAACTGGTTGGGCTGATCGGCGTTGACGGTGACGAACCAGTAGACGCGCTCTCTAGGCAACGGGAGTACGCCGACCTGCACACCACGACCGAGCGTGAGTGACTCCTGGACCGGCCACACCGACTCCGGTGGCGTCACGCCCCGCCAGACCGCCCGGCGCTGGAAGACCGCGTCCCCGGACCACAACGTCCGCCGCGTGATGCTGTTGACGCCATCGGCGGCAACCACCAGGTCGGCGGTCAGTTCCTCACCCGAGCAGGTCACCGTGCCGTCGGACGACACCGCGGTCACCTCGGCATCCGTGTGCAACACCGAGTCAGGCAGTTGCTCTCGCAGTACGTCGTGCAGCTCCGCGCGATGGATCGCGAGAACGCCGACGTCCTCCGGGTGATTGCGCCGTACCCAACGGCCCTTCGGAGTCAGGATGTTGCCGCGCGAGACTGTCTTGACGGTGCGGTCGGTGACATCCAGATCGAGTGCTTCGAGCGCCCGAACCGCATTCGGCCAGAGCGTCAGGCCGGCGCCCACCTCGGCGATGATCGGCGCCCGCTCCAGGACGCTGACCGACCACCCGATCCGCCGCAGCGCCACCGCCGCAGCCAACCCGCCGATCCCCGCGCCGACAACAAGCGCACTCCGCTCACCGATGCCCATGCGCCGGACGTTACTTGCTACGCGGTCCCCGCACGCACCGGGGCAAGGCACTCTGGTCCACTCGAATGTGGTTCAGAGGCCCTTGGCGTTAGCTCGGGGAGTGGGGGTGGTCCGGAGTTCGGTGGTGAAGGCGTAGCGGTCGCCGCGGTACAGGGCGGAGGTGTACTCGAAGACTCGGTCGCGGCGGTCGAAGCTGACGCCGTGCAGAGCCAAGCACGGCTGGGTGGTGGGGATGCCGAGCCAAGACGCGGTCTTGGCGTCGGGCATGACAGGCTCGAGGCGCGAGGTGCCGCTGACGAGGTCGATGCCGTAGCGATTGGTGAGCAGGTCGTAGAGCGAGCCGTTCAGGTCCTCGGCCTGGAGGCCGGGGACGTACGCCGCGGGCATCGTGGTGCGCTCGACGACCATCGGGAGATCGTCGGCGAGACGGAGGCGGGTGAACGCGATGATCGGGTCGCCGACCGGGATCCGCAGCCTGCGCGCGGCGGCGCGCTCGGCCTTCTGGTGGCGGTACTCCAGCATCTTGCTGCCCGGCCGCATGCCGCGCCGGCGGATGTCCTCGGAGAACCCGATCATCCCGAGCCAGCGGGCGACCTTCGGGCGGGTGGTGTAGGTCCCGCTGCCGTGGCGGCGGACCAGGAGCTCCTCGATCACGAGCTCGTCGACGGCACGGCGCAGCGTCATCCGGGCGACGTTCCAGCGCACAGCCAGTTCGCGCTCCGGCGGCAGTGCGGCACCTTCCGGCAGCGTGTCGATCAGGCTGAGCAGCAACGCCCGGATCTCAGCAGCCTTTCCGGGCAGCGAACTGTGCATTGGTCTTGCGTAACACTCCGCGGACCCCACCGTGAACCCTTTCCACCGCCGTCGAAGCCAGGTCAACTAGACCAATTACCACCTTCTTCGGGTGCATGTCGTGTTCGGCGGCGCGCCGATCGTCATATACATGTGAGCAGACAACCGAGATCGAGAAGCGGAGTGCGCCGTGCCGGATGAGGACAAGAAACGAGTAGCGCACCGGGCCCTGGTGGACCGCGTGGTGACCGGAGAGGGAACGGCATCCGCCGAGGATCGGGCCCGTGCCTTCGGCAATGCCGACGTACCTCCGCCCTTGCAGGCGCTGATCGGCAAGGTCGCGATGACGCCGTCGCAGGTGACCGACGCGGACTTCGCTGCGGCCAAGGCAGCGGGGTTCAGCGAGGACCAGTTGTTCGAGCTGGTGGTGTGTGCCGCGGTCGGTCAGTCCACCCGGCAGTACGAAGCGGGACTGGCCGCGCTGGCCGAAGGGGAGGTCGGCTGATGCGCCTCGAGATCCTGAACAGCGGTTACAAGCCCGGAACCAAGCTGCTCTTCGCGATGATCCGGCTCTTCTCGCGGCAGCCGGTGCCGGACGCCGCCAAGCTGGTCTTCTACCGGCCCGATTTCTACGGCAATCGCGCCAAGGTGTTCACCCACGAGGCGATGCGCGGCCCGTCCGAGTGGTCGGTCGGCGACCGGGAGCTGATGGCGGCGTACGTGTCGAAGGTGAACGAGACCGCGTTCTGCATCGGCGCGCACACCGCGACCGCGAGCCAGGCCTATCAGGACGGGCCACGCGTTGCCGCAGTCCTCGACGACCTGGAAACGGCTCCCGTCGAGAACGGGCTTCGGGCAACGTTGCGGATGCTCGGCCGGCTGACCCGAGAAGGAAAGGTGGGCGCCGAGGACATGCGGGAGGTGCTGTCAGCAGGTGTCTCACCCCAGCAGATCAAGGACGCACTGGCGGTCTGCGCAGCCTTCAACATCACTGACCGCCTCGCCGACGCGTTCGCCTTCGAGATCCTCACCCCGGAGGGCTTCGACGCGGGAGCCAAGTACCTGCTGAAGCGCGGCTACCAATAGGGCAAGGTGGTTGACGGGTCATCGTGATTACGGTGAGTGGGGGTGTGATCACTAGGGTGGATCGGGTTATGGATCTCAGGACTCCGATCAGTACCGTCGTGCCGTCGCTCGATGGTCCCGTGCTCCAGGTGCTGGCGCGCAGTGACGAAGGGCTGTCCGGACGGCAGATCCACAAGCTGGCCGGCACGGGCAGCGTCGCCGGTGTGCGGCTGGTGCTGCAGCGGTTGGCGGCGACCGGGCTCGTGCACGTGGATGACCTCGGCAACTCGTTGCTCTATCGACTCAATCGCAGACACCTGGTCGCCCCGGCGGTCGAGTTCCTCGCGGATCTTCGCAGTACATTGGTCAGCCGGCTCGCGGACGAGATCAGCGCCTGGCGGATCCCGCCGGTGCACGCCAGCCTGTACGGCGCGGTCGCCCGAGGTGACGGCGACCTGGACAGCGACGTCGACCTGCTGCTGATCCGCCCGGACCACCTCGACGCCGGTGATGTGCTGTGGGAGGAACAGGCCGGCCGGCTGATGCAGACTGTCGTCGACCTGACCGGCAACCCGGCCCACGTCTTCGAGCTGAGCCGGACCGAACTGACCGATCACCTCACCACCGAGGAGCCGATCCTCAACGATTGGATGCGCCCCAGCATCCAATTGACCGGCCGCCCGCTCGCATCCCTGCTCGAAGAAGGCACCACCCAACTAGCGCTCCGCTAACGACCGATCAAGGGTGCCATCAGGCGAGCGATCCGGCTGTCCCGCCCGGTCACGCGTTCCTCCGTGTCGGCGAACGTCATCGCGCGCAGCCCGGCGTTGATTCCGAGCCAACGCAGCGGCTCCGGCTCCCAGTGCCGCGACCGATGCCCCACCCATGGCAGCCGGACCAGCGCGGTGTCGCGCCCGAGGATCAGATCCGTCAACGTCCGCCCGGCGAGATTCGTCGTACTGACGCCATCCCCGACGTACCCACCCGCCCACGCCAGCCGGGATCCACGATCGAACCCGACCGACGCGCACCAGTCCCGGGGTATGCCGAGCGGCCCGCCCCAAGCATGCGTGAACTCAACGTCGTCCAGCCCGTCGAACAGATCACGCAACGTCGCCTGCAACACCTTGAACACACGCGGCACCTCGTCGTACGACGCCTTGACCCGCGACCGAAAGTGGTACGGCGCCCCGCGCCCGCCGAAGGCGAGTCGCCCGTCGGCCGTGCGCTGCCCGTAGATGATCAGGTGCCGGTGATCGCTGAACGTCGGCCGGTCCGCCAGCCCGATCCGCTCCCAGCTCGCATCGTCGAGCGGCTCGGTCGCAATCATCAACGAGTACACCGGCGCCACCGCCCGCGACTGCCCGTCGAGCGCCGGCGTGAACCCCTCGGTCGCCCGGACCACCACCTCGGCGCGGACGACGCCGTACGGCGTGATCGCGCGGCCGGACTCGATCGCGGTTACCGGAGTGTTCTCGTGGATCGTCACGCCGAGGCCCTCGACCACAGCGGCCAGTCCACGCACCAGCTTGCCCGGATGGATCGCGGCACAGTGTGGCGTGAACGTTGCCCCGAGCACCTTTGTGGCGCGCACCTGCGCCGCGACCTCGTCCGGCTCGAGGAAGCGCAGGTCACCAGGACCCCAGTCGTGCGCCTCGGCCACCTCGGCGCGGGCCCGGGCGAGCTGCGCCTTGGTCCGGGCGAACACGATCGTGCCGCCCTTGTGGTAATCGCAGTTGATGCCCTCGGCAGCGGTCACCAACCCGACCTCGTTGACCGTCGCCTGCATCGCCCGGTGCAACTCGATCGCCGACTCACGGCTCGATCCGGGCAGCGCCGCCAGCCGCCGCGACGAGACCGGGAACAAGGCGGAACACCAACCACCGTTGCGACCAGAGGCCCCGAACCCGGCTGTCCGAGCCTCGAGTACGACGATGCGCAGCGAAGGATCGGCCTTCGCGAGGTAGTACGCGGTCCACAGGCCGGTGTACCCGGCGCCGACGATCGCCACGTCGGCGTTCCGGTCACCCGCGAGCCCCGGGCGTGCGGCCGCGGGCTCGGTCGTCTCGGCCCAGAGGATCAGCGCACACCCCACGAATACGTCTGTTTGACCAGCTTCAGGTAGACGAATGTCTCGGTCGCCTTCACGCCGTCGATCCGCCGGACCCGCTCCGACAGCACCTGCAGCAGGTGCTCGTCGCTCTCGCACAGAACCTCGGCCAGCAGGTCGAACGAGCCGGCCGTGATCACGACGTACTCGACCTCGTCCATCTTCGCGAGCTCGTCGGCGATCGGCTCCAGCGAACCCTCGGCCTTGATCCCGATCATCGCTTGCCGGTCGAAGCCCAGTTCGAGCGGATCGGTGACCGCGACGACCTGCATCACGCCGGCCTCGGTCAGTCGCTGCACCCGCTGCCGCACCGCGGCCTCGGACAGTCCGACCGCCTTACCGATCGCGGCGTACGAACGGCGTCCGTCCTTCTGGAGTTGCTCGATGATCGCCTTCGAGGTGTCGTCCAGCAGCGCCTGGTTCTTGTCGGAGTTCCCCGTTCGCACAGCCACTCGGAGATCCTTTCAGGGTTACCTGGTGTAAGCAAGTCAATGCAGCGGAATTCGTTGCAAATCGGGCTATTAACTACGGAATCCCTTGTCTCGATCCATTCTGTTTGACAGTATCGCCCGCGACAGACGCATCCGGGGAGGTGTGCGATGAGTCTTCGGCAACAATCCGTCGTGGGGCGCCGGGCGGTTCTTCGCGGGATGTCGCTCTCCGCCCTCGGTCTGGCCGGAGGTTCCGCGCTGGCGGGGTGCGGCATTCCCCCCGCGAAACAGAGCGCCGGCTCGTGTGTCAGCACCGATCTGTCCGGTGAGCAGAAGGCACTCATCTTCTCGAACTGGCCGAGCTATATCGACGAGGACGAGGAGAACAGCAAAGCGCCGCCGCCCACGCTCGCCGCCTTCGAGAAGCAGACCGGGATCAAGGTCACCTACACCGCCGACGTCAACGACAACGCCGAGTTCTACGCCAAGGTGCGCGACCAGCTCGGTACCTGCCAGCCCTGCGGCCGCGACCTCTTCGCGCTGACCGACTGGATGGCGGCCCGGATGATCGGCCTGGGCTGGATCCAGAAGCTCGACCACGCGAAGATCCCGAACGTCGACGCCAACCTGCTCGAGCAGCTCAGGGCGCCGAGCTGGGACCCGAACCGCGACCACAGCGTGCCCTGGCAGACCGGTCTGACCGGGATCGCCTACAACGCCAAGGTCACCAGCGAGGTCGGCAGCTTCGAGGACCTTCTCAGTCGCGAGGATCTCAAGGGCCGCATCACCTTGTTGTCCGAGATGCCCGACACGATGTCGTTCATGCTGCGCCTGGTGGGTGCGAACCCGTCCAACTTCACCGACGCGGAGTGGAGCAAGGCGCTGGAGCGGCTCGAGGACAGCGTCGCCTCCGGTCAGGTCCGCCGGTTCACCGGCAACGACTACGTGCAGGACCTGAACGCCGGCAACATCGCCGCCTGCGAAGCGTGGTCGGGTGACGTGATCGCCATGCAGGCGGACAACGCCGACATCAAGTTCGTGGTGCCGGAAGAGGGCCTGGCGCTGTGGTCGGACAACCTGATGGTGCCGAACAAGGCCTCCCACAAGGCGAACGCCGAAGCGCTGATGAACTACTACTACGAGCCGGAGGTGGCCGCCACGCTCGCGGCCTGGGTGAACTACATCTGTCCGGTCGAGGGCGCGCAGAAGGCGATGGAGGCGATCGACCCCGAGCTGGTCGAGGACCCGCTGATCTTCCCCGACCAGGCGATGCTGTCCAAGACGTTCGCCTTCATGCCGCTGGACACGAACCAGGCGAAGCTCTACGAAACCGACTTCAACCTTGCGATCGGGGGCTGACCATGACGAGCGACCTAGTCCTCACCGGGATCAGCAAGCAGTTCGGTGCGCAGTACGCGGTGCAGCAACTGGATCTGACTGTGCCGACCGGCTCCTTCTTCGCGTTGCTCGGACCGTCGGGATGCGGCAAGACCACGACCCTGCGGATGATCGCCGGGCTGGAGGAACCGAGCAGCGGCAGCATCAGCCTGGGTGAGCAAGAGATCACCCGGCTGCGCCCGTACAAGCGACCGGTGAACACGGTGTTCCAGAACTACGCGCTGTTCCCGCACCTCGACATTTTCGAGAACGTCGCGTTCGGGCTGAAGCGTCGTGGCGTCAAGGACTTCAAGCCGAAGGTGACGGAGATGCTCGACCTGGTCGAGCTCGGGACCTTCGGCAAGCGCCGGCCGTCTCAGCTGTCCGGTGGCCAGCAGCAACGAGTAGCCCTGGCCCGGGCGTTGATCAACCGGCCGCAGGTGCTGCTGCTCGACGAACCGCTCGGTGCGCTCGACCTGAAGCTGCGCCGGCAGATGCAGATCGAGCTGAAGCGGATCCAGACCGAGGTCGGGATCACCTTCGTGCACGTCACGCACGACCAGGAAGAGGCCATGACGATGGCCGACACCATCGCGGTGATGAACGGTGGTGTGATCGAGCAGCTCGGGTCGCCGGCCGAGCTGTACGACCTGCCGGCCACCACCTTCGTGGCGAACTTCCTCGGCCAGTCCAACCTGATCCGGGCATCGATCATCGGCCGGGCCGAGCAGAACCTGATCGTCGAGGTGCAGGGGCGCAAGGTGACTGTGCCGTTGCCGCGCTGCCGGGTGACCGAGGGCGACGTCTGGATGGGGATCAGACCGGAGAAGGTGTTCCTGGCCGCGGCCGGTACCGAGCAGAGCAACGGCGTGAACCAGCTCCGGGGCGCGGTCGTCACCGACGTCAGTTACGTCGGCGTGAGTACGCAGTACCTGGTCAGGCTGCCATGGGACCAGGAGCTGACGGTGTTCGAGCAGAACACCGGTGCCCGGGGCACGTTCGCGGTCGGCGACGAGGTCGACCTGCACTGGCAGCCCGCGCACACGTTCGTGCTCGACGCCGAACAGGACGCGCTGGCAGGAGTCGAGCACGTCGACGACCCGGGTGGCGCCGGATGAGTGCGGTCGGCCAGCTGGGCGCGACCGCCACCGCAGCCAAGCCATCGCCCCCGCCTCAGCGATCCGGCCGGCGGGTGACGGCGTACCTGCTGCTGCTTCCGGGTGGGCTGTGGCTGCTGCTGTTCTTCGCCATACCGCTGGTGTCGTTGCTCGCGGCCAGCCTGTACGACCCGAACGGGTCCATCGAGAACGGATTCTCGATGACCTGGCACTGGCAGAACTTCACGGACACGATGGCGGACTACTGGCGTCCGTTCGGTCGGTCGCTGTGGTACGCGTTGATCACCACGGCGTTGTGCCTGCTGCTCGGCTACCCGCTCGCGTACGCGATCGCGGTCAAGGCCGGCCGGTGGAAGAACCTGATGCTGGCACTGGTGATCGCGCCGTTCTTCACCAGCTTCCTGATCCGGACACTGTCGTGGAAGCTGCTGCTGAGTGACAACGGCTTCGTCGTGGACGCGCTGAAGTGGCTGCACATCCTCGGCGAGGACGGGCGACTGCTCGCCACCACGTCCGCGGTCGTCACCGGGCTGACGTACAACTTCCTGCCGTTCATGGTGCTGCCGCTGTACGCCAGCCTGGAACGGATCGACCCGCGGCTGCTCGAGGCCGGCGGGGACCTGTACGCCGGGCCTTTCACCACCTTCCGGAAAGTCACGCTGCCGCTGTCGATGCCGGGCGTGATCGCGGGCACGCTGCTCACCTTCATCCCGGCGGCCGGCGACTACATCAACGCGCAGCTGCTCGGTACGCCGAAACAACGGATGATCGGCAACGACATCCAGCGGCTGTTCGCGGCCGGCGCGTACCCGACGGCGGCGGCGTTGTCGGTGACGCTGATGGCGGCCATCGTCGTACTTGTGCTGCTCTACATACGCCGCGCCGGGACAGAGGATCTGGTATGACCAGGGTCGGGCACTGGTTCGGGCGGAACGTGATCATGCTGGTCGCGATCGTCGTCCTGCTGTACTTGTTCGCGCCGATCGCCGTCGTGATCCTGATGTCGTTCAACCAGCCGGCGAGCAAGCTGTCCTACACCTTCGACGGTTTCACCTGGGACAACTGGCAGCACCCGTGCCGGCCACTCGGTCTGTGCGACGCGGTCAGTACCAGCCTCCGCATCGGCCTGCTCGCGACACTGATCGCGACCGCACTCGGGACGCTGATGGCGTTCGCGATGGTGCGGCACCGGTTCCGCGGCCGGACGACGGCGAACCTGTTCATCTTCCTGCCGATGGCGTCGCCGGAGATCGTGCTCGGCTCGTCCTTGCTGGCGCTGTTCGTGTCCAGCGGATTCGGCGGGCAGCTCGGCTTCTGGACGGTCCTGATCGCGCACGTGATGTTCTGCCTGTCTTTCGTGGTGGTGACCGTGAAGGCCCGGCTGGCGGGGATGGACCTCCGGCTGGAACAGGCCGCGATGGACCTGTACGCCACCGAGTGGCAGGCGTTCTGGCGGATCACGTTCCCGTTGGTGCTGCCCGGCATCGTGGCCGCTGCGCTGCTCAGCTTCTCGCTGTCGTTCGACGACTTCATCATCACGAACCTGAACGCCGGTACGACGGTGACGTTCCCGATGTTCGTCTGGGGGTCGGCGCAGCGCGACATCCCGCCGCAGATCAACGTCGTCGGTACGGCGATGTTCCTGCTGGCCCTCCTGCTCGTCGTGGGTGGCGAGCTCACCCGCCGCCGACGGACGCGATGAAACTTGCGGCGCTGGCGGATGCAGAACCGCGAGTGTTCTGGCTCGACGACAAGGCCGCGCCGGAGCATTCGCCCTCGCTCCTCGGCCCGACCGAGGCCGACCTGGCCGTGGTCGGCGGTGGTTACACCGGCCTGTGGACGGCGTTGCGGGCGAAGGAACGGTACCCGGAACTGGACGTCGTACTGCTGGAATCGGAGATCTGTGGATCCGCGGCCAGCGGACGGAACGGCGGGTTCTGCGACGCCAGCCTCACGCACGGATTCGCCAACGGTCTCGCGCGCTGGCCCGAGGAAATCGGCCAGCTCGAGCAGCTCGGCGCCGACAATCTCGCTGCCATCGGGGAGACGATCGGGCGCTACGGCATCGATTGCGACTGGCGACTGAGCGGCGAACTCACCGTTGCCACCGAGCCACATCACCTCGACGAACTGGCCGAGGAGGTGAGTGAGCGCGACGGTGTCACGCTGCTGGACCAGGACGCCGCCCGTGCTGAGGTCAACTCACCGACGTACCTCGGCGCACTGTCCGACCCGAGTCGGATGGCTCTGGTCGAGCCGGCCCGGCTGGCCTGGGGTCTGCGCCGTGCCTGCCTGCTGCACGGCGTACGCATCCATGAAATGTCGCAGGTGAACAGGATGCACGGCAAAACGTTGTCCACAGCAACTGGCTCGGTCCGGGCGGACCGGATCGCCCTGGCCACGAACGCCTTCCCGCCCCTGCTCCGGCGCCTCCGCCGCTACACAGTCCCCGTCTACGACCTGGTCCTGGTCACGGAGCCCTTGTCCGCCGTACAGCTCGACTCCATCGGCTGGCGCAACCGCCAAGGTGTCGGCGACGCGTCGAACCTTTTCCACTACTACCGCCTGACCCGGGACGATCGCATCCTGTGGGGCGGCTACATCCCGCTCTACTACTACGGCAGCCGGATCGATCCCCGCCACGAACTACGCCACAGCATCCACGAGATGCTCGCGCGCCACTTCTTCACGACGTTCCCCCAGCTGGAGGGCCTGCACTTCACCCACCGCTGGGGCGGCGTGATCGACACCAGCACCCGCTTCTGCGCCTTCTTCGGTACGGCGCACGCCGGCCAGGTCGGGTACGCCCTTGGCTACACCGGCCTCGGCGTGGGCGCCACCCGCTTCGGCGCCGACGTCATGCTCGACCTCCTGTACGACGAGGACACCGACCGCACCCGCCTCCGCATGGTCCGCGAACGCCCCATGCCCTTCCCACCCGAACCCATCCGCGCCGCCGCCATCCACCTGACCCGCTGGTCCATGTCCCGCGCCGACACCCACCAAGGCCACCGAAACCTCTGGCTGAGAACCCTCGACAAACTCGGCCTCGGCTTCGACTTCTAGACGATTTCCCGGGCTGTGTACGCGTGGGGAAGAGCTACAGCTTGGATTCGGCTTCGGTGAGGACGGATCGGATGATCTGTTCCATCTCGTCGAAGTGGGGCTGGTCGCAGATCAGGGGTGGGGAGAGTTGGATGACGGGGTCGCCTCGGTCGTCGGCTCGGCAGTAGAGGCCGGCGTCGAAGAGGGCTTTGGACAGGAAGCCGCGCAGTAGGCGCTCGGATTCGTCGTCGTCGAAGGTCTCCTTGGTCGCCTTGTCCTTGACCAGTTCGATCCCGTAGAAGTACCCCGCACCGCGGACGTCGCCGACCAAGGGCAAATCGAGCAATCTTTCGAGCGTCGCCCGGAACTCCCCCTCCCGGGCCCGGACGTGCTCGTTGATGCCTTCGTGCTCGAAGATGTCCAAATTGGTCAGCGCGACCGCGGCTGATACCGGATGGCCACCGAAGGTGTAGCCATGGGCGAATGTGGTGTCCCCGTGCCTGAACGGCTCGAACAGCCGGTCGGTCGCGATCATCGCGCCGAGCGGTGAGTAGCCGGAGGTGATGCCCTTAGCGCAGGTGATCATGTCGGGCTGGTAGCCGTAGCGTTCGGCGCCGAACATGTGCCCGAGCCGGCCGAACGCGCAGATCACCTCGTCACTGACGAGCAGTACGTCGTACTCGTCACAGATCTCGCGGACCCGGTCGAAGTAGCCAGGCGGTGGCGGGAAGCAACCGCCGGCGTTCTGCACCGGTTCGAGGAAGACGGCGGCGACGGTGTCGGCGCCCTCGTTCTCGATCGCGACCGCGATCTGGTCGGCGGCCCAGCGGCCGAACGCGGCCGGGTCGTCGCCGTGGATCGGGGCGCGGTAGATGTTCGTGTTCGGGACCCGGAACGTCGACGGCACCAGCGGCTCGAACGGCGCCTTGAGATCCGGGAGACCGGTGATGGACAGGGCCCCCTGGCTGGTGCCGTGGTACGCGATCGCACGGCTGATCACCTTGTGCTTGCCGGGTTTGCCGGTCAGCTTGAAGTACTGCTTGGCCAGCTTCCAGGCGGTCTCGACCGCCTCGCCGCCGCCGCTGGTGAAGAAGACCCGGTTCAGGTCGCCCGGCGCGTACCCGGCGACGCGTTCGGCCAGCTCGATCGACTTGGGGTGTGCGTACGACCAGAGCGGGAAGAACGCCAGTTCGGACGCCTGTTTGGCGGCCGCCTCGGCGAGCTCGGTGCGCCCGTGTCCGAGCTGGTTGACGAACAGTCCGGCCAGGCCGTCCAGGTACCGCTTGCCGCGGGCGTCGTAGATGTAGGCGCCGTCGCCGCGAACGATCACCGGGATGTCGGCCGTCTCGTAGCTGGACATCCGGGTGAAGTGCATCCAGAGGTGGTCGCGCGCCGACGTCTGCAGGGTGGTGAACTCTGCGTCGTCGAACGACATGGTCAGATCCCTCGTCTCCGGGTGCTGTGTGTAGTTGGTCATCCTGCCTGGGAAAAACCGTTCAGGCAAGTGATTTCGTGCCCATCCAGCCGATATGGTGTTGATGTCATCGGTTCGCATAGGCTTCTGATGCGAAATCCGTACCACGGGAAGGTTGCCAAGGTGGACACCCTGTTCGTGAACGGATCGATTTTCGACGGCCACCGCCACCGATCGGGCCTGACGGTCGGTGTGCGGGCCGGCCGGATCTCGGCGGTCACCGCCGACCCCGCCGGGCTGCGTGGTCCGCGGACCGAGGTGGTCGATCTCGCCGGCGGCCTCCTGCTGCCCGGATTCGTGGACGCCCACATCCACCCGGTGCAGGGCGGCCTCGAACGCGCCCACTGCGACCTCTCACCCGCCCACGGACTCAGGGCGTACCAGGAGACGATCGCGCAGTACGTCGCCTCGCACCCGGACGTCCCGTGGATCCTCGGCGGCGGCTGGCATCAGCCCGACTTCCCCGGCGCCGCGCCGCTCAAAGCCGACCTCGACGCGGTCACCGGCGACCGTCCGGCCTTCCTGGTGAACGCGGACCACCACGGCGCCTGGGTCAACACGAAGGCGCTCCAGTACGCCGGGATCGACGCGACCACACCGGACCCACCGGACGGCCGGATCGAGCGCGGCCCTGACGGCACGCCGACCGGGACACTGCACGAGGGCGCCATGAGTCTCGTCGGCCGCCTGGTCCCGCCGACGACCCACGACGAGCAGGTCGCCGCCCTCCTCGACGCGCAGGCCTACCTCCACTCGCTCGGCGTCACCGGCTGGCAGGACGCCATCCTCGGCGACTACGCGAACCTCAGCGACGCGACCCCGGCGTACGCCGAACTCGCTCGCGACGGACGGCTGACGGCACGAGTCGTCGGCGCGCTGTGGTGGCAGCGGGACCGTGGCGCCGAGCAACTGCAGGAACTCATCGAACGACGGGATGCGGTGAAGTTCCCGCGGTTCCGGGCGGACAGCGTGAAGATCATGCAGGACGGCGTGGCGGAGAACTTCACCGCGGGCATGCTCGAGCCGTACTTCGACGGCTGCGGTTGCCGGACCGCCAACGCCGGTCTCTCGTTCGTGGACCCGATCGCCTTGCGGAGCCATGTCACACAGCTGGACGCCGCAGGATTTCAGGTCCACGTGCACGCCATCGGCGACCGCGCCGTCCGGGAGGCGCTGGATGCGTTCGAGGCGGCATGGACGGAGAACGGCGACAGCGACCTGCGGCACCACATCGCGCATCTTCAGGTGATCCACCCTGACGACATCGGCCGGTTCGCTCGCCTCGGAGTCGCCGCGAACCTGCAGGCGTTGTGGGCGGTGTACGACCCACAGATGGTCGAGCTGACCATCCCGTTCCTCGGTCCGGAGCGAACCTCGTGGCAGTACCCCTTCGGCGACCTCGCGCGCTCCGGTGCCCGGCTCGCGGCCGGTTCCGACTGGCCGGTGTCGAGCCCCGACCCGCTGGCCGCCGTCCACGTCGCGGTGAATCGCCGGGCGCCAGGCGATCCCGACGCCTTCCTTCCCGAGCAGGCCCTGGACCTGAGTACCGCGCTGGCGGCGTACACGTCGGGGAGTGCCTGGCTGAACCATGCCGACGATTCCGGCCGGATCGAGGGTGGAGCGCTCGCGGATCTGGTCCTCCTCGACCGGGACCCGTTCACGGGCCCGACCGACGAGATCGGAGCCGCCCGAGTGCGGGCCACCTATGTCGAGGGCGAGTGCGTCTTCGGTGATCACTCAACGAGATAAGGGACGGTCATGGAGCAAACCCTCACCAACCTCGTGGACGGCAAGCCGGTCCCGGCCCAGAGCGGAGCGACGTACGACGTGATCGCGCCGGCCACCGGCGAGACGTACACCCGCGCGCCGCTGTCGGGTCCGGAGGACGTGGATCAGGCGATGACCGCGGCCGCGCGGGCGTTCGAGACCTGGCGCGACACCACGCCGGCCGAGCGGCAGCTGGCCCTGCTCCGGATCGCCGACGCGATGGAGCGACGCGCGGACGAGTTCATCGCGGTGGAGAGCCGCAACACTGGGAAGCCGCTGGCGATCGCCGCGACCGACGAGGTGCCGCCCTGTGTGGACCAGTTAAGGTTCTTCGCCGGTGCGGCGCGGGTGCTGGAGGGCCGCTCGGCGGGCGAGTACCTGGCCGGCCACACGTCGTGGGTACGCCGCGAACCGATCGGCGTCGTCGGTCAGGTGACGCCGTGGAACTACCCGCTGATGATGGCGGTCTGGAAGATCGCACCGGCCCTTGCCGCCGGCAACACGATCGTGCTCAAGCCGAGCGACACCACCCCGGCATCGACCGTGCTCCTCGCCGAACTGTGCAACGAGTTCCTGCCACCGGGTGTGTTCAACGTCGTCTGCGGCGACCGCGACACCGGCCGTGCTCTGGTCGACCACGAGATCCCGCAGTTGGTTGCCATCACCGGTTCGGTCCGGGCCGGGATGGAGGTCGCGTCGTCGGCGGCCCGGCAGCTCAAGCGCACTCACCTCGAACTCGGTGGCAAGGCGCCGGTAGTGGTCTTCGACGACGCCGACCTGGAGCAGGCCGCGGAGGCGATCGCCGACGCCGGCTACTACAACGCAGGGCAGGACTGCACCGCCGCGACCCGGGTGCTGGCCGGTCCCCGGATCCATGACGACTTCGTCGACGCGCTCACCGTCCGCGCCAACCGCACCCGTACCGGCCGCCCCGACGACCCTGACGTCGCGTACGGCGCCTTGAACAACGAGGCTCAGTTGCACCGGGTGGACGGCTTCGTCCATCGCCTGCCCGACCACGCGTCGGTGCGGACCGGCGGTGCGGTCGTCGGCGAGCGCGGGTACTTCTACGCGCCGACGGTCGTCTCCGGTCTGAGGCAGGACGACGAGGCGATCCAGCAGGAGATCTTCGGCCCGGTCATCACGGTCCAGCGGTTCACCGACGAGGACGAGGCACTGCGCTGGGCCAACGGCGTCGAGTACGGCCTGGCCTCGTCGGTGTTCACCCGCGATCACGGCCGCGCGATGCGGATGGCCCGCCGCCTCGACTTCGGCTGCGTCTGGATCAACACCCACATCCCGATCGTCGCCGAGATGCCACACGGTGGCTTCAAGCACTCCGGCCACGGCAAGGACCTGTCCATGTACGGCCTGGAGGACTACACCCGCATCAAGCACGTCATGTCCAACATCGAGATCTAGTGCAGCTCCGTGCAGCTCGACAGGAGGTGTCGGTTCAATTCGTCCGCCGAGCAGGTTCGACGAGCGGCACAAGTTCATGCCACAGGTGACACCTCCTGTCCGTTTGCACAGCACCACAGCTAAACGACCTCGAGGTAGTCCTTTCCCGGCAGCGGAGGGAACGGTGCGTGCGGCTCGGTCTGGTACCAGTACGACGTGGAGGCCACGTCGTCCTGGAGTTGCAGCAGCCGGCCGTCGCGCCGCCAGCCGAGGGCCTGGACGGTGACCCTCAGGTCCTCGGTGAAGCGGATCGTGTCGGCGATGTGCCAGCGGTAGAGCCCGAACCGCTGCTGGTTCTTCATGAACCCGTCCGGCTGGATCGCTTGTGGCATCCCGAGGTACGGCGTCGTGAACGTCGCGTACACGCCCTCCGGGTGGATGAACCCCCACGCGCCGCCGAAATAGTCCTCGGTCCCGGTCCCGCAGATGGTGGGGTACTCGTCGTCGCCGTCGAGGTAGAACTTGACCTCGCCCTCACCCCACCACCCCGAGTTGTTGCAGCCCCACGCGACGTACGTGCCGACGTACTGCCCTTGGCCGCGGACGCCGTCGAGCAGCGTGTGCACCTCGCCGTACGGGATCGGGTTGCTGCGTCGCCACTGCGCGTGCAGGTACGCCGTGTCGTCCGGGACCTCGGTCTTGACGAAGTCGACCTGGTAGAAGAGCTCCGGGACCTCCGTCTCCAAGAGGTTCTCGATCGTCAGCTTGGCGCGGCCGCGGAACGGCATCTGCCAGTAGCTGTTGAAACCGCCGGACGGGTTCACCGCGATCGGCACCGAGCTGACCTGGCAGTGCTGACCCCAGCCGTTGCAGAAGAAGTCGCCCAGCGGCACTTCGATCGACGGCGTCTCCTCGTCGTCCCAGTACGCGCGCAGCACCAGCGACCGCCACAGCTTCGAGTCGACCGTGATCCACACGTGCGTGATCGCTCCCGGTCCCTCGATGTCCGCGATCGTCGTGGTCGACTCCGGTGCGAGCGGGATGCACGGCGCCATCTTCCAGCCCGGGCCGAGCTCGCGGGCCTGTCGTGAATACGCGCCCTCGGTCGCCCGGGCGCCGCCCGCCTTCGCGCCGTCCGGATTCTCCGCACTGATCGAGTAGGTCCGTGCCGCCGACAACCGCGCCACGTTGCCGAGATGAACGTCGAGCCCGTTGAAGTCACCCATGGCGAATGACCCTAGAGGCCGTGGCCGGTCAGCAGGCGCCCATCGGCGGACCGGGTGAGACCGGCGTGTCCCGGAAGCCCCGAGTGGTCTACTCAAGGTGCTTTACCCGGCCGGGCGGAGTCGGCGACAGTGAACCGGTGACCGCATCAGCGCCTGTCGCCGTCATCGGACCACCCGGCCCGGCGGCCACGCTCACCGGTGCCCTCGACCGGGCCGGACTCCCTTACGTCCGGTACGACGCCCAGCCCGCCGAGCTCTCCGGTCATCGTGCGGTGTTCGTCCTCGCCGGCCGCTATCCGGAACCCGACCACCTCGATACCGGCGCGCTGGCGCAGTACGTCGCTTCAGGCGGATCGGCGTACGTCGAGTTCGCCCTCGACGCGACCGGGTTCCTGCCGGCCGGGGACGTGCGGGAGGCGCACATCGAGCGGATCTTCACCACGGCGGCGCTGCCAGGGCTGGAGCCGCTCAGCATCCTGGACGAGCACCTGTCCCGCGCTCAGGAAGTAGCCGCCCCGAGCAACGCGGTCGAGCTGCTCAGCTACGGCACGGTCGCCGGCACGCACAAGGCCGTCTTCGGTCCACCCGAACACACCTTCCCAGCCCTCCTGGACATCCCGGTCGGCGACGGCCGATTGCTCTACGCCACGACCGCACTCAGCCACCACCTCGAGGGCCGCTACAAGCCGGTACGCCGCTGGCGGCGCCTGATGCAGGTGATCGTCGCCGAGGTCACCGGCACCGAGATCGCACCGGACCTCGAGGTCTTCACCGAGCCGCGTGTCTGGGTTGCGTCCGGCGAGCCGGTCCGTCTGGTCGTGCGGTCCGCGACCAAGCCGTCGTCCCCGGATCTCGACCTGATCGAGACGGCGACCGGGAGGTTCGAATCCGAGCCGCAGTACCTCGACGACGGCGAACACACCTTCACCGTCGGCGACCAGCAAACGACCGTCAGGGTCGGGCCGCGGGCGGAGCGTTATCGCCGGATGGTCGACAGAGGCATTGCGTGGTTCGACCGGGCCGGTATGTTCTACGCCCGGCCGGACGGGTCCAAGGGCGTCGCGGAAGGCTTCTCCAACGAGGTCGACGTCGACGGCAGACTCCCGTTCCGTCCGGTTCCGCGCGGCGACTGCTTCACCCAGACCGCGCACGCCTTCCGGATGTACGCCGACCTGGCGGACTTCCCGCGCGGTCACACGATCGCCGACAACCTGATGTGTCTCGTGGTCGAGGAGGAACAGCTCACCGACCGCAACCAGTTGTATGGCGCCTGGGAACCGCGTGGAGCACGCACCGACCTGACCGCGACGAACAACCTGTTTGCCGACGACAACGGCTGGATCTCCCTCTTCGCGCTGATCTCCGGTGCGACCGAGGCCGGGCTGCGCGGCGTCGAGTCGCTGATGCGGACCGCGAGCGAGGAGTTCGGCCTGCAGGTCGACCCATGGCGAACCCCGTCGACGATCCTGGTGAAGGGCTGGGAGGAGATCGCCCGGACCCCGATCGAGGACGGCCTCGACCTGACCTCGCACTGGCAGAGCTCGGCACAGTGCGCCTACCTGTACGCGTACGGCCTGACCGGTGAGCAGCGGTACCTCGACATCGCCACCCGCGGACTGGACCACATGGCGAGCCATCATCCGCGCGCCCGCCTGGAGACCAGCCGGACCTGTGAGGCCGGCCGCTTCCTCCTCCCGCTCGTCGGCGCCTACCACTACACCCGCAAGCCCCTCTACCTGGATACGCTCCGCTCGCTGGCGGAGTACCTGAAGAGCCGGCAGGGCCCGGACGGCGGGTTCGCCGAGTGGGACGGGAAGTGTCCGCCGAGCAACGAGGCGTACGGCGTCGACGAGGCGTCGATCTTCCAGGCGAATGGCGACCCGATCACCGACCAGCTGTACGGCACCCCGTTCGCCGCCTGGGCGCTGCCGCTCGCGCACCAGGTCACCGGGGAGAAGGTGTTCGAGGAGCTGGCGCACGGCGTACTCGACTATCTGAGCCGGATCCAGATCGACGACCCGGACGACGAGCAACTCGACGGGACCTGGCAGCGGGCGTTCGACTTCGAAGCGTGGGAGTACTTCGGTTCGAACGCGGACCTCGGCTGGGGACCGTACTGCGTCGAGACCGGCTGGTCCGTGGCGCCCGCGCTGATCGGCGCGATGCTCTACCTGAGCGGCGACCCCTTCTTCCCGCCCGAGCCCAGCACCGGGCACAGCGTCACCGTCGCCAAGGTCCAGGCAGAGTTCGACGCGATCCTCACCGGACGCCCGGCACCGGTCGGCTTCGCGCGGCGTGACGACGCCCGGATCGTCCGCACCCAGGACGGCGCTCAGGCAGTGCTCGGCGAGTTGGTCGCAGCCGGTGAACCGGTCTGGGCGCGGAACGAGCCGGCCCGATCGACCGAGATCTATGTCCGCGGCGCGGACGGCCACCTGCACCACACCTACCTGGACGACCGCGTCGGTCAGGGCCGGTGGCAACAAGTTGGCGAACTGGAACTGGCCGACGACCCGGTGGTCGCGTTCAACCCCGGCGCCGACGCGGTCGAGGTGTACGTGCTCGGTGTGGACCGCCGGATCCACCACTGCTCGATGATCGACGTGCGCGGCGGCCACACCCCGTGGGAACCTGTCGGCACCTTGCACTTCACCGGTTCGCCCGCCGTGCTGTACGACGAGACGCTCGGAACCGTCCGCCTGGTCGCCAACGACATCGCCGGACAGGACCGCCGGACCCGCAAGGTGAACCGTTGGCACCTGCCGTGGCAGGACTACTCACACTGGATCACCGCATGACTCACCTCGCCATTGACGGCGGTCAGTCCGCCCTCCGACTCCGAGCCCTCCCGTCCCGGCGTACCGGTACAGGCCCTGGGTACACCCACGGCCCGGACGCACTCCGACGGATGCTGACCGCCATCGGAGCGGCCGCCGCCGAGGCAGGTGTGAGCGGACCGGTCGAGGTGGTCGCTCTCGGGTTGACGGGCTACCCGCCTGCTCCGGGAGCCGCGGAAGAGTTCGCGGCGGACGTCGGCGAACTGCTGGACGCCGACGAGGTGCGGCTGACGCAGGACATGGTGACCGCACACGCCGGCGCCCTGCCCGACGGGTATGGCGTGGTGGTTGCCGCAGGCACCGGACTTGTCTGTCTCGCGCTGGATCGCGACGGCAGTTGGCACAAGCTCGACGGACACGGGTACCTGTTCGGCGACGCTGGCAGTGCCTTCGCGATCGGCCGTGCCGGTCTGGTCGCCGTCCAGCGCGCCCGCGACGGCCGCGGCCCGGTGACGAAGCTCGCGGACACCCCGCTCGATCCGGTCACGCTCTATCGATCCGCGACGCTGGTCGACGACGTTGCCCGCTTCGCTCCCGACGTACTGCGCTGTGCCGCCGAAGGGGACCCGGTTGCCGCGGACCTCGTCGTACAGGCAGCTGGGGACATCGGCGAGACGATCAACGCGGCCGTCGCGCAGTTGGCCGGCGAAGGACCGGTGCCGGTCGCGTGTGTCGGCGGGCTGTTCCGCGGTGCCGGCGATCAGTTGCTGGAGCCGGTCCGCGCGGCGCTGTCGGCCCGTGCACGGCTGACCCCTGCCGTCGGCAACTCGCTCGACGGCGCCGAGCGGCTCGCGACCGGATCGCTGCAGCCGTATGCCGATCTCACCGTGATCCACCGCAAGACACAAGAGAAAGGGCGCCCTCGCTTCGCTCGGGGGTGACAACAGACGATGAGAGTTCTTGCCCACGGCACCCTCGTGGTGTCCTGCCAGGCCGGGCCCGGCAATCCGTTCTACTCGCCCGAGGCGATGGCGCTGATGGCCCGCGCGGCCGAGGCGGGCGGGGCCGGGGCGATCCGGGCGAACGGAGCGCTCGACGTGGCCGCGATCCGGGCAGTGACGGACCTGCCGATCATCGGGCTGAACAAACTCGGCGATCCGGCCGGCGTCTTCATCACCCCGACGTACGACTCGGCCGTCGGGGTGGCCCGGGCCGGGGCCGACCTGATCGCGCTGGACGGCACGATGCGGCCGCGGCCGGACGGGCAACGGCTGGACCAGCAGATCGCCCGGATCCACGAGGAGCTCGGCGTACAGGTACTGGCCGATGTGGACAGTGTCGACGCGGGTCTC
The DNA here is from genome assembly GCF_040655855.1 of Kribbella sp. NPDC050281. Taxonomy (NCBI): domain Bacteria; kingdom Bacillati; phylum Actinomycetota; class Actinomycetes; order Propionibacteriales; family Kribbellaceae; genus Kribbella; species Kribbella sp. NPDC050281. Next base: position 350,222 of record NZ_JBFAKS010000001.1, on the reverse strand, counting down.
GCGGCCCGTGCGGCGGGCGCCGACCTGGTCGCGACCACGCTGTCCGGGTATACCAATGGCACGTCGCCGACCGGACCAGACGTCGAGCTGGTCCGGCAGCTCGCGGCGAAGCTGGACTGCCCGATCGTTGCCGAAGGCAGGATTCGTACGCCCGAACACGTCCGCGCTGTGTGCAATGCGGGCGCGTACGCCGTCGTGGTCGGTCACGCGATCACGAATCCGATGGACATCACGGCCCGACTGGTCGAGGCGATCCCGGGGACATAGGCCATCCGAGTGGTCTAGCCCACCTTGTCGACGAGGGTCGAATCCTCTTCCGCGCGAGTTCCGGGCGGCGTATCCATGACGCAACTCAACCCTGGGAGAGGACGCGACACATGAGCATTGCCGGCAAGGTCGACCGCCGTACCCTCCTCCGCGTGGCGCTGGCCGCGCCCGCCGTGGCGGCGCTCGCCTCCTGTGCGAAGCCGGTCGCCGACAAGTCCGCGCCGGCCGCGAGTACCGGCGCCTCGGTGGACGGCTCGAAGCCGCTGGAGTTCTTCAACTTCGACGGCGGCTACGGCAAGGAATGGACCACGATGCCGCTGGACCTCTACCGCAAGGAGTTCCCGCAGGCGGAGGTGAAGCTGACCAGCGGCCAGCAACTCCAGCAGCAGCTCCAGCCCCGCTTCATCCAGGGCGACCCGCCGGACCTGATCGAGAACGTCGGCCTCGACGGCGCCGCCCTGGCCGCCAAGAAGCAGGTCATGGACATCGGCGCGCTGCTCGAGATGGACGCGTACGACGAGCCCGGCAAGAAGGTCAAGGACACCCTGCTGCCGGGCGTCGCCGAGGCCGGCCGGTACGACGGCGTGAAGTACGAGATGCCGTACGTGTTCGGCGTCGGCGGGATCTGGTACAGCAAGCCGCTGATGGACAAGCACGGCTGGACCTACCCCAAGCACTGGGACGAGATGCTCGCACTCTGCGAGGAGATCAAGAAGACCGGGATCGCGCCGTGGACCTACCAGGGCAAGTTCCCCGGCTATCTGACCAACCCGATGCTGATGACGGCGTACAAGGCGGCCGGGCCGGACCTGAAGAAGAAGGTCGACAACCTCGAGCCGAACGCCTGGCGGGATCCGGCCCTGATCCAGGCCGCCGAGGGCTACCAGGAGCTGGCCGCGAAGGGCTACCTGCTGGAGGGATCGCAGGCGCTGTCGCACACGCAGTCGCAGACCTACTGGGCGCAGGGCAAGGCCGTGTTCATCCCGTGCGGCGGCTGGCTGGAGAACGAGCTGGGCGCCATCGCGCCCAAGGACCTCGGCATGACGATGGTGCCGGTCCCGGGCTGGTCGAAGGACGACAAGGCGCCGTTCGAGACGGTGACCGGCGGCCCGGGTGGGGCGCTGATCGTGCCGGCCAAGGCGAAGAATCCGCAGGGCGGCCTGGAGTTGCTGCGGATCATCCTGTCCAAGCAGTGCATGAAGAACTTCACCCAGGTGACCAAGTCGCTGACCGTGGTGCAGGGCGCGTCCGACGGCGTCGAGCTGTCGTCCGCGAACAAGTCCATGCAGGACGTGATCACCGCGGCCGGCGCGAACATGTTCGCCGACTGGTCGTTCCGGCTCTGGTACAAGAAGCTGCTCGACAACTCGGACAAGGCGATGGCGGCGCTGATGAACCGCGAGGTGACGCCGGACGAGTGGAGCAAGCAGATGCAGAAGTACGCCGACGAGACCGCCAAGGACCCGTCGATCAAGAAGTTCCACGTCTGACATGCACCACGGCAAGTACCGGTTCGTCCTCAGCCTGCTGCTGATCCCACTCGGCTTGTACGCCGTGTTCGTGGTCTCGCCGTACGTGCAGGCCTTCCCGATCGCGTTCACCGACTGGGAGGGCCTGTCGGCGGACTACCACTACATCGGGTTCGACAACTTCGTCACGCTGTTCCACGACTCGGTGTTCTGGGTCGCACTGCGGCACAACCTGTTCCTGCTGATCAGTCTGCCGGTGATCATCGTCACGCTGTCGCTGTTCTTCTCCGCGATGCTGAACTACCGCGGCGGCGTACCGGGCGCGAAGTTCTACAAGGTCGTGTACTTCTTCCCCAGCGTGCTGTCGATCGCCATCGTCGGCGTGCTGTGGCAGTTCATCTTCGAGCCGCGGAACGGATTGCTGAACGGGTTCCTGCGGGCGATCGGGCTGGACGGTCTGGCCCAGCTGTGGCTCGGCGAAGGGAAGACCGCGCTCGGCTCGATCATGGCTGTGGTCGTCTGGGGTGGCGTCGGCTTCTACGTCGTCCTGTTCACCGCGGCGATGGCGGCGATCCCGCGGGAGTTGTACGAGGCGGCGCTGCTCGACGGCGCCGGCGCGCTCCAGTCGTTCTGGCGGCTGACGCTGCCGCTGATCTGGAACACCGTCCAGGTCGCGCTCGCGTTCCAGGTGATCGGCGCGCTGGACCTGTTCGCGCTGGTGAAGATCCTGTCGGTCGGGCCGGGCGGACCGGACGACGCGACCCAGGTGATCTCGCTGTACATGTACACGAACGCCTTCACCTACGGGAAGTTCGGTTACGCCTCGGCGATCGGGGTAACGCTGTTCGCCATCAACATGATCCTGACCCTGCTGACGTTCCGGCTGACCCGCCGTGAGCGGGTCGAATACTGAGGAGCACAGGTGGCCACTCTGACGGATCCGGCCCGGATCGACGCCGCCCCGGCTCCCGCCGTACCGGATCCACCGACAGGGCGGACCGTGGGATCGCGGGTGCTGGGCGGCACGTCCCAGGGGTTCGTGCTGGTCTGGGGCGCGATGGTGGTGTTCCCGCTGCTCTGGGCGGTGCTCAGCTCCTTCAAGTCCGACGCGGACATCTTCAAGAGTCCGTGGAGTCTGCCGTCGGTGTGGCACTGGGACAACTTCTCCCGGGCCTGGAACGAGTCCCACATCGGCACGTACTTCTTCAACAGTGTGATCGTCGTCTGCGGCGGCGTACTGCTGACCCTGCTGCTGTCGTCCGCCGTCGCGTACGTGCTCGCGCGCTTCGAGTTCCCGGGCAGCCGGCTGCTGTACTACGTCTTTGTTGGCGGCATGGTGTTCCCTGGGTTCATGGCCCTCGTGCCGTTGTTCTTCGTGGTTCAGAACCTGGGTCTACTCAACACGTACCTCGGCCTGATCCTCGTCTACGCGACACACGGCATGTCGTTCTCGGTGTTCTTCCTGACCGCGTTCTTCCGGACCCAGTCCAAGGAACTCGCCGAGGCGGCGCTCGTCGACGGCTGCTCACACTGGGGTGTGCTGTTCCGGATCATGCTGCCGCTGGCCCGCCCCGGGCTGGTCAGCATCGGCATCTTCCAGTTCCTCGGGATGTGGAACGAGTACCTGCTCCCGCTGGTGCTGAACACCGACGAGAGTCGCTACCTGGTCACCCAGGGTTTGGCGAACATCGCGGTGACGCAGGGGTACCACAGTGATTTCTCCGGCCTGTTCGCCGGACTGACCATTTCGATCCTCCCCGTGCTGGCGGTCTATCTTGCCTTCCATCGACAGATCAGCACCGGTATGACGGCTGGAGCCCTCAAGTGACCGATCTCCTGCTCGCCGCGACGTCGCTCGACGTCACCCCGCCGCCCGGGCACCGCCTGGACGGGTACGCGGCCCGGACTGCTCCCGCGACCGGTGCCGCGGACCCGTTGCGAGCCACCATCATCTGGCTCGGTACGGCGGACGACCCGGGGGTGCTGTGGCTGACTCTGGACGCGATTGCTGTGGGCAAGCAACTGACCACGGAACTGGCCGCGGCCGCAGCCAAGGTGGCCGGGATCCCGCCGGAGAACGTGGTGGTGTCCGCGTCGCACACGCACTCCGGGCCGTCCGGCTGGACCGGCCAGATCCACCCGGTCATCCCGGCCGAGCGGGAGCCGGCGCTGTACGAGGCGCTGAGCGCGTCGATCGCCAATGCGACGTTGGAGCGCCGTCCGGTGACGGCGTCCTGGCGATCGATCGAGGTGGTCGGGGTCGGCACCAACCGGCACCGGCGGAACGGTCCGCACGACAACACCGCCGGCATCCTCGCGCTTCACTCCCTCGACGGCTCGCTGGAGGCGATCCTGCTGGACTTCGCCTGCCACCCGACAACCCACGGCCCGGAGAACCTGCAGTACTCCGCCGACTGGCCCGGCGCTGCCCGTGCAGCACTGGCACCCGCGGTGGTCGGCTACCTCCAGGGTGCCGCCGGCGACGTCAGTCCGCGCTTCACGCGCCAGGGCCGCGGCGCCGTCGAGGTCGCCCGATTGGGCGGTCTGCTCGCGTCCCGGGTCCGCGAGGCCTTGGCCGGCCCGGGCCTCGAGCTACCCCGGTCGGTCCCGGTCATCCGCCGTACGACGATCAGCCTGCCGGTCCGCGATCTACCCTCGGCCGACGATCGGGCCTCGGCCGTCGCCACGGCCGAGCGATCCTTGCGTGACGGCATCGACGACCCGTCGTCCCGGATCGCGCAGACCCGGCTCGACGGTGCGCGCGGCCAGGCGCTGATGGCCGCTGCATCGTTGCCGGAGACGCTGGACCTGCCGGTCAGCGTGGTGACGATGGGCGACGTGTGCTGGGTCAACCTGCCGGTCGAACTGTTCGCGCTGCACGGCGCCTGCCTGCAGGCGGACAGTACGCACCCGATCACCCGCGTCGTCGGCTACACGGACGGCTACTACGGCTACATCGTCGACCCGTCCGCCGCCGATTCCGGCGCCTACGAAGCCCTCATCACCTTCTTCGACCAGCCCACCACCAACCGCCTCCTCTCCGAAACCGCCGCCTTCGTCAACAGGTAGCTCGCACGGGCCGTGGGTTTGGGCAGGAGCCGGGGGCAACCAAAATACTTCCGGCGCCGATGTAACGCTCCGTGTTCTCACACCGATGTGACCCCCGGAAGCTCCTGCCGGTCTAGTCCGGCAGGACACCACAACGGGGCGCTGGCGGTCGGCGTCGAACGCCTGGACCTCGATCGACGCGAAGGCCGACACGGGGAACCACTGGGGCTTCACCGGTACGTACTTCAACACCGGCACCGACCGGTGCGGCATCAACGGTTCGCGGTGCACGCTGACCGAGGCGCTGTCCAAGCTGGGCGACGACGCGAAGTTCATCTCCGCCGGCGTCGGCAAGGGCCGGGACAACGCCTGGCACGGCGCGATCCGGTCCCTCACCATCGCCAACACCACCTACACCTTCACCGCCGCTGGCGTCCTCGCCGCCAACTGACGGCCGGCGACTCGCGATCTCGTCGACTTTGTGCACCGCGTACGTACCGAATCGCCGCTGGGATGCGGATCCGATGCACAAAGTCGACGCTGAACAGGACGTGGTGGGCGCGGGTTTAGATGGCCAGCTCCGGTTGGAGCTTCTTGGCGGGCCAGACTCGTTGGGTGCGGGCGGCTAGGGTCGAGGCCGCTAGGGCTACGGCGAACCAGGCGGCCAGGGCTAGGAGGTCGCGGCCTAGGGAGGTGCCGGGGCCGCCGTACATGAGGTGGCGTACGCCGTCGATCGCGTAGCTCATCGGGAGCGCGTGGTGGAAGAAGTACAGCGGCGCCGGGATCGTCTGCCACGGGAAGGTGCCGCCGGCGCTGACCAGCTGGATCACCATCAGGACCAAGCCGAGGAACTTGCCGACGGCACCGAACCAGGCGGACAACGCGTGCAGGATCGCGACGAACGTGAACGACGTCAGGATCAGGAAGCCGACGGTCAGCCACGGATGCGCAGCGTGGATACCGAGGCCGAGTGTGACCGCGGTGAACACCAGTGCCGCCTGGATCGCGCCGAAGAGGGCTGGAGGCAACCATCCGCCGAGGGCGACGCGGAACGGCGACTGTAACGCGGCCAGTGCCCGCGGCGACAGCGGCCGAACCAGCAGGAACAGTACGTAGGCGCCGATCCAGCAGGCGAGGCTGAGGAAGAACGGAGCCAGCCCGGCGCCGTAGCTGTCCGCGGTCGCCTGGGAGACGTTCTGCAGCGTGACGGGTGCGCCGAGGGTCTCGGCCACCGCCTTGCGCTGGTCGGCAGACGGGTTGGGAATCTGCTGGACGCCCTTGGCCAGCCCGGCGTTGAGCTGGGTGGCGCCGGTCTTCAGCTGGGTGACTCCACCGGCCAGGCTGTTCACGCCGGTGAGCAGCTGGCCCTGGCCGGTCACCGCCTGCTTCTCACCGGCCGCGAGTTGCTGGGCGCCGGTCTGCAGGCTCGTCAGTCCGGTCTTGAGTTGGCCCGCACCGGTGTCGAGTTGCTTCGCGCCGTTGGCCGCCGTACCGATGCCGTTCGTCAGCGCCGGCGTTGCCTTGGCCAAGGCGGCGGCGCCGTTCGAAACCTTGCGGGCGCCGGTCGCGAGTTGGTTGAGCTGCTTGGAGGTCGACTGGATCTTCGTGTTCGCGGTGACGACTGGCGCACGCAGCTTTGCGGTCTCGGCGAGCACCTCGTTGATCTGCGCCTGCGTGAAGCCACGGGCCTTCAGCCGCTGCGCCAGTGTGCCGTCCACCGTGCTCAGATCCTTGACCAGGGTGCTGGACGCGGTAGCGACCTGGCGTCCGGCGGTGGCGACCTTCTCGTTGCCGTCGGCCACTTGATCGGCGCCGTTGGCAAGCGTCTTGGTCTGCTTCGGCAAGGTCGCGGTCTTGCGCTCGAGAGTGCCGAGGCCGGAGTCCAGCTTGCTCGCTCCGGACGCGAGCTCGGTCGCGCCCTGAGACGCCTGGCTGGTCCCGGTCGCCAGCTTGGTCGCGCCGGCGGAGAGCTGCTTCTGCGCGGTGTTGAGCTGGGTCGCGCCGGTCTGGAGCTTGGTGACCCCGGACGCGGCGCTGGTAAGACCAGTCTGCAGTTGCGCGGCACCAGATGCTGCCTGGCTGACCTGCGTGTGGATCGTGTTGTAACCGGCCAGCAGCTTGCTCGCCGCGGTCTCACTCACCTGTGCCGCGACGGTCTTGGTGACCTGCGCGACGACCTGGTTCGCGATCGTGTGGGCGAGGTAGTTGTTGGCGTCGTTGGTGAGCAGCTCGAGATTCGCCTGCCGGGGTGTGAACTCGGCACTCGACGCAAGGTCGCCCGAGAACGACTTCGGCAGCACCAGAGCGAACTCGTACGTCCCGTCCGACACGCCGTCGGTGGCGGCCGCACGGTCCACCTTGTGCCAGTCGAAGCTCTTCGACTTGACCAGTTCGTCCGCGACCTCCGGCCCGACATTCAGCTTCTCGCCGGTGGACAGCGTCGTACCCGCGTCCTCCACCACGACAGCGGTGGGGATCTTGTCGAGGCGGCTGTACGGATCGTGGTTGGCGTAGAGGTAGAGGCCGCCGTACAGGACCGGCACGAGCAGCAGTGCGACCACCGCCAGCTTCGGCAATCGTCCCGCGGTCAACCGCCGCAGCTCACTCAACGCCATCCGCAGCGCGGTCACGCCTTCAGCTCCTCATCAATGGCAGTCACAGGTTCCACCGGCGCGACGGGCGCAACCTGGATCGGCTCGGGCTGATCGACAGAGCCGAGCTGTGCAGCCGGCACACCCAGGAGTCGTGCCGATGCGTCAGCACAGGTGATGATCACGCCGTACCCGCGGGACGCCAGGCGGCGGCCGAGGGCGTACCACTCATGCGGATCGCCGCCGTGGCGGTCCGGCATCGTCAGGATGACTACTTGTACGTCGGGTCGCGCCACTGTCAGCTCGGCGAGCAACTCGGTCCGCTCGGCGACCGGTAGGTGCTCGAAGCGCTTGCCCGCGTGCTGTGCCGCATCGTGCTCGTCGAGCCACTCCAGTACGGCCTTCCGGCCGGCCTTGCGTCCAGCGATCGCCAGCTCTTCGCCAACCACGGTCTGCACGGGCAGCGCGTCGTCCGGCTCGGTGATGCCGGGTGCGTCGACCACAGCGACCCGGCGGCGAAGCAGGGCGGCGTCAGTCGCGCCGTCCAGCCGCACCCGGCCGGTGTCGGGTCGCAACCGACCGGACAGTCCGAGTGCTGCCGCGACATGGCCGGGGCCTGGGTAGCCCGCCAGCAGCACGACCTGATGGTCGGCGACGCCCACCGATGTGGTGCCCAGCATCGGTGCGTGTGGGCCGCGCACACTGATCCGGCTGGCATCGAGCTGCATCCCATTCCCCGTTCAATACGGTTGTGTATTCAATACAGAACTGTATCCTACTGCTATGGACGCACCCAAACGCCGCCGCTCCGCCACTCGGTCCCGCCTCCTCGACGGCGCCCTCGAGGTGTTCGCCGAGCGCGGTTTCAACGGCGCTTCGGTGGAGGACATCTGCGAGCGGGCCGGCTTCACCCGGGGCGCCTTCTACTCGAACTTCGGGTCCAAGGACGAGCTGGTGCTGGCGTTGTTCCAGGCAACCACCGACCGCCTGCTCGAACAGATCGGCGCGCTGCTGCCGGACCTTGCGAGTCAGCCCGGCACGCTGCTGGACGCCGTCCTCGGGCTGCTCGACGAGGCGGCCGGGGACCAGCGGCAGTGGCATCTGATCTCCACCGAGTTCACCCTGCACGCGTTGCGGAATCCGGAGGCGGCGCGGGCGCTCAATCGGCAGCGGGCGATGTTCCGGTCGAGCCTGACCGAGCTGGTCGAGGAGATCTCCGAGACCAGCGGGATGCGGATGAGTGTCCCGGCGGAGCAGTTCGTCCGGCTCGTCATCGCCGTACACGAAGGTGCGCGGTCACAAAGCCTGCTGGAGCCCCGGAAGGTCCCGGCCGGCTCGCTCGAACGGACCTTCCTGCCGATGGTCCTGACCGCGGTGACCGACTAGTTGACCTTCACGCTCACGGTGTGGAGGCCGGTCGAGCCGTTCGGTGCGGGGGGAGCCGACGCCTCGACCTGTGGGTTGCCCTTGGCATCGAACGCCCGGGACTGCAGCATGTGCATCCCGTGCGGCGCGTTGTCCCAGGTCCAGTGCCACTGCCGCCAGGTGTCGATCGACGCGTCCGTCGCCAGCGTCGCCTCGTGCCACTGGCCACCGTCCACCCGGACCTCGACCTTGGACACCCCGACGTGCTGGTCCCACGCGACCCCGGCCACCGTGACCTGACCGGCAGGCACCTCCTTGCCGCCCGGTACGTCGATCCGCGACGACAACTTGATCGGCCCGAGCGCCGACCAGCCGCGCGGCGTCCAGTACGCCTCGAACTGGTCGAACCGGGTCACCTCGATGTCCGTCAGCCACTTCGTCGCGGACACGTACCCGTACAGCCCGGGTACGACGATCCGCACTGGGAACCCGTGCTCGACCGGCAACGGCTGCCCGTTCATCGCGTAGGCCAGCATCGCCTGACGATCGTCGAGCAGCGTGCTGAGCGGCGTACCCGCGGTGAAGCCGTCCTTCGACGTGGACTGGATCGCGTCGGCGTCCGGAGACGGGCCGGCCTCCTGCAGCAGGTCCTTGAGCAGTACGCCGGACCACAGCGCGTTCCCGATCAGGTCGCCGCCGACCTCGTTGCTCACGCAGGTCAGCGTCACCCACTTGTGCAGGACCGGGCGTTTCAGCAGGTCGTCGAAGCTCAGTTCGATCTCGTGGTCGACCATGCCGTGGATGCGCAGTTTCCAGTCCGACGGCAGGATCTGCGGCACCGACAGCGCCGTGTCGATCCGGTAGAAGTCGTCGTTCGGGGTGACCCACGGCACCGCGCCCTCCGCCTGCGCACCCGCCGGCGCGTCGAGGCTCGGCGGCTTCGGCAGGTTGAGCGCCTTCCGTGCATCGGCGACGGCGGCACGGTTCCCCGAGACCACCCGGCCGAGCAGGCCGACGGCCGCCGCGCCGATCGCGACTCCGGCCGACAACTGCAGGAATCCGCGCCGGCTCACGCCGTCGTCGACTCCTTGGAGGAGCGGCTCGAGCCGCCTGCTGAAGAGCCGCAGAATGATCAGGGCCGTGATCCCGGCGACCGCTGACGGCAGGAACCCGGTCTGTCCGGCGTCCGCCCGCGTCGCCGCCGCGATCACCGCCGCCCCGGTCAGTACGACGATGATCAGTGCGCCGGCCCAGTAGCGCCGTACCGCGAGAATGCCGCCGATCGCGGCCAGGGCGAGCAGGACGATCACGATGCCGACGCGCAGCGCGGTCTTGTCGTTGGTGCCGAACCAGGAGATCGCCAGGTCCTTGAGCCACGGCGGGACCCGGTCGATGAACGCCGACCCGATCGCCACCACGGGTGTCTGCGAGGTGCCGAGGAGCCCGGCGGCCACGCTCCCGGCCGCCAGTCCGGACAGAGCGGCGAGGATGCCACCGAGGGCACCACGCCAGCGGATCCCGTTCCTGCCCTCGGTACGACGTTGGGGCGCCCGCGGCTGGTCGACGAGTTGCTGGTTCACCTCTCAACCATTACGCGGCGGGGCGCCCGACACCAGCCGGGCGCCCCATCCGTTAGTCGCGGGTAATACAAATATCGAGTTTTGCCCCGGATACTGCGTCAGATGCGCTCGGGAGAGATCTGACCCAGCGATGGCCGGCCGTTCGGCCAGCGGCGGGCGTTGTCGCGAACCCGGCGCAACTTGCCGAGCACAACCTCCCGCTCGTCGGCCAGTTGAGACATCCAGAGGCTGTCGATCTCCAGGAGGTGATCCGGCAGTGCTTCGCGCAACCGCCGCTTTCCCTCCTCGGTGAGAACCGCGAACGAACCGCGGGCATCGTCGGGACAGGGTTCCCGGCGTACCAGACCGAGGTTCTCGGCGCGGTCGACCAGCCGGGTGATGCCGCCGGTGGTGACGGTCAGCTCCCGGGCTAGAGAGGTGAGACGCTGCTTCTCCCCGTGACTGCGGGCCAGCCGCAGCAACAGTTCGAACATTGCCATTTGCAGACCACTGCGCTTGAGGGAGTGACGCATCACATGATCGAGTTCGGCCGCTGCTTCTCGCAGCAGACCGTACGCGGTGAGGACGTCGCTTTCCCATGGTTCCGCGGCGCGGGTGGGTTCTGCATCGGCGAGCGCTAGGGGCGAGCAAAGCGAAGGCGCGATGGTCATGCGCGGACTCTATTAGCTGACTAGGTCACTTCGCTACACGGGGTGACCCTTCGGCTACAGATCGACCCCGAACCGACAAGCTTCTGAGCCTAACCCGGCCACCGCCGAGCGCCCTCGGCGGGATCCGGTCTAGCGCGGTGCGGACGGCGTACTGCCATTCGGACCCTTCCTTTCGCGACGGGGTTCGCGGGATCCGCCGGGCTGGGACAGCGGACCGAAGGACGAGGTCGGAGTGGTCGATCCGCCGCCCTGCTCACCGGCCGAGTGCGCCGCGGCGCCGGCCAGACCGCCGGCGAACTTCCGCGCGCCGTTCACCATCCCGCCGGCCGCGACGACGCCGGGATGCGACCCGACTCCGACCGCGCCCGACGCACCACGGCCCGAGGATCCACCACCGGACCGGCCCGATCCGCCGCCCCCTCGGCCGAAGACCGAGCGGCCGACACCGACGGCGCCGGTCGCCATACCGCCCGGATCGGCCACTGTGCTGCCCATCCCCGAGCCGCCGCCGGCCACCGCGGCAGTGACCGGAACCAGGAAGCGGAGCAGGGCCGGTAGCGCGAAGATCGCGAGGAACAACATCATCAGGCCGGTCGTGGTCTGCACGAAGCTGTTGTCGGACTGCCCGATGCCGCTCTCGTTCATCTTCAGCGCGGCCGCGTAGATGAGCGCCGCGGCCGGCTTGTACGCGATGAACGCCAGCGACCAGCCGCAGTACTTGCGGAACCAGGACCGGCCGATCTCGGTGTTGGTCGCGGCCGCGGCGAGCGGGAACGTGCCCGCCAGCAGGATCAGCATCGAGGACCGGATCACCATCAGCACGACCTGGATCAGCGCGGCCAGAATGACGGCGACGCCGGCGAACATCATGATCAGCGTGGCCGGGTTCGTTCCCGTCACGGTGCCCAGGCTGCCTTGCAGCATCACGTCGGCGAGTGCGGTGGCCAGCGTCGTGTCGTTGGGATGCGCGGAGCGGATGATCGCCTCGGCGAGCTTGTCCGACCACTCGGCCAGCAGTTGCAACGTCGCGGACCCGGCCGCACCGACGGCGACGAACACCATTGTTGCCTTGAGCAACTCTTGGAGCGGCCGGGCGCGCTGCTCCCAGGCCAGCCGCATCCCGGCGACCAGCACCGCGACGGTGAAGACAGCCGCCGACACCCACAGCACGTTGCCCTGGAGGAAGTCGACGATCGCGCTGTTCCGCGGACTCGAGGTGTCCGCGCCGACCGAGAGTGCCGGGCTCGGCTGGTGGATCCAGAAGGTTGCGATCGCCTGGATGCCCTCGTACGCCGCCTGTCCGATGCTCTTCGCGATCTGCTCCAGTGCGTTGCCTGCGACGTCGTTCAGACCCCTCGTGATGTGGCAATCGATCTCCGTCGGCCCACACATCAGACACCGCTCCACGGCACGAAGTCGCTCAGGTCCCGGTGCTGGGAGTACGGCGCTCCGACCGCCCCGCCGGGAGGTGGTGACTGGAGGCGCCAGTCGCCGTCGTACCAGCGCATGGTCAGCGTGATGCTCATGTACGCCGACTCGGCCGGAAGTGCCAGCATGATCGTGGCTCGGTCTCCGCCGGCGTCGAGCACGCGGAAGCCGGCCACCTGCGAGGCGGACGAGCCGGACGGCTCCGACTCGCTCTGCGCACGCGTCAGGGCGTCGGTGTCCGGGCCCGGGACCATGAGTTTCCGGATCGTGGCGAGCGCCTGCTCCTGGTCGGCGAAGGCGGCGACCACGTTGTAGGCAGCGAAGACGGCGCCTGTCGGTGAGTGGGCGAAGCAATGCCGGAAGCCGTCGGGATCGGTCCGGGCAGGTCCGGTCGCGCTCGATCGCGGTACGACGACGCGACGGCTGACCTCCCAGGCATCCACGGCCGGCGGCTTCGTCGGGATCGTCTGATCACCACCGGGCAGACCACAGCTGCCCTCTCCAGTTGCGGCAGGCTGGGCGTCTGGCGTCGCGGGTGGTGCTGTGGGTGCGGTTTGCGCTGCCGCCTGTTGGTCGTCGTCCGAGGTCAGAGCGCTGACCAGCAGCAGAGCGCCACACAGCAGCACCGTGCTGACGACCACGCAGGCGGTGACGAACCCGCGTCCGAACGGTGACTTGTCCTCGTGTTCCGGCCTCATGGATCAAGGCTGGCAAAGATCGGCCGATCGCCGCGGAAGTTATCCACAGGCCTGGGCCGCCGCGGGAAAACCGGTGTCGGTGGGGTGCGGCAGGGTGGAACCATGACGGACATGGGGCTGGAGCGGATCGCGCTGATCTCGGACGTGCATGGGAACCTGACCGCGTTGGAGGCGGTGCTCGCGGACATCGAGCGGCGGGGGATCGGGCGGATCTTCAATCTCGGTGACTACGTCGGGAAAGGACCGCGAGGGCAGGCGGTGGTGGACCGGTGCCGGGAGGTCTGCGAGGTGAACATCCTCGGCAACTGGGACGACTCGCTGCCGGACCCGGACCGCGAGTTCGACACCGAGGGCATGCGCTGGTGGCGGAAGGAACTGCGCGAGGACCAGGGGACCTGGCTGCGAGGGCTCCCGTTCTGCCACGACTTCCTGCTCAGCGGCCGGCAGATCCGGTTGTTCCACGCGTCGTCGACGAGCGTTCACAAGCGCGTCCGGTTCGATCACGACGAAGCGGAGTACCGGCTGATGTTCGAGAACACCGAGGCCACCGGCGCCGGACCGGTCCCGACGATGGTCGGGTACGCCGACACCCACGACCCGTTCTACGAGGTCGATCTCGGCCGGACGCTGTTCAACATCGGCTCGGTCGGCAACAGCCTGGACGATCCGACCCCGGTCTACACGATCCTCGAAGGCGTGCCGGACTCACCCGATCCGGCGACGTTCTCGATCCAGTTCGTCCGCGTCCCGTACGACGCGCACGCCGAGCTCGAGATCGCCCGCGAACTCGGCATGCCCGAACTCGACGGCTACGAGGCCGAGATCATCCGGGGTCTGTACCGCGGCAACTTCTACGCCGGCGAACCGCACACGTACCACCGCCGGCTCCGCACCACCTGAGGACGTTGTCCCCAACGTTGTCCACAGGTGTGGATTAGGTGCCCCGAGCAACGGTCCGACCATCGGATGTTCACCCGGTGGTCACTTGACCAGAAGAGCTTCCGAACCTACAGGCCGGTATCCGGCCGCGAGGAACGTGCGCATCGATGCAGCATTCCCCGGTGTGACCTGCGCCCAAACGTGTGCATTCGCAGGAATCAAGGCCCGCGCGGCCCGCGCCAGCCGGCGCCCGTGTCCCTTGCCGCGGGCGTCTTCCGGTACTTCGATCGCACACTCGACGCGATCCGCGAGACCGCGTCCGGTCAGCACGAACCCGCCGTACTCGTCCACGTACACACGGACGTCGTCGCGGGTGTGCAAGGCGTTCTCGATCCGGGGGTGCTGGTGGTCGGTCACTTCGCTGAGACCGGCGGTCGCCGCGGTGCGCTCCGCCGGGTCGGTGACTGCCGGCGCGAGGAGCATCGCGTCGAGGGAGGCCACGTGGCGTTCCGTCGCCGCCTCGAGAGCCGACAGGAACGGCGGGTTCGTCGGTGCGCACAGGTCGCCTGGTGGCAGTCGCTCCGCGACCCAGGCGGCGTCGACATCGGCGGCGATGACGATGTGGGCGGTGAACGCGACCAGGCAGGACGCTCGGTCCGACGGCGGGGGCACGACGGTGATGCCGAGGTCCGGGGGCGGGAACGCGCCGCGTTCGACGCCACGCAGAATGTCAGCAAGAGTGTTCATCACGACCATTGTCGGCGGTACGGAGGGCAAGGACATGCGGAAGCCGCAGGTGGAGCGGGCCGACGGACTGCCCGGCCGGGTCACGATCTACGAGGTCGGTCCCCGCGACGGACTGCAGAACGAGTCGGCGATCGTCGACGTGGCGGTTAAGGCGGAGTTCATCCACCGGCTCGTGGCCGCGGGCCTGACGACCATCGAGACGACCAGTTTCGTGCACCCCAAGTGGGTGCCGCAGCTCGCCGACGCCGCGGAGCTGCTCGAGGGGCTGGACCTGCCGGAAGCCGTCCGGGCGCCGGTCCTGGTCCCGAACGAGCGCGGCCTCGACCGGGCCCTGGCCGCGAACGTGCGGGAGATCGCGATCTTCGCCAGCGCGACCGAGACCTTCGCCGCGAAGAACCTGAACTCCACGCTGGACGACCAGTTCGCGATGTTCGCCCCGACGATCCACCGTGCCCTGGCCGAAGGGCTGACGGTCCGTGGCTACGTGTCGATGTGTTACGGCGATCCGTGGGAGGGCGACGTACCGATCGACCAGGTCGTGAAGGTCGGCGCGCGGCTGGTCGAGCTCGGCTGCCACGAGCTGTCCCTCGGCGACACGATTGGTGTGGCGACGCCGGGTCAGGTGACCGCGCTGATCGCCGCCTTCGGCGCGGCTGGGGTGGGGGTCGACAAGCTGGCTGTGCACTTCCACGACACGTACGGCCAGGCTCTCGCCAACACGCTGACCGCGCTCCGCGCCGGCGTCACCACGGTCGACAGCTCGGCGGGCGGCCTCGGTGGATGCCCGTACGCCGAGAGCGCGACCGGCAACCTGGCCACCGAGGACCTGCTCTGGCAGCTCGACGGCCTCGGCATCGAGACGGGCGTCGACCTGGAGAAGCTGGTCGCCACCAGCGTCTGGATGGCCGGTCAGCTGGGCAAGCCGTCGCCGAGCCGGGTGGTGCAGGCGCTCGCCGGGTAATCCGCTGGGAAATGTCGGTAGGTGCGGTCAGGATGGTCGGGTGACTGATCGCCGGACCGAGCTCGGGGAATTCCTGAAGGCGCGGCGCGCCCGGGTGTCCCCCGAGGATGTCGGTCTGCCCGCCGGCGGTCGGCGTCGTACGCCCGGACTGCGCCGTGAGGAGCTCGCTCAGCTCGCTGGGGTCGGCGTGACTTGGTACACCTGGCTCGAGCAGGGCCGGCCGATCAACGCCAGCGGGCAGGTACTCGACGCGGTCGCCGGGACGCTGCGACTCAGCTCGATCGAGCGCGAACACCTGTATCGCCTGGCCGAGGCGACTCCGGCGCGGCCGCCGCGCGTGACCGATTGCGCGAACGAGAACGTCTTCGCCGAGATCCTCGGCGCGCTCGACCCGTTGCCCGCGGTGATCACGAACACCCGGTTCGACATCGTCCGGACCAACGCGGCGTTCAGCGACCTGTTCCACGACTGGCACGCACTGCCCTGCATCCACAAGAACCTGCTCTGGTGCCTCGTCACCGAGCCGACCTCCCGGCAGCAGTTGCTCAACTACGACACCGAGGTCCCGTACCTGGTCGGCCGACTACGGTCGGCGTACGGCGAACATGTCGGCGATCCCGACTGGGAGACGGACCTGGAGCGGCTGCAGAAGCTGAGTCCGGAGTTCGCTCAGCTCTGGTCCCGGCACGAGGTCGCCGCGTGCAGTCCACGTCCGCGACACATCCTGCACCCGGAGGCCGGTGAGCTGCATCTGACCGTCACCGAGCTGGCCGTGCCCGCGCATCCGGAGCTGGTGTTGTTCGTCGAGACACCGGCCGACGAGGAGACGCGCAGCCGGCTTCCGATGACCCGACGCTCGGTGGCGTCGGCCGGGGTCTGACGGTCAGCGGGACTTGGGTGGACCGCTCGGCGTACGCCAGGTGGTCAGGCAGAACGGGTGTCCGGCCGGGTCGAGGAAGACCCGGAACACCGATGGCTCCGGCTGGAGCGGGGTCGGGGTCGCGCCCGCCTCGATGACGCGGGCCTGCTCCGCGTCCAGGTCCGCCGCCATGAAGTCGAGGTGGCACTGCTGCGGCACGCGCGGATCCGGCCAGGTCGGCGCCCGGTAGTTCAGGTCGCGCTGGAAGCCGATGCTGTACGTCTCGAACCTCAGCTCCACGAACGCCTCGTGGACGACGGCCAGCTCACCACCCGCGACGCGCTGGTAGAACTCGCCCAGCTCCAGCGGATCCGGACAGTCGAGCGTCGGGCCCCAGAACGGCGCGACCACGCTCGTCAGGGCTCGATCGGGCGGCGGATCCGGCGGACCAGACTCTTGTCGGCGTACTGGCCGACCCGGTACGTCGACCAGCCGTCGACGGTGGCGGCGACCGCGCCACCGAGCAACGGAACCCGCCGGGTGAAGGTGAGCGCCATCTTCTTCCCACTGATCCGCGCGATCAGCTCGCCGACGACCTCACCGGCGACCTGCCGGTCCAGCTCGGGATCGAACACCGGAGCGGTCGCGATCGCCAACGGCGACGTCGGGAGACTCGACTTCTCCAGCCGGTCTGTGATGCCGTCCTCGCCGAGCAGGCAGGTGATCACAGCGGTGCGGACGCGCGGGTCACCGAGGTCGTAGCCGCGCAGGTGCGCGATGGCGGCGACCATGCGTGCCTGGACGATCGCGATGCCGGTCAGGTTCGCGGGCAGCGCGACCGGGAGGGTGACCAGGCCGCCGAGGCCGGTGGCGAAGCCCTGCACGCCGGCCAGCCTGATGTGCTGGTCGATCACGGCGTCGATCGCGAGCTGTGGGTCACCGCCGACCTTGGCCAGCTTGGTCTCGGCGACCCGCTCCGCGCCGGGGAACCGCTGATAGCCGTCGATCGCGATCTCGAGAACCTGGCGCAGGGCACCCGCTGCGGCTTGCGGTGCAAAGCGCTGCGCGGCGGGCGCGAGACTGCTGGCAACGAACCTGGCTACTCCGGCCACGGTGCTCCTTCCGGCCCTCCCCGCGACGGAGTCGGGGCGTGCCTCAACTCTACGTGGCTCCTGGTACCCCGCCACTCGGGAGAAACCCTTGGTGTCCCCTAGGTGGCTGGTGGGAGCCGGCGATGGGTCGTGGTCCAGGATGGTGGCGTGCCTGTCGAGCCTGCTGGGTCTGTCTGGGAGTTTCCGCCGGTGGCGGTCGCCGGGGCGAGTGACGTGGTCGCGGGCGGCGCGGATCTGGCTCCGGGGACGGTGCTGGCGGCGTACCGGGCGGGGCTGTTCCCGATGCCGGACCACCGCGGTTCGGTGCTGTGGTGGTCGCCGGTCGATCGGGGCGTGATCGAGGTGGCCGGGTACCGGCCGTCGCGGACGGTGCGGCGAGCCCGGAGCAAGTTCGAGATCCGGGTCAACACCGCGTTCGACCAGGTCATCCGGGCGTGCGCCGATCCGCGCCGGCCCGGCTCGTGGATCGACCGGGACATCATCGCGTCGTACGCCGAACTGCACCGGCTCGGCTGGGTGCACTCGGTCGAGGCCTGGGACGGCGACGAGCTCGCGGGCGGCCTGTACGGCGTCGCGATCGGCGGGCTGTTCGCCGGGGAGTCGATGTTCCACCACAAGACCGACGGGTCGAAGGCCGCGGTGGCCGGGCTGATCGAGTTGCTGGACGACGAGTACGCCGCCGACCGGGTGCTCGACATCCAGTGGGTGACGGACCACCTGGCGACGCTCGGCGCGGTCTCGATCCCGCGCGAGGTCTATGTACGCCGGGTCGCGCAGGCCCTCACAGTGCCACTGCCCAAGGCCTTCAGCTGAGGCCGATGAACTTCGCCATCTGCCGGGTTGCCGCGTCGTAGAAGTCGTCCGCTGGATCCATCGTCCCGACCAGCTGACCGAACAGCTCGAAGCTGATCATCCCGAACAGCTGCGTCCAGGCGATCACCACTCGCAGCAGGATCCGGTACGGTACGCCGGGAGCGATCGCCGCAATCACGTCGAGCTGTTCGGGCAGCTTGCCGGTGGGCTCCGGCACGTCGCCGGGAAGCTTGAGCCAGCCTTCCGCGTGGGCCTGGCTCACGATGCGCAGCAGGACGATCGGCGTCCGCGCGGCGGGCTCGACCGTCGCCTGCGGTGCCTGGTAGCCACTGATCGGTGAGCCGTAGATGAGGGCGTACTCGTGTGGGTTGGCCCGTGCCCACTCGCGGAGAGCGGCGCACACCGCCAGCCACGCCTGGATCGGGTGCTCGTAGTCCTTCGCCGCTGCCGACTCGGCCGCCGTACCGAGAGCGTCGTACGCGTCGACGATCAGGCCGGTGAGTAGGTCGTCGCGGCTCGGGAAGTACCTGTAGAGGGCGGACGAGACCATGCCGAGCTCGCGGGAGATCGCCCGCAGCGACAGCGACTCGGCTCCCTCCGTGGCGAGTTGCCGGCGGGCGGCTGCCTTGATCTCCTCGGTCAGCTCGGCGCGGGCTCTCTCGCGTGCGGTGCGTCCGGCGTTCATAGAGGCAGTGTGCCACAAAACCGAGAGCAGTGCTCTTGACAGGGAGCACTGCTCCGGTATTCACTGATCACAACAGAGAGCACCGCTCTCGCAGACTTGGAGGGGCACCACGATGCCGGAGTACAAGCAGACCTACGACGCCAACCGCGTGATCACCACTGCCGACGGCAGCATGCGGATCTTCAACCGGATCGTCGCGCGCTTCACCAAGCTCGGGATCAGCCTGATGGGCAGCCGGGTCCTGTCGGTCCGCGGCCGCAAGACCGGCGACTGGCGGAGCACCCCCGTCAACCTCCTGGTCCTCGACGGACAGCGCTACCTGGTCGCACCCCGCGGCCACACCCAGTGGGTGAAGAACCTCCGCGCCAGCAACGAGGGCCGGCTCCAACTGGGCCGCAAGATCGAGACCTTCCGCGCCGAAGAGGTCCCCAACGCCGACAAGCTCCCCGTCCTCCGCCTCTACCTGAAGAAGTGGGCCTGGGAGGTAGGGACCTTCTTCTCCGGCGACGTCACCAAGAACTCCCCCGAAGAAACCCTCCTTCACATCGCCCCCGGCGTCCCCGTCTTCAAGATCCACGCTGTCTGAGCCGGCATCAGTGGTAGGCGGCGGCCTGGATCCGGTACAGCTCGGCGTAGTGGCCGTTGCGCGCCATCAGCTCGTCGTGCGTTCCCGTCTCGACCAACCGGGCACCGTCCAGGACGACGATCAGGTCGGCCATTCGCACCGTCGAGAAGCGGTGTGAGACCAGAATCGTGATCCGTCCGTCCGTGCTGTTCCTGGCCGCAGCCGCATAGCGTTCGAACAGGGCATGTTCGGTCTCGGCATCCAGCGCGGCAGTCGGTTCGTCGAGCACCAGAAGCAGTGGCCGGTCCCGCATGAAGCCCCGGGCCAGTGCCAGCTTCTGCCACTGCCCGAAGCTGATCTCGGCTCCATCCGGCCAGGTGGAACCGAGCTGAGTGTTCAGCCCGGCCTCGAGCCGCTCGACGACGTCCTCGGCACCGGCCCGGCCGACAGCGGAGGTGACGGCCGCTTCGTCGTCCAGCCTCGGCAGATCCCCGAGCCCGACGCTGTGGTCGGCCCGGAACTCGAACCGGAAGAAGTCCTGGAAGGCGCCGGCGATCTTCAGCCGCCACGCCTCGGCCGGCATCCGGTCCAGTGGCCGGCCGTCAATCAGAACCCGTCCATCGGTCGGCTCGTACAGCTTGCAGATCAGCTTCACCAGGGTGGACTTGCCGGCGCCGTTCTCCCCGACGACGGCGATCACCTTGCCCGCCGGCAGCCGCAGCTCGACGTCATCCAGCGCAGGCTGTTCGGATCCGGCATAGGCGAACGAGACGTGCTCCAGCCGGATGCCGTCGGTGAGCTGGTCGGGCGCAGCCAGATCCGCGGTGGTGTCGAACGAGGCCGCGTAGTTCTCCAGCCAGACCAGCCGCCGGGATCCGTCCAGCCAGATCCCGCGCAGGAAGCCGATCTCGCCGACCGTCGCACCGATGTACGACGACAACCGCGCACCGGCCGCGAGGATCAGCAACACCTGACCGACCGAGCCGTTCAGCCCGGATGCGACGAACAGCACGGCACCCACGTACGCCGCGCCGAACACGGCCCAGGCGGCGGCATGCCAGGCGGCGCTGGTCCAGCGGGCTGCGGCCATCGGGGCGTACCACCGCTCCCACTCGCGACGACGGTTCACCACCAGGTCCCGGCCGATGCCGAGCACGCGGACCTCCTTGCCGGGAGCGGGTGTGGTCGCGGTCTTGAACAGATGCTCGGCCAGGCGGCTGTCGGCGGCGTACCGCTCCTCGACCGCGCGCTCGACGCCCGGCCGCCAGCTCGAGCTGAGGACGGTGGGCAGCGCGAACACCAGCAGGAGCACCAGCACCGGATCGATCGACATCAGCAGAGCGACAGTCACCCCGAGCCGCAGGATCCAGCCGCAGGTGGAGAACAACGACATGTACATGTGGTCGAGCACGAACACCTGTTTGCGCAGGACCGACAGGCGGTCCAGGAAGTCGCGGTGTTCGTGGTGCTCGACGGTGGCGACGGACGCCTGCAGCCGGGCGACGTGGGCCTCGAGCATGATCGTGACGCGGTCCCGGAATCGCCGGGAGACTCGGGCCGACAGCGTCCGTAGGAACCAGGTCGCCGTGACGGAGAGCGCGAGCCCACTGACGGCCAGCAGAACGGCTCGCCGGTCGTCCTGCAGAACACCGTCGGCGAGCACCGCGAGCCACAACGCGAGCAACGCGTCCGGCAGTGCAGCCAGCAAAGTCATCCCGAAGGCGAAGACCAGGAGCCCTGGCTCGTGCTGGTAGCCCAGTCGGCACAGCCGCCACATCGCCGGCAGAGCCTTGGGCAGGTCGTCGATATCAGAGCGTGTCATAGCTCATCCCTTGTTCGTCGACCTCCGCGGTGAAGCGTTGGGCCTGGAGATCGAACATCGTCCGGTACCGCCCACCGAGGTCCATCAGTTCCTCGTGGCTGCCGAGCTCGACGACCCGGCCGGCCTCGAGGACACAGATCCGATCGGCATGCCGGACGGTCGAGAACCGGTGTGAGATCAGGATCGTGGTGACATCGCGGGTCGCCGTCAGAATGCGGTCGAAGATCGCCGCCTCGCCCCGGACATCGAGCTGGGCCGTCGGCTCGTCGAGCAGCACGAGTCCGGCACCCTGCCGGACGGCGCACAGCGCCCGCGCCAGCGCGATCCGTTGCCACTGACCTCCGGACAGGTCGATGCCGTCGCCGTAGCCCGTGGCCAGCCGGGTGTCGAGGCCGGCCAGGTCGCCGGCGCCGGCGTCCGCGAGTGCGGCCAGGATGTCCGCCTCCGGAGCTCCGGCCGGTGCGACGTTGTCCCGCACGGGGAGCTCGAGCCGCAGGAAGTCCTGGAAGACCGCGGTGACTCGGGTCCGCCAGCCGTCGGTGTCGAGGTCACGCAGGTCGTCCCCGTCGACCTCGATCGATCCGGCGTCCGGGTCGTACAACCGGCACAGCAGCTTGGCCAACGTGGTCTTGCCGGCGCCGTTCTGGCCGACGACGGCCAGCGACGAGCCGGCCGGCACGGTCAGATCGAGTCCGTCGAAGACGGGCTGGGTGGCGTGCGGATACCGGAAACTCAGATCACGGATCTCGATCGCGACCGCTCCCCGGCGTATGGGCATGGCATCACCGGCTGGTCGCCGGGCGGGCGTCAGCGCACCGGCCGGTGCCATCGCGGGCTCCAGCCGCCGTACTGCGACGACTGGTGCCGCCGCTCCGTCGAGGACCCAGTTCAGCCCACCGAACGCGATCATGCTGACCCCGATCGCGACCTGGGCGAAGACCACCAGCCGGTCGAGATCCAGGCGACCGTCGATCGCGGCCGCTCCGAGCGCCCAGAAGACGAGACCGTTGGCCACTGTGACGATCAGCAGACACCAGATCATCGGGCGTTCTCGTAGCCGCGTCGCGGCATGCTGCAACTCGAACAGCCGCCGGCGCCGATCGGTGAACCGCTGCACGGTCCACTCGGCCAGGCCGAACAGCCGCACCTCCTTCGCGGCGTCCGGCTCGACGGCCAGTCGATAGGCGTAGTCGGCGTGCCGCTGGGCCGATCGAACCTCGGTCGTGTTCCGGTCCCGCCAGACACCACTTTCCCGGAGCAGCCAGTGCGTCGCCGACCAGGCGCCGACGAGCAGCAAAGGCGCCCACCAGGTGAACCCGAACAGCACCACCGCGGACGCGACACCACCGGCGAGCTCGACCAGGCCGCCCGCGGCGAAGTCGACGTTCATATACATCGGTGGCCCGGTCTGGCCGCGGTCGAACTCCCGCGCCACGGTCAGGTCCTCGGCGAGCTCCGGGTCCTCGAGATGGCCGATCCCCGGCGGTCCCACACAGGCCTCCGCGAGCGCGTCGTTGAGCCAGGCGGCGACCCGGCTGCCGAGGTTGGCGCTGACGGCCTGGTGAACGGGCGTGAGCACTTGGAGCAGGACGAACGTCGTACCCATCAAGGTCAGCGGAGCTGCCAGAGCAGACCCGTGCTGGACCGCACCGACCATCGACCCCATCGCGATCGCGAACACCGCGGGCAGCGCGCCACGGGCCAACAGCAGCAGCCACCAGACCGTTGCCAGCACCGGATCCGCCTTGGGCAGAACCGCGAAGAACTGCCATTCGGGGCGGCGGCGCAGGCGGCTCATCATTTCCTCACCATGGCACGCCGCACC
Organism: Kribbella sp. NPDC050281; assembly: GCF_040655855.1. Taxonomy (NCBI): domain Bacteria; kingdom Bacillati; phylum Actinomycetota; class Actinomycetes; order Propionibacteriales; family Kribbellaceae; genus Kribbella; species Kribbella sp. NPDC050281. Next base: position 326,858 of record NZ_JBFAKS010000001.1, on the reverse strand, counting down.
GACGGAAATCTTGAACATTTGCCGGATCCCTCGCTGCTGGCACCATGGCGGCATGATTACTCCCGAGCAGTTGAGCGCGGCGCCGAAGGTTCTTCTGCACGACCACCTGGATGGTGGGGTGCGGCCGGAGACGGTGCTGGAGCTGGCGAAGGAGATCGGGCATGTGCTGCCGCGGTCCGATGCCGGGGAGCTCGGGGAGTGGTTCGTCGAGTCGGCGGACTCGGGGTCGCTGGAGCGGTACCTGGAGACCTTCGACCACACAGTCGCGGTGATGCAGAACGCCGAGGCGATCAAGCGCGTGGCGAGCGAGTGTGTGCAGGACCTCGCTGCGGACGGCGTGGTGTACGCCGAGGTGCGGTACGCGCCGGAGCAGCACCTGAACGGCGGGCTGTCGCTGGAGGACGTCGTCGACGCGGTCCGCGAGGGTTTCGAGCATGGCATGGCGACGGCGGAGCGGCCGATCGTCGCGCGCCAGTTGCTGACCGCCATGCGGCACAAGGCCCGTTCGATGGAGATCGCCCAGCTCGCGGTGGCGTACCGCGATGACGGGGTGGTCGGGTTCGACATCGCCGGCGCCGAGGCCGGCTACCCGCCCACCCGCCACCTGGACGCGTTCGAGTACCTGCAGCGGGAGAACGCGCACTTCACCATCCACGCCGGCGAGGCGTTCGGCCTGCCGTCGATCTGGCAGGCGATCCAGTGGTGCGGCGCCGACCGGCTGGGCCACGGCGTCCGGATCATCGACGACATCAACTACGACCCGGACACCGGCAAGGCTGACCTCGGCCTGCTGGCGGCGTACGTGCGGGACCGGCGGATCCCGCTGGAGATGTGCCCGAGCTCGAACCTGCAGACCGGCGCGGCCGAGTCGATCGCCGACCACCCGATCGGCCTGCTCGCCAAACTCCGGTTCCGGGTCACGGTCAACACCGACAACCGCCTGATGAGCGGTACATCGATGAGCCGCGAACTGACCCTGCTCGCCGAGGCCTTCGACTACGGCCTGGCCGACTTCCGCTGGTTCGCCATCAACGCGATGAAGTCCGCGTTCCTCCCCTTCGACGAACGCCTCGCGATCATCGACCAGATCATCAAGCCCTGGTACGCCGACGCCCTAGCCGAGGTGAAGTAGCAGCTTGCCCGCGGTGGATCCGGCCGCCCGGATCGCCGCGGGAGCGTCGTCCAGGTCGGCAGTACCTGCGATGAGCGGCGACAGATCGATGCCCTTGGCAAGTAGCTCGACCGCCTCGGTGATCTCGTCGACGAAGCGGTAGGAGCCGGTCCAGGTGATCTCGCGGGTGACGAGGTCGGCCAGTACGGCCGGGGTCGGGGCGATCGGCAGATTTCCGACCTGCACGACGGTCCCACCGCGGGCGGTCGCGCGCAGGAGTGGACCGAGGGCATCGGGTACGCCGGATGCCTCGACAACGAGCTCGACGTCCTCGGGCAGCTCGGTCGAGGAGAACACGTCGTCGGCGCCCAACATCCGCGCTTGGTCCAGCGCCGCCACGCTCACATCCGCCGCGACCACCCGGCCCGCGCCGCGGGCCTTCAAAGCCGCAACCACCAGGCACCCGATCGACCCGGCGCCATTCACCAGCACCTCGCGGTCGTCCAGCGGACCGAGCCGCCCGACCGCATGCAACGCCACACCCAGCGGCTCGGCCAACGCGCCGAGCTGAGTGGAAACGCCGGCCGGGAGCAAGCGCAGTTGCGAGGCCCGCACCACCTTGTACGTCGAGAAGCCGCCGTCGACATGTGGATCGAAGGCGGCGGATCCCAGATACCGGACCTCACGGTGCAGGTTCGTCCGCCCCATCAACCGTGCGGGCAGCGGCTCGTCCGACGGAGTCGCCGGATGCACAGTCACCGCATCACCAACGGCGTACGACGTCACTCCTTCACCCAGGACGGCGACCCGCCCGGCGACCTCATGCCCGAGCACCAAGGGATGGCGCAGTACGGCGGTCCCGGACGCGCCGTGCAGCGCGTACGAGATGTCGCTCCCGCACACCCCGCCCCACTCCATCGCCACCAGAACATCGCCGGGACCGGGTGACGGATCGGGCCGTTCCTCGACCCGTACGTCACCCGGTCCGTGGACCACGACTGCTCTCATGCACCGATCATGCTCACACCGAGCGCTGGTAGGTACGGAATGCGCGCGTCGACAGCCAGCCGACGAACAGGGTGAAGGCGAGCAGAAGCCCGGAGTGGCCCAGGACCGACGACCAGTCCGGGTCGGCCGCCAGAGCCTGGCGGGCGGCGATCGCGGCCCAGTCGACCGGGTTGAACTTCGCCGCGACGTTCACCCAGTGCGGGGCGACCGCCGGGTCGATCATGATCGACGACATGAACGTCAGCGGCAGCGAGACGAACTGCGAGATCCCGATCAGCGCCTCCTGCTGCCGCGTCAGCAGCGCCACCGCATTGGACAGCGAGCCGAACCCGATCCCGACCAGCATCGACACCCCGATCGTGACCAGGTAGCCGGCCGGGCCGCCGTCGTACCGAGCGCCCGCGGCCATACCGATCGCGAACACCAGGATGGTCTGGATCAGCGTCGTGGTCGCGTTGCTGATCAGCTGACCGGCCATCAGGCCGCCACGGCTGACCGGCGAGGCGAGCATCCGGTCCATCACGCCGCGCTCCATGTCCGCGATGAACGTCGTACCGCTCCAGCCGCTCGTCATGAGCGCGGTCATCATCACGATCCCAGGCGTCAGGAACGCGATGTACGACGAGTCGCTGAAGCCCGGGATGTTCACTACGCCCTTGAACAGCTGCCCGAACAACAGCAGCCAGATCGCCGGCTGGACCAGGGTGAACGCGATCAACGCCGGCTGCCGGTACTGTGCCCGCAGCCACCGGCCGGTGATGAAGCGAGTGTGCGCCGTGAATCCCGGAACTGCAGTCGACATCACGCAGCCTCCTCTTCCACCGCATGGAACGATCGTCCCGTGTACTGCAGGTACACGTCGTCGAGCGACGGCCGGGACACGGTCACCGCGGCGACCGGAATCGCCTTGTCTTCAAGGGCTCCCAGGACGGCGGGAACCGCGGTCGCACCTCGGTCCACCCGGGCGCGCAGGGCGTTGCCCTCGACAACGATCTCGCCGATGCCGGCGAGCCCGCTGAGCAGCGCGCGGACGCTGCCGTCGAGATCCGGGTCGACCAGCTCGACGTGCACCGAGTCGCCGCGCAGCTCCGCCTTCAGCGCCTCCGGGGTGCCCTCGGCAACGATCTTGCCGTGGTCGACGATGGCGAGCTGACCGGCCAGCCGGTCCGCCTCTTCGAGGTAGTGGGTGGTGAGCAACACCGTCAGGCCTTCGTCGCCGGACAGCCGGCCGACCTCGTTCCACAGATCGGCGCGGGCCTCGGGATCGAGACCGGTGGTCGGCTCGTCCAGGAACAGCACCCGCGGCCGGTGCACCAGCCCGAGCGCGACGTCCAGCTTGCGTTGCATGCCGCCGGAGTACGTCTTGACCTGACGATCGCCGAACTCGGTCAGCCCGAACCGCTCGAGCAGTTCCGCGGCCCGGCGGACGGCGTCCGTCCGGGACAGGCCGTAGATCCGGCCGCCGAGCACGAGGTTCTCGACGCCGGTGGCCATCGGGTCCGAGCTGGACTTCTGCGGTACGTACCCGATCGCGCGACGGACCTGGTCCTGCTCGCCGCCGACGTCGTACCCGGCGACCCGCGCCGTACCGGAGTCGGCGCGGGACAGCGTGGTGAGGATCTTGACGGTGGTGGACTTGCCGGCGCCGTTCGGGCCGAGAAGGCCGAGGACGATGCCTTCCGGGACGCTGAACGTCAGCCCGTCCAGTGCGCGCAGCGGAGGCTTCTTGCGCCCGGCCGGGTACGTCTTGACCAGGTCGACCGCCTCGAGGGCATGCGTAACCATGTGGTGACTCCCTTGTGGGTGATGGGAGCCGGTCCGCTGCTGGCTATCCTGATGGTTGCGCCTTGGGTGCCAGGTCTTCGGACCGACTCGAGGAACTGCGGCCCTTGACCCTGGTGTTGCCGCACCGTGGGTCGGGGGCCGTCTCGTACTGTTACTGCGCTTCCGGTGGCATCGCCCGCATCCACTCGAACTCGGTCCCGAAGTACTTGACCGGGTCCTTGAGCTGCTCGGCCGGGGTGATGCCGTCCTCCTCGAAGAGCTTCCAGGCCTTGCGCCAGAAGGCGGAGCCGCCCAGCGTGTCGGTGCGGATCTCCTCGGCGAGCTGGTGCACGTACTCCGACTCGGCCTTGAGCAGCGCGAGCCGGAACTCCGACTCGACCCAGAAGATGCGCGGGAAGTCGATCGACTCCATCTGCTCGTGCAGTGCGGTCGTCTCCTCGATGTCCGCGTCGATCGCCCTGGCGCGCTGCTCCAGCAGCTCGGCCGCGCGGTCGGGTCGCAGGCCCGGCAGGTACGCCAGGCCGGCCTCGAGGGGATGGAACTCGCGGGTGGCCGTGCCGACCAGCTCGGTCAGCCAGTCGTCGAACTCGGCCTGCCCGGTGCCGGTGATCTGGTACACCGTCCGCTCCGGCCGATTGCCCTCCCGGACCGTCTCCAGTGCCTCGATGAAACCGTTCTTCTCCAGCGCCGCGACGACCGAGTAGAGCGAGCCGTAGTTCATCTTGATGCTCTGGTCCTTGCCGCGGGCCCGGAGCATCGTGGAGATCTCGTACGGGTGCATCGGCCGCTCGCCCAGACTCCCGAGCACGGCGAACGCCAGGGGATTCCCGACCTTCCGCTTGGCCATCGGGCCCTCCTCGATCTCAATTACTCGAAATCGAGTATTAGTCCGAGGGTGTCCGATGTCAAGTATTCGAGAGCGGCTTGACCCAGCGGGACCACTCGGGCTGCGGCGCGTACCCGGCGGTCGACCAGACACCGTGTGCCTGGGCGTTGTCGTCGAGCACCATCGCGTCCGCTCGCGTCCCGCCGTACGCCGCGAACCGGGCCTCGGCCCTCGCGACAAGCTCCCGTCCGATGCCTTGGCGGCGGTGGGTCGGGGCGACCGCGAGGCGGTACAGGTGGCAGCGCCAGCCGTCCCAGCCGACGATGATCGAGCCGACGACCGTGTCGTCGTCCACGGCCAGGATCAGCGCCTCGGGGTCACGGGCGATCAACCGCAGCACGGCCTCGGGTGAGTCCGGCGGGCGGTGGGAGTCCTCGGCGGCGACGGCCCAGAAGGCCATCACGTCGTCGGCATCGGCAGCGACCGCGGCGCGGTAGGTGAGCATCAGCTGGCGGTCTGGAACGTACGGCGATAGTCCTGTGGTGGCACGCCCACCACCCTACGGAAATGGTGGCGGAGCAAGGCTGCCGTCCCGAATCCTGACTCGGAGGCGATCTGCTCGATGCCCATCCGGGTCTGCTCGAGCAGGGTGCGGGCGCGGAGGACGCGCTGGGTGGTGACCCACTTGAGCGGCGTGGTGCCTGTCTCGGCGACGAAGCGGCGGGCGAACGTGCGCTCGGACATCTGGGCGCGGCGGGCCAGCGCGGGCACGGTGTGCTCGATGGTCAGGTTGTCGACCATCCAGTCGAGCACCGGCTGCATGCTCTCGCTCGACGACTCCGGCACCGGGACGTCGACGTACTGCCGCTGGCCGCCGTCGCGCTGGGGTGGGACGACCATCCGGCGGGCGATCCGGGTCGCGACCGCGCTGCCGAGCTCACGGCGGACCAGGTGCAGGCAGGCGTCGATCCCGGCCGCGGTGCCGGCGCTGGTGATGATGTTGCCGTCGTCGACGAACAGCACGTCCGCATCCAGCTTCGCCAGCGGGAACTGCTCCTGGAACTTCTTCTCGTAGCGCCAGTGCGTCGTACACGGCCGCCCGTCCAGCAGGCCCGCCTTGCCGAGCACGAACGCGCCCGAGCAGACCGTCAGCAGGATCGCCCCGCGGGCCTCGGCCCGCCGCAGCGCCTCGAGAATGCGCTCGTCGTACTCCTCCCGCCAGGTCGTCGCCGGCAGCGCGACCAGGTCGGCGTCCTCGAGCTCCTCCAGCCCGTACGGCGCGATCACCGCGGAGTGACTGCTGCTCCGCAGCGGCTGGCCGGGCGTGGTCGAGCACACCTTGAAGTCGAACGCGGGCACACCGTCATCGGTCCGGTCGAGGCCGAACACCTCCGACACCACCCCGAACTCGAACATGGCGACGTCTTCCATCAGGACGACCGCGATCTTTTCCAGCATGGAACCAGTATGGCAGTAATTTGTGGAACTATGTCAATAGTGCCAATGGTGGCTGGATCTAGTTGGTAGCATGATTACTGCCATGACCGGATACATCGTTTTCGTAGTACTCGTGCTGGCCGTGATCGCGGCTCTGGAGTTCAGCAACAGGCGCCACTCGACCGGTCTGTCCACCGGTCCGGACGGTTCCTGGGTTGCTGACGACCGCGACCTGGCCCGGACCAAGCTCGACCTGCTCGCCCTCGGCAGCAAGGCCGAACCCTTCAACCACAAGCCCGTGACGACCGCCGGCTCCGTGCACACGATCCGCCGGACCCGTCTCACCACGCACCACGGCCGCCACGCGGCCTGACCGATACATCAGAAAGGCCCGCCGGGACTTCCCGGCGGGCCTTCTGTTTGATCAAACCCCGCCTACTTTGATCAAACCCTGCTGAGCTGGCGCCGCCAGGTCGGCGCGGTGGCGTTGGTGATCGCCCGCAGTACGCCTTCCACGGGTCCGTAGCCGTAGCGGTTCAACCAGAGGTGGCTCAGCACCACTTGTACGGCGAAGATCGCCACCGCGATGCCCATGGTCGCGAGCGGCGACACCTGCCCGACGAGACCCAGTCCGACGCCGGTGAAGATCAGCACCGTCGCGACCGACTGACCCAGGTAGTTGGACAGTGCCATCCGCCCGGCCGGTGCCAGCAATCGGCGGACGTCCTGCCCTAGGTCGGAGTGCATGACCCTGAGCAGCGTTGCGACGTACGCCGCGGTGAGGAAGGGCGCGGTCAGCGCGCTGGCCAGTACGGCGCCGGTGTCGCCGTTCCCACCCGCGGACGCGTAGACGATCCCGCCGGTGATGCCGATGGTGAAGCCGAGCAGTTGAATCAGCCGCAGTACTGCCTCGGTGCCGGTGAGGTTCGCGAGCATCCGCCGGCGGCCGAGCACCATGCCGATCAGGAATGCGGCCAGAGTCGTCGGGCCTTGCACAGTCAGCAGCGACAGGCCGTACGTCGGCATGGCCCGGACATGCTCGCCGATGACATCGCTGAACGAGCCGGCCAGGTTGGCCGCGGTCTGCTGTGCCGAGGCGACGGCCGTGGTCGGGTCGATGACAGCCGACGCGTCCATGAACAGCGTTGCTGCACCCAGGGTGATGAACATGTAGGCGTAGATGGAGCCGGCGACGATCAGCGCCGTCCGGTCCGACACTCGCCGCATGCCCAGCAGGACCAGACCGATCAGCGCGTACACGCTGAGGATGTCACCGGTGATCAGGAAGATCCCGTGCAGCGTCCCGATCACGAACAGGCCGCCGAGTCGCCGCAGCATCCGCGGCTTGAACGCGGCGCCGGCCTTCTGCGCCGCCACCAGCTGCAGCTGGAAGCTGTATCCGAACAGGAACGAGAACAGCAGATAGAACTTCATGTCGACGAACGCCGTCGACAACCAGTGCACCGCCTGATCCAGCCAGGAGTGGTACGCCGGATCCTCGGCCAGGTGGATCGGGAAGCCCGAGGCGGCGAAGGTGATGTTCACGATCAAGATGCCCAGCAGGGCGAAACCACGCAGCGCGTCGATGTCCTGGATCCGCGTCCGATCGAGTCCCTGGCTCATGTGCTCCAGCACACCAACCCGAGCCCCCGGACACACTCACCCTGCCCCCTCCCCTAGGGGTGGACTTTCACCTACCCCGGGGATGGGCGCGCTGAAGTGGCCTCCTCGGCCTGGTGACCGAGGACCAGGCCGGAGAGCGGTGTCTGGCGGAGAATCCGAACTGGCTCCCCGCCACCTACACCCTCCAGGCCCACAAGCCTGCCTACTGCGCCCGCCGCTGCTGCATCTTCTGGAACGCTTCCTTGATCTTCCGCTGGTTCTCCGGCTTGCTCAGCTCACGCTGGGCGATCTGGGCCAGCTTGGCGACGACGGCACCCTTCACCAACGTCTTCACGAACCCCATGAGGGCCTCCCTACTCTGTTGCCACTGACGGTAGCCGCCCGAAGCAAGCGTCTCCAATAGGTGATTCACCGGAGAACCCCGGGAAACTGTCCCTGGCTTGCGGCACACTGGGACGGTGCCAGAGTTGCCGGAGGTGGAGTCGCTAGCGGTGTTCCTGCGGGAGCGAGCCGTCGGCCGGGCGTTCGTGCGTGCGGACATCACCGCGATCAGTGCGTTGAAGACGTACGATCCGCCGATCTCGTCGCTGGTCGGGCTGCTGATCGACGACGTCCAGCGGCACGGGAAGTTCCTGGACATCTCGGCTCAGGGTGTGCACCTGGTGATCCACCTGGCGCGCGCCGGCTGGCTGCGATGGCGGGAGGAGCAGTCGACCGGGCTGGTGCGGCCGGGGAAGGGGCCGATCGCGCTGCGGACGGTGCTGGACGACGGCTCAGGGTTCGACCTGACCGAGGCCGGCACGCAGAAGAAGCTCGCGGTGTACGTCGTCCGCGACCCGGCCGAGGTCCCCGGGATCGCGCGGCTCGGGCCGGATCCGTTCACCCTGTCACCGGCCGACTTCAGCGACATCCTCAAGCGCCAGGGCAGGGTCCAGCTCAAGGGCGTCCTGCGGAACCAGTCGGTCATCGCCGGCATCGGCAACGCCTACTCCGACGAGATCCTGCACGTCGCGAAGATGAGCCCGTTCAAACCCGCCTCGAATCTGTCCGAGGACGAGCTGAAGACCCTGTACGACGCGATGCGCGAAACCCTCCAGGACGCCGTCGACCGGTCCGCCGGGCTCGCGGTCCAGGACCTGAAGTCGGAGAAGAAGTCCGGCCTGCGGGTGCACGGCCGTAAGGGCCAGAAGTGCCCGATCTGCGGTGACATCGTCCGCGAGGTGAGCTTCGCCGACTCCGCGCTGCAGTACTGCGCCACCTGCCAGACAGGCGGCAAGCCGCTGGCCGACCGCCGCCTGTCCAAGCTCTTGAAATAGCAGTCAAGTTCCTGAAATAGCTGCTACGTCGTCATCAGGTCGAACATCGTCTTCACGTCGGCCGAGTTCGGGGTCGACAGCAACGTCGGCGTACCGCTGGTCGTCCGACGCGACGTCACCGCGAACACGTAGCCGAGGTTCGCGTCGATCCGATCCTTCAGCCACGGACCTCCGCTCGCGCCACCGTTCATCGAGCAGGTGAGAGCGGCGTCGGAGCCGCCCCACGCGAACGTGTCGCCGTCGCAGTAGTACGGCACCTCACCGTTGTACGGCGGCTCGGCCGGCCAACCCCAGATCCGGGCACCAGGCTGGTTCTGGCTGTTGCCCCAGACCAGTCCGTTCCCGCCGACCGCGTCGACCAGGTTGGCGCCGTTGCGCTGCTGCAGCGTGACGAACGCCTGGTCGTGGGTGAAGTCGCTGCTGTTCATCCACGAGTTGAACGTGCGCGCCTGGCTCCAGTTCCACAGGCCGTAGCCCGACTGGCCGTTGTAGTACGCCGGCGCGAACACGATGTTCGAGTGCCACGCGCCACCGGCCCCGCTGTGGACACAGTGGCCGGCGGTGATGATCAGGTTCTTGTAGTTGTTGTTGATCGTGGACGCCGAGCACACGTAGTTGAGCCCGTTGTCGACGAAGAACAGCTTGCCCGCCGTACTCGGGACGACATCGTTCGCGAGCTTGTAGCCGAGCGGGGCGACCGGCTTCGACGCGACGCCACTCGACGTGGAAGGCCTTTGTTTTGCTGGGGTTGCGGCGTCACCCGGCAGGTCGGCCGGGATCGCGTTCTTCAGCTTCTCGGCGGTCCAGTAGCCGGTCGCGTCGAGCGCACCGGCCGGAACCTTCGACGGCAGCGCAGGAGCCTGTACGGCGGTTGTCGCGGCTGCTGGTGTGGATGGGGGAGAGACTGCGGCGGCTGTGCTGACGACGCCGCCGCCGGTGAGCAGGATGCCGGCGGCCACAAGCCGGAGGGTTCTGGGCAGGGCATTGCGCATGGGTGACTCCTCGATCGGGGCGGAAGATCGATCAGCCTCAGTACAGGGGAACCGTTGCCGGAATTCAACCCATCACAGGTGAATCGACAACGGCGACGAGGCCGAGCGACGCCCGGCGTCCAGCCGGGCTTCGAGGACGTACACGCCCGGCCGTCCGGTGATCGCGGCGGTCCACCCCGTCGACCCGCCGGGCTCGAGCTCCTCGAAGGTCCATCGGCAGGTCCCCGTGGGCAGGGCCAGCTCGACCTCCCCCTGAGCGACCGTGCGGCCGAAGTTCGTGACGCGGACAACCAGCTCGCCGGCCGGACCGCAGGCGTGGATCGACGCCAGTACTGTGCCGACCGGCGCGACGAGCACCCGACGTACGCCGGCCGGAAGCGTCAGCGGAACGACGAGGCCGGCCGGCACCTGGAACGGACCGATGGTCCGGCCGAGGTGATGGATGGGCAGCGACTGGTTCGCCAATTCGATCTCGCCGGTCGCCTCGCCGAAGACGCGGACTGCGACGTCCGCGGAGCGGCGGGCGACGAGGTGGGCCGTCGTACCAGCCGGCGTGAGGTCCCAGACGCCGTCCGCGTTGGCCGTGACCGTGTCCGGCGGGACGATCCGCAGCTTGCCCTCCAGCGACACCCGGACGACGGCGCGCTCGGTGGACTCGGGCAGGCGGACGAGCAGGTCGTCGCCATCGTGCCGCCAGGTCAGCGCCCTGCCGGTACCGTCCTCGACCACATGCCGCGGCGTGGTCGCCAGGCCCGGCAGCCGGACCTCGTGGTTGGGGGGACGGCGGGTGATCCGGAGCAGCAGGAGCTCGCCGTTCCGCAGGATCGCCTCGCCCCACGGCTGCGGCCCGAACTCGCCGGGGATGCCCTGAATCAGTGCCAACGCCGCCGCCTCCTCCGATCTACGTTCCGCAATCGGGTCTGCCGGTGTCAACGCGATTTCCACGCCTCGGCCCGCCGTGGCCGGATCGCGTCACCGGCGTCTGGGATGATCGGAGGCATGTTCCAGAATCAGCAGATCCCCTCGGTCGTGGTGGCCGAACTCGGCGACACCTTGCTGGCGGAGGCGTTCGTGCTCGACGTACGTGAGCCGGACGAGTGGGACCGCGGGCACATCGAGGGCGCCGTGCACATCCCGCTCGGCGACCTGCAGCAGCGGGTCGGCGAGGTGCCGGCGGACCAGAAGGTGCTCTGCGTCTGCGCGGTCGGCGGACGGTCCGGGATGGCCACCCAGTTCCTGAACTCGATCGGCCGCGAGGCGATCAACCTGGACGGCGGCATGCACGCGTGGCAGGTGTCGGGGCGCCCGGTCAGTACCAACGGATCCGATCAGTAGAGAAGAAAACCTTCCGGTCAGCCGCTGGAGACGTTACTTTGTCACCGGTCGGTTGACCGGCGTACACCTGTGCCTCATGTGGAGGTAGAGCGCACCGCGTCGGATGGCCGCGTCCGTCCACGTTGGGGAGGCTCCCGTGTCGCTCTTCCGTCCCTTGACCACAGCCATCGGCGTGGGTGGCCTGCTGGCCGGTGTCGTCGTCAGCCCGTCCCACGCGCAGACCGCGGACGGGCCCATCCCGGATGCCGGGATCGCCGGTGACGGCGTACTGACGACGCGCGAGGACAGCCCGGTCGCGCCCGGCGTGAACTACACGTCGTTCGAGCGACTGGACCCCAAGGGCTGGCAGCGCGGCGACATCCTGACCACCGACCTGGACAAGCACGGCGTGACGGTCGACTACGTCAACACCGGCAAGGTCTCCGGCGGTACGCCGCTCAGCCAGCAGCTGGCGAGCCGGGGTGCGATCGCCGGCGTCAACGGCGACTTCTTCGACATCAACGACACCACCGCACCACTCGGTGTCGGCGTCCAGCGGGACGGCCGGCTGATCAACGCGCCGGCCACCGGCCACAACGACACCGCGGTGATCGGCAAGGACGGCCTTGGCCAGATCGCGCAGCTCTTCCTGCAGGGCAGTGCGACCGACGACGACGCGACCAAGCTCGAGCTGACCAACCTGAACTCGCCGGCCGTCAACTCCGGCGGCATCGGCCTCTACACGCCGGAGTGGGGTGACGCGGCCCGGACCCGGACCGTCGACGGCCTGCCGACCGTACGCGAGGTGATCCTTCGCGACGGGGTGGTCGTCTCCTCGGCCGCCACTCCGGGCACCACTCCGCTGGCCGCGAACGAGCAGGCGCTGATCGGCCGGGAGGCGGGCGCCGACGCCCTCACCGCCTTCGAGGTCGGCGACAAGGTCGACGTCGAGTACGGCCTGCGCCCGGATGCGGCGAACGTCGCGGTCGGCATCAGCGGCAACTACCAGTTGGCCAAGGACGGTGTTGTCCCCGCCGACGTACCGGACGCCGACCTCGCACCGCGCACTGCGGTCGGTTTCGACAAGGACGGCAGCAGGATGTTCCTGCTGACCGTCGATGGCCGGGCGACCGGATCCCGCGGCCTGTCGCTCAAGGAGATGGGCGAGCTGATGATCGGCCTCGGTGCCGACGATGCGCTCAACCTGGACGGCGGCGGCTCGTCCACGATGCTGGCCCGCTCGCCCGGAGAGGCCGGGCCGCACGTGGTGAACGACCCGTCCGACGGCGGCGAGCGCCTGATCCCGAACGGCCTCGGACTCCTTCCGGTGAAGGGCTCCGGCACGCTGACGGGCTACCAGGTCGAGGCTCTGGGTACGGCGGCCGACGGCCCGGACGCCGATGTGTCACGCAGCTCCCGCGTCCTCACCGGCCTCAGCCGCGTTCTCACCGCCACCGGCCACGACGAGACCTATGCTCCCGCGACAGGTACGCCGTACTGGTTCGCCGGAAGCAATGTCGGTGTCGACCAGCAGGGTGTGGTGACAGGACGGCGAGCCGGCGAGGTGGTGGTCACGGCGGCTCGCGGTTCGGCGAACGGGAGGTTCCCCATGACGGTCCTCGGTACGCCGGCCCGCCTGGCACCGTCGACGCGGCAGGTGTCGCTGGCGGACTCCGCCGCCAAGGGGTTCTTCGAGGTCGACGGGTACGACGCCGACGGGTTCTCCACCTGGATCGAGCCGCGGGACGTCGAGCTGACCTACGACCCGGCCGTCGTCAAGGTGGTTGCCAAGGGCAATGGGTTCGAGGTCAACGTGCTCAGCGACGAGGCGGTCTCGACGGTGGTCACGGCCAAGGTCGGTGACCTGACCACGCAGCTCAGCGTCACCGCCGGCCTGAGCAGCACGGTCGTGGACGAGGTCGACGACCTGACCAAGTGGGCCGCGAACGCCGTACCGGTCGGTGCGGCGACGGCATCGGCGTCCGCCGCCGAAGGGCATGACGGCGGCCAGGCGATCGCGCTCGACTATTCGCTGACCGGCAGTACGGCAACGCGAGCGGCGTACCTCTCGCAGACGCCGCAGCAGACGCTGCCCGGGCAGCCGCAGAAGCTCGGCGCCTGGGTCTACGGCGACGGCAAGGGCGCGTGGCTGCGGGCGAACGCGTACGACGCTGCCGGTGGCACCGCGCAGACGCTGAACCTCGCGGCCACCGTGGATTGGACCGGCTGGAAGTATGTCGAGGCGGACATCCCGCCCGGTCTGGCCATGCCGCTGCGGTTCTGGCGGATCTATGTGGTGGAGACCGTGCCGACCCGGCAGTACTCCGGACGGATCATCGTCGACGACCTGACCGTTCGCAGCGCGCCGCCGGTGACCGTGGCGCCACCGGCGAAGGTGATCGACCCGATGGTGGTCACGGACGGCATGGTGACCGGCGGTGGGCGCTGGCGCTTCGCGGTGATGTCGGACGCGCAGTTCACCTCCGACGACCCGAACTCCGACTACGTCAAGCAGGCCCGGCGGACGATCCGCGAGGCACTCGCGCAGCACCCGGACTTCCTGGTGATCAACGGTGACTTCGTCGATCGGGCCTTCCCGAACGACATCGCGCTGGCCAAGCAGATCATCGACGAGGAGGTGGCCGGCAAGGTGCCGGTCCACTACGTGCCCGGCAACCACGAGAGCTACGGACCGGGTGACCTGTCCGAGTGGACCAAGGTGTTCGGGTCGCCGACCAGCACCTTCGACCACAACGGCACGCGGTTCGTCCTGCGTGACTCCTCGCTCGGTTCGCTGCGGGCCGGTGGGTTCGATCAGATCCGTGACCTGCGCGCGCAACTGGACGACGCGGCCCGGAACAAGTCGATCCGGAACGTCGTGGTGATGGCGCACCACCCGATCGACGACCCGTCGCCGACGGCCAACTCGCAGCTCGGTGACCGCAAGGAAGCGGCGATGGTGGTGAAGTGGCTGGCTGACTTCCGCGCGCAGACCGGCAAGGGAGCGGCGTACATGGCAGCGCATGCCGGGACGTTCGCCGCCACCCGGACGGACGGCGTACTGCTGCCGCTGACCGGCAACTCGGGCAAGAGCCCGGCAGCGGCACCGGACGCGGGTGGCTTCACCGGCTGGGCGCTGGTCGGGATCGACCCGAAGGCCGCGGCTGCGCCGGCCGGCGAGCGGAAGTGGTCGGCGCCGGAGCGGTCTTGGTTCCAGGTCGAGCTGCGACCGCACGTGGACTCGCTCGAGCTCGCGGCGCCTGCGACGCTGCACCGAGGTGAGACGGGTACGGCGGCCGCGACGGTGGTCCAGGACGAGCGCCGAGTGCGGGTTGCGTTCCCGGTGTCGTCCGACTGGTTCGGCTCGGCGCTCCTCCACATCGGTCCGGCCGACACCGCACCGTTCTGGGCCGTCGCGTCGTACGACCCGGCCACCGGCAAGGTGACCGGCATCCGCCCAGGCACGGTCCAGCTGGGCGTCACCGTCAACGGCGTCTCCAAGACCACCACAATCGAGGTCACTTGGTAGCCCCCTCTCTGGTAGGCCCCTCTCGTGGGTTGACCCATCGGAGGGGACGCTCGTGGGCGGCGTCGGCCCCTGTCGTGGGTTGACCCACGAGAGTGTGGGTTGACCCACGGCGTGCGGCTGGCCAACCCACCGGCCGGTGGGCCAACCCATCGGAGGGGACGCTCGTGGGGCGGCGACGGCCCCTGTCGTGGGTTGACCCACGAGAGTGTGGGTTGACCCATGGCGTGCGGTTGGCGAACCCACCAGCCGGTGGGCCTACCCAGCGGAGGGGACGCTCGTGGGGCGGCGTGGGCCCCTGTCGTGGGTTGACCCACGAGAGTGTGGGTTGACCCATGGCGTGCGGTTGGCGAACCCACCAGCCGGTGGGCCTACCCAGCGGAGGGGA